>JBGTNW010000001.1:0-37469 GCA_041742865.1 Phormidesmis sp.
TGGTTTCGATGCCTTCAGCGATCGCATTCAATTCCAGCAAATTACTCAGGGCAACAATCGATTCTGCAATCAGCCGATTGCGGACATCCGGCTCAGCAAAACTAACAAAGGTACGGTCAATTTTAAGGGCATTGAGCGGCAGCTGATGTAAGTAGCTCAGCGACGAGTAACCCGTTCCAAAATCATCCAAACTAATGTGAAAGCCTCTTTGTTTAATTTGTTCTAAGAGATTGACTGTAGCCTCAATATTTTCCATTAGCATACTTTCAGTGACTTCGAGAATGAGGCCGCCTGGTTCAATCGGGTAAGTCGTCAGGAGCGCATCGAGCTTGGACAATAGCGAACTTTGTAGCTGCTTAACCGAGAGATTGACGCTGACTGTCAAAAACTGGTGAGGAAACTGGGCTTGCCACTGTACTAACTGCTCACAGGCGCTGTGCAAAACCCAATCACCAATCGGCTCAATTAGTCCAGTTTCTTCGGCAATGCCAATGAACTCAGACGACAAGATTGTTCCTTGCTGCGGGTGCTGCCACCTGATCAGCGCCTCAAAGCCTCGGATATTCAGCGGCTCTAGCTGAAAGATCGGCTGATAATGCAGCACAAACTGACTGCACTCTAGGGCTGTGCGCAAGCCGCTTTCAATCTGTAGTCGCTGCACTGCTTCTAAGTGCATAGCCGGATCGAAAACGGTATAGCGTCCCCGCCCGCTCTGCTTAGAGCGATACATCGCTAGATCAGCGTTTCGCAAAAGGTCTTCAGCGCGTTCGTAATCGGCTGTGCCAATGGCTATGCCAATGCTAGTGCCCACGAAAATCTCTTGATTGGCGATGAGAAAGGGGCTTTCTAAAGCCGCTATCAGCCTCTTGGCGACGTGAACGGCTTCCTCGATTTCGTCGATTCCATCGAGGAGAACAACAAACTCATCACCACCGAGCCGAGCCGCTAAATCGACTTCTCGAACCGTTTGCTTCAGTAAGATGGCAACGGCTGACAGCAGCTCATCACCGACTAGATGACCTAGACTATCGTTGACGACTTTGAAGTTATCGAGATCTAAAAAGAGAACGGCAAACTGATAGTCAAAATGACGTTTAGCGCGTCGCAGCGATAGATTAAGTCGTTCTGTTAGCAAGATGCGATTGGCCAGTCCGGTGAGGCCATCGTGCAGAGCCTCGTACTTGATCTGGGCGGCGGCTTGAATGCGATCGCTAATATCCAAAGAAGTGCCAAAGACCTTAACCACCTGCCCTTGCTGATCGCGCACGGCCTCTGCCCGAGTTTCTAAATAGCCGATTGAGCCATCGGATCTAAAAAAACGCAGATCAATTTCATAGGGCGTTCCGGCTGTCCTGGCCCGGCTTAAAGCCTGCTCTATTTGAGGCCGATCATCGGGATGGATGAGGCTCATAATGGCCGCTGCGATATCTATTGATGCAGTGGGGTCTAATCCAAAGGTCCGAAACAGGTTGTCAGATAGCGTAATCTCTTGAGTCGCCACGTCAATTTCCCAATTTCCCATTTGGGCCATTTGCTGCGCTTGAATGAGCGCTTTTTGACTTTGGAGCAGCCTTTGTTTTTCTTTCTCCATCTGTTGATAAAGCTGCGCCTGCTGGATGGCAACTTCTAGCTGGTGAGCGATGGTTTGCGCTAAAGAAACTAGGCTATCTGGCCAGTCAAAAGGCTGCGAAGTGCTCAGCGAAAGGCTCCCCCAAAGCTGGTCTTCAATGACTAAAGGCACCATCAGCCAAGCGCCTGGAATGACTTCCGCCGCAGGCTTATTGGTTTCATCTTGAATCTGGCGGGTATCTGGCACCTGCACCACTTGAAACTGCTTAAGCTGATCAGAAAAAGGATTTTCTGACTCTGAAACTTCTAGCCCCACCCAGGTTGGCAAATCTGGATCAAAGCACGTTCGGTCAATGATTTTCCAAACCTGCTGATCAGGCAAATGCTGCACTACTCCGCAGTTCACGCCCGACAGTAAACGAACCGTTTCGGTGGTGGCGGTCGCAAAAATGGTGGCCAAGTCAAGGGAGTTGCGAATCGCCTGGACAACCCGATGCAATGCTTTTCCCTGCTGGAGCTTTTGCTGTAGGGCAGCTTCTGTTTGTTTATAGTCGCTGATCTCACGAATCATAAACAATGCCTCGTCGGCCCCACTTTTGATCACCCTAACTTCTTCTTGCTGCGAGCGATCGCCTACCTGTAAGGTTTGCTCAAAAATCTGAAGTTCACCTGTTTTCAGCGCTTGATCTAAATAATGCAGATATTGATCGGCTAGGGCTGGCGGCAGCACCTCAGCAACGGTTTTACCCGCTAGCTCAGCTGACGGCACCAGCATAAAATCTCGATCAGGAACCTGCAGTTCACGATATCGCCCATCGATACCTACTCGCACGAGGGCATCTGGCATCGCTGCTAAAACAGCCTTGTATTGAGCTGCACTCGATTGCAGCCTTTGTTCTTCTGTCGGTATTGTTTTCCGGCTAGCTTCACGATTGCGGTATTGACGAAGCTGTTGACTCAAATAGACATTCCAGCCGAGGGCGATCGCTAAACCCATCACTGTGCCATACCAAGGCAGGTTGGGCGCAGGGGTGGGTCGAGTCTGCGATTGAGTCTGAACGTTAATTTGCTGGGTATTCACCGCGACTTCAGGCGGCAAAAAATATTTTTCTACAGCTAAATCTTCTGTAAAAAATGTAATCAATAGGCAACTGCTTAGCGCTACTGCTGCAAAATTCATAGAAAAAGCCGGACTATTACTGACAGGGATATGTCAATTGATTGCCTGATCGCGCTAACCATAGATTACTGACTGAGCGCAACTATGGGCAAGAAAATATCGGCTAAACTCCCAAACTAATCCTTATTTTTAGATGATTTTGCCTCAATTTTTGGGTATGTGACATTATTGACCCATGGCAACTCGCGGATCTGTGTGAGTTGCTATCCTTTGATCTCTAGTCTTATCGAGATCGTATTTCGCGATGATGGCCGCTGTATGGAATCTCTCAACCGCGTATTCAAAATTCTAAAGTCTTACCTGACGCTAGCGACGGGGGCCATGGTGAGTATGCTGCTACTGACGGTGGCCAACGCCCTGACTCCGCAGCTGTTTCGGCGAGGCATCGATGAGGGCATTGCTCCCCAAAATTTGCAGGTAGTACTCATGACCGGGGCGCTGATGGTGGCAGTTGCGATCGCCCGGGGTCTGTTCAACTTTGGCCAAAGCTATTGGGCCGAAGCCGCTTCTCAAAGCGTGGCCTACGAGCTGCGCGGCCAAGTCTTTCGCAAAATAGAAACTTTGAGCTTTAGCTATCACGATAGAGTCCAAACCTCACAGCTTCTGACTCGCATCACCAGCGACATTGAACAAATTCGTACTTTCGTCGGCACTAGCCTGATTCAGGTGATCAGTTCGCTGCTGACGCTAGTGACTATCGCGATTATTCTGCTGATTATGAACTGGCAGCTGGCGCTGGTGACGTTGGCAGTAATTCCGCTAGCAGGCGCATTATTGTTTCGATTCTTTAGCCAAAATCAGCCCTTATTTGGCCAAGTGCAGGAGCGACTAGGCGATCTCAACGAAGTGCTAAGAGAAAATCTGCTCGGTGTGCGGGTAGTCAAAGCCTTTGTGCGCGAGCCGGTAGAAATGCAGCGCTACACCCAAATGAACAACCAGCTGGTCGCCGTTTATATCAAGACCCTAAGCGCCATTCGCAACACCTTTCCGTTTATCTTTTTACTCAGCAATTTAATCACCCTCGCTGTGGTCGGTTATGGCGGCGCTCAGGTGATTGAAGGCACGTTTACGATTGGCGAACTGGTTGCTTTTAATGCTTATCTGTTGTTTATTTTGCAGCCCGTTTTGCTGATTGGATTCGCGGCTCCTGTCATTGCTCAAGCGGCCGCTTCTGCCGAGCGCGTATACGAGATTATCGATGCGCCCATCGAAATTAAAAATCGACCCAATGCGGCTATGTTTGATCGCTGTGGCGGGCGCATTACCTTTGAAAATGTGTGGTTTCGCTATCCGGGTGCGACTATTCCCGCGCTGAAAGGTGTGTCTTTTGAGACGAAACCCAATGAGCTAATTGCGATTTTGGGCATGACCGGCTCGGGCAAAAGCACGGTCGTGAATTTGATTCAGCGGTTTTATGACGTGACTGAAGGCTCGGTGAGAATTGATGGCCGAGATGTGCGCGATTTTGATCTGGAAAGTTTGCGATCGCGCATCGGCATTGTCTTTCAAGAAACCACGCTGTTCTCCGGCAGCATTCGCGATAACATTGCCTACGCCAAGCCAGACGCTTCCCTATCAGAAATTATTGAAGTCGCTAAAACCGCCCACATTCATGAGTTTGTTGAAACTTTGCCAGCAGGCTATGACACCCTCGTCGGGGAGCGCGGCGGTGGGCTTTCGGGCGGGCAGAAACAGCGAATTGCGATCGCCCGCACCTTACTGACTCACTATCACATTCTTATTCTCGATGACAGCACCTCAGCAGTTGATGCCGAAACCGCCGCTCAAATTCAAACCAATCTGGACAAGCTCATGCGCGATCGCACCTGTAGCGCTTTCGTCATTGCTCAGCGCATTAGCACTATTCAAAGCGCGGATAGAATTTTGTTGATTAACGATGGCCAACTTGTGGCTCAGGGCACGCATGAGCAGCTAATGTGCACCAGCCCGCTGTACGGGGCCATTCTTGAATCGCAGATGAACCAGCCGGTTGCAGCCTTAGCCCAATAACCCGCCCAATCTCGCTCCGATTATCTCTGCCATTATGCCTTTGCTATTATGCCCACTGCCCCCGTTGCCCCAGAACAAAAAGCCGATCAACAACTGTCTACCTTTCGTCGATTCTTAGGCTACCTCAAGCCCTACCGCCGAGAATTGCCAATTGCCATTGGCGCAGTTATTGTCGGCGCGATGACTCAAACAATAGGCCCTTTCCTGATCGGCTGGTCAATCGATAATCTCATCGGGGTTGGCAACTTGGTCGGTCTGATCGGGATGATTTCAGGGTTAGCGATCATCTATCTCATCGGCACTATCGCCATTCGTGTCCAGATTTTCCGAGTCGGTGCGATTGTTCAAGCGGTACTTGCCCAGCTTCGGCAAGACATTTTTATCAAGATACAAAGTCTTTCTATCGGATTTTTTGACAGAAGTGAAGCGGGCGATTTGATGAGCCGTCTGCTCAATGATGTCAGTGTGATCAATCAGGCATTTGGCCAAAGCATTCCACAGATTTTAGGCAATACGTTTAGCCTAGTGGGCATCATCATTGCCATGCTGCTAATCAACCTTCAGTTGGGTTTATTAAGCAATCTCGTCGTGCCCGTGATGATTGTAACGACCGGCTTTTTCTCGCGCTGGGCGAGAAGCCGATTTAGAATCACCCGTGAGACGATTGGCGATCTCTCTGCTCGAATTGAAGAAGATGTCAGCAGCGTCAAAGAAGCACAGGCATTCAACCGAGTAGAATACAATATCGATACGTTTGAGGCGCTCAATGCCGCCAACCGAGATGCCAATGTGCAGGCAGTGGTCGTCACGGCCGCCTTTCTCCCTTCGATTGATTTTCTCAATACGCTCGCAACTGCTGGGGTGCTGACCTATGGCGGTTATTTAGCCGTGACCGGGGCGGCAACGATCGGTACGGTCACGGCTTTTTTGCTGTATGTGCAGCAGTTTTTTAGGCCAATTCAGATTCTTAGCCAGTTTTACACTCAGGCGCAAAGTGCGATCGCTGGCCTCGAACGCATCTTCTCTCTGCTAGATGAACCCGAACTGCTCAACGACGATCCCAATGCGAGTGAACTGCCACCGATTAAAGGCAAAGTTGAGTTTGACAGCGTTTCTTTTGGCTACATTCCCGGACAAAAGGTGCTAGATGGCGTCAGTCTTTGCGCTGAGCCCGGTCAGATGGTTGCCCTCGTCGGCCCCACTGGCGCGGGCAAAAGCACCATTATTAATCTCATCTTGCGCTTTTACGATGTCACCGCAGGCGCAGTCCGAATAGATGATACAGACATTCGCAACGTCACTCAGGCCAGCTTACGCCGACAGATTGGCTTTGTTTTGCAAGATAATATTCTCTTTAGCGGCACCGTTGCTGAAAATATTGCCTTTGGCCAGCCCAACGCCTCTCAAGCCGAGATTGAAGCCGCAGCCCAAGTCGCCAATGTGCACGAATTTATCACAACCATGCCTCAAGGCTATGCCACTGTTTTAGGCGGTAAAGGGGCATCGCTGAGTCAAGGGCAGCGGCAGCTGATCAGTATTGCGCGGGCGGTGTTGATCGATCCACGCATTTTAATTTTGGATGAGGCGACTAGCAGCATTGATACGCAGACTGAGGGCTTAGTGCAAGGGGCGATCGCTCACCTTCTCAAAAACCGCACCAGCTTCGTCATTGCCCACCGCCTCAGCACGGTCACCCAAGCCGATCAGGTACTCGTCATTCAGCAAGGCCAAATCGTCGAAAGCGGCACCCATCAACAGCTCATGCAGCAAGCCAGCCTATACGCCAAGCTCTACGCATTGCAGCTAGGCACCCCAGCGTAATTCGTCGCCGCTGTAGTGAGTTTAAGTCTACGGCTATGGCTTGAATTCTATAGCCTTAGTGCTATGGCTATAGGCCAGGGCGATCTATTTCAAACCACTTGCAGAATGTGTCTGCTAGGGACTGATACTTCTAAGTAGCCCAGATTAAGATATTCAAAACTACTAGATTCAGGCAGGAGGGGCTCCAATATGGCAATTAAATTAGCAAAACTATCACAGCGCCTAGGTATTTTTCTGCTGCTGAGCAGTGCTGTTAGCGCGCTGACGCTCTCAGCTTCAGCGCAAAACCGTCAGAGCCCTATCAATTTGGTAGACATGGCTAAATACTACAGTGGCCTAGCCAGTCAAGACAGAGCCCTAAACCTTTTACAAGAACAAATTAATCAAACAGATTCATCCCTACTTCAGGCAGACTCGATCGTGAGCAGCATTTGGCGCAATCCAAATTCGTTTGCGGGTCACACTGACATCTTGAGTCAAATTCCATCAGCACAGCGCATCGGCACAGACCCGCTAGCCTTAGCGATGAACAACACAAACATGCGCACCGCCGCACCCGTCGAGATTAAAATGTTAACTGGCGGCGCTGTAGAATCTCCGGCTCAAGTCATCGTCACCATTGATCAAGGCGGCATCTTGGATGACTCGGTAGCGGGCATTCGACACCGATTTGATATTTCTCAGCAAAATGGTCAATGGCAAATTCAGCGGGCAGGCCGTCAGGTGCGCTGTCAGCAAGGCCGAGGCCATCAGGGCTGGTCAGATGCGAACTGTTTGTAGTAGAACATTTTTATACCATCAAAACATTTTTATACCACTAGAACAGCTTTATAACAGAACAGCGCTGGGTTAATTTGTTCTGAGCAAAACAAAATCCACATTATTTTTAGGTCAAAACTAGGAAAGCTCATCAATGCCTTCAGATTCGCGATTCTCACGCTCACGGATTCGTCTTAGCTTGGCTTTGAGCCTCATTGCAGGGCTCACTACCCCCCTTGCTTTATCCCTGATTCTTCAAGCAAAAGCCCAATCTCAAACCGTTCAAGACCAGACCGTTCAGAACCAAACCGCTCAAGCTCAACCTGCTCAAACTCAGCCAAACACCTTTACTGATGTTTCATCAGACTACTGGGCGCATGACTACATCGAAGGGCTCACCAAGCTCAACATTATCAGCGGCTTCCCGGACGGGACTTTTCAGCCCAATGAGCGAGTCACTCGCGCAGAATTTGCCGCCATTTTGCGACGCGCTTTTCTGCAATCGCAGCCTGCTGCTGCTCAGCCCTTTACAGATGTACCGGCTAATCACTGGGCGGCTGAGGCGATCTATGTCGCCCGCGCGGCAAGATTTCTTTCCGGCTATCCCGGCAACATCTTTGAACCCGATAGCCCCATTCGCCGAGACGAAGCGCTCATTTCACTGACTAATGGATTGAAATACACCGGTGGCAGCCTAGAAACCCTGGCGAGGTATAGCGATGCCGAAGCTATTCCATCCTACGCGCAGCCTATTATTGCCACCGCAGCAGCGGCTAATTTAGTGGTTAATTATCCTATTGCCGATCAAGTAGGGGCTTATCGCCATGCTAGCCGCGCTGATGTAGCCGCATTTGTTTATCAGGCGCTGGTCAAAGAGGGCAGAGCTACCCCCTTGGTGGCAAAAGCCGATAGCTGGCAAAGTGAACCGATTGCGACTATTCCGGTAGAAGCTGAGAAAATGAGCTTTAGCAGTAACGGCCAACAGCTGGTGACGTTAGCCTCGCAAGGCAGTCGCATTCAGGTTTGGAATGCTCAAACCGGCGCATTGGTTCGAGAAATTGCGACTGACAGCATGACTCGCATCGAAGCCATCACCATTAATCCCAATGGAACGCAGATAGCTGCCATCTTAAAAGCCTCACCCAATCAGGCGGTAACCGCTGCCGCGTGGTCTGTTGAAACCGGTGAACAGCGCTGGCTACAGCCACTAGGCACGGCTCAAACCGAGCTGAGTGACGGCATTCCATCTGTTTCTTTTGCCCAGGTCACCTTCAGTCCCAATGGTGAACAGATCATGACTCAAGTAAACCTTGGCACAAGCGCGACCAGCCGCCCTAGCAAAGGCCAGCGCAGCCTTCACAATGCCGCTACCGGCGAAATCATGCAGTCTTTAGACGATGCCGCCGACTTGAATGCAGAACTTGTACAGTTTGCCTTTAGTCCCGATGGCAAATTTTTAGCCACTGCTAGCCAACTTTATCGCGACTCAGGGCCGACCTTTTATGAGGATCGCGTGAACCTATGGCGACTGAATCAAGACAAGCGTTTTGACAACTTTCAAACGATTCAATTGCTCGGCTTAGTCGAAGGTGATTTTGCGTTTGTCGATATGGTTGTGACCAACAGCGGCCTGCTGCATTTCTTGAGGCAATCGCTGGGGATAGGTGAAACTCGCCTCGATATCTGGAGTCTCAATACAGGGCAATCTCACGGACGCATAGATTTGCCCGATGCGGATCGCACCGATCTATTCACCCGCCTTAGCCCGGATGGTCAATACTACTTCATTCGTGGGGATGTAGCCGGGAGCCGCCTAGGCAATGTGCAAACGAGAGAGGTACAGAAATTAGATGCCTTTGTCGATACAATCGCTGCCTTTAGTGGGAACGGAGATTATTTGGCCCTAGCGAGTAGCCAAGCTATTCGCATATTCGCTAAAACCGCTCTCTAGCAGTTCTACAACCCTAGCCGTCTACAAACCGTCTAGAATCTGATCAAAACGTAACCTGCGACGACGACTAGCTGAGCTGCCGTAATCGGAATGCTGTATCGCAAAAACCTGTGAAATGAAATGCGCTCACCATGTTGTTCAGCAATCCCAGCGGCAACAATATTAGAAGAAGCGCCTACGAGGGTGCCATTGCCGCCAAGCGTAGCGCCAAACATCATCGCATAGAACAATGGCAGCACCTCTGTTGGAAACTCACCGGTAAAGGTCGGCGATAAAAACTCTGGGCCAATTAAGCCGGTGCTGACTAAATACTGTTTTAGCAAGGGCACCATTGCTACCACCAGCGGGATGTTGGGCACTACGCTAGAGAGTAAGCCAATCACAAAAACCATTACAATTGCACCGAACATAATGTTTTGGCCAATTAAAATAGCCAAAATGTTCGATAGATTGCTAATCACCCCTGTTTTCTGCAACCCGCCGATCAGGACAAATGTGCACATGAAGAAAATGAGCGTGCTCCAATCGACATCTTTTAAAATGTTGTTAACAGTATCGAGTTTGCTGTGATGCGTAATTAACAAAGCCAGTGCTGCTCCCATTAACGCGACCCCAGCGGGCGAGATGGGCACGGGCAGATTTTCACCGACTGCAAACAGAATCAGCACTAGGGCCATGACTACGCCGCCCATGGCCAAAATGGTCGGGCGATAAATTTTGGGGTGCGGTAGTTGGGTCAGATCGGTGATTTGCCAGTTCCAGATTTTAGAGAATACGAACGGGGCCAAAATGAGGATGGTGGCGATCGCCAGCCCACCGCCTAAGCTCAGTCGCTGTAAATAATCTACAAAGCTAATATTAATGGCATCTCCTACAATAAAAGTCGCCGGATCGCCCACCAAGCTCAACAGCCCTGCGCTATTAGCAACAAACACCAGCAAAATCAGTAAAGGCACAAAATCGATCCCAATTTCTGCCGCTATCGGCGGAATCAAAGGCGCTAACAACATCACCGTTGTCGCATTTGGCAGCACCGCACAAATTGGAGTTGTTATAGCCACTATCCCTAAGATCAGTCGTTTGCCCTGTCCCTTAGCCATCACCACCATCTGCGTTGCCAAATAGTCAAACACTTTAGTCGGTTCAAACGCGCGCACCAACACCATTACTCCAAAAAAGAGCGCCAGCGTGGGATAGCTATTGCCGATATAGCCCATCGCCTCGGTTAGCGTCATCACATGCGTGAATACCAACACCAGAGCCCCTAACAACGCGGCAACGGTCAGGTGCAGCTTCTCAGTCATAATCGCTGCAATGACGATCACAAATGTTATTGAAGCGACGACTGCCTGCCAAGTTTCCATGTCTATATACTCCTTATCAAAAAGTGTCCAAGTCTGGGCGTTGCCGGTTCGTTCTAAAGAAGATTTAGTCACATAAAAAGAATCCGTCTCCTGATGGGAAACGGAACAATCACAAACCAGTATTCAGTTGGTAAATTGCTCACAGGTCACAGCAGATATGAAGGAACAGCTCTAAAACCTGGTGCACCATGCCACTCGGGGCGAAATTCAGATACGTCAGAACAAGCCTTGGGAATCACCTCAAAAATTTCAATGCCAATCTTAAATAAATCTCTATCTATACATGAATACTTTCAGAGTAGCGATAATCTTCTCAAATCTCATTGACCGATCGCGCCACAAAGATTGACTTAAAATGTCAGTATCTTTCTCAGTAAATATATGCAGTTAGATATTGGCTATTCTGTTTCAGCAAAGCTGGTTCAAGGCATTCTGATCGCGACTGAAAACATGGGATTGTCGTCAGCGGATTTATTAGCTGCCATTGGCCTGAGTCCAATTGCGATCGCGCATCCCGACGATCGCATCACCCACCGTCAGTGGGCCGCACTGTGGCAAGCCATTGCTCAGCAGACTAACGATCCTAGCGCAGGCGCTCAGCTAGCGGCCCTCACTCAGTTTGAAAGCTTCAGCGTCACCGGCTATGCCATGAGCCATAGCGCTACGCTCGAAGCCGCCTTAACTAGGCTCACACGCTACAGCCGCTTGCTCTATGAAGGGATGGAATTTAGCTTGGTCATTGAAGGGGCGATCGCCCAACTCACCTATCAAACCGTCAGTCCAGCGCTAGTCCTACCTGCTATTAGCGTTGGCTGGACACTCGCCAACATTATGCTGTGGGCCGAGCGTAATCTAGGCGAGTCTTGGCCGCTGATAAAAATTAACTTGCAGCAACCTGCACCGGCTGATCAGACAGCCTATACTCGAATTTTCAACGCACCTCTTCATTTCAACACTGAAACCAATGCCCTGTTGTTTGACGCTAGCTGGCTCAACGCTCCCTTACTCCGCCCAGATTCCGGACTTTGTGAAGTATTAGATCGCTACGCAGACTCTTTGCTCGCAAGCCTACCGCGCTCCGATGAATTCATGCAGCGCCTCCACCATTTACTGGCCGAATTACTCACCGAAGCATTGCCCAAACGCGAACCCACTCTAGAAGTGCTCTCTCAGCGCTTAGGCTATTCTCCACGCACCTTACAGCGTAAACTTCAGATGGCAGGCACCTCCTTTCAAACCGTGCTAGACACCCTCCGTCAGCAGCTAGCCTACCAATATCTCCAAAACCCACAGATTACCAACAGCGAAATCGCTTGGTTACTCGGATTTTCGGAAGATAGTGCTTTTAACCGCGCCTTTCGTCGCTGGCAAGGCATGTCTCCAGGCAGCTACCGCAAGGCATTGCAGATGACTAGCTAGCCGATGGGGCCAATGTGTCTCTAGATTCTAATCAGTTGCAAACTTAAATCACAATGGATAGAAATCAGCGCGCTCGAATGGATCTGGCCATAAAAAACCGCAAGCACGTTAGCCATGCCTGCGGAAACTGTTAGGAGATCGAGATCTTTAAAGAAATAGCTACGACTAGCCCAGCGCTTCGAGATAGTCACGAACACGGTTGCGGCGCTTGGGCTGCCGCAGCTTTTGCAGCGCCTTCGACTCAATTTGGCGGACGCGCTCACGAGAAAGCTCTAGCGTGCGACCAATTTCAGCGAGAGAGTAGGGCACCCCGTCGCCTAGGCCAAAGCGTAGGCTAATCACCTCTTGCTCGCGTGTGGTCAAATCCGTCAGCAGCTTTTGCAAGTCACGCTTGAGCGATTCACTCATCAGCCGATCTTCAGGAGAAATATCTTCGGCTTCGAGCAAATCACCTAGCTCGGTGTCGCGGTCTTTGCCCACCTTAGTGTCTAAAGAAACTGAGCGGGGAACTTTTTGCAAGACTTCACGCACCTGCGCAACCGTCATCTCTAGCTCCAAAGCAATGTCCTCTAGCTTAGCGGTACGGCCCTCTGCTTGAGAAATTTTGCGCTGCGCTTTTTTAATTTTATTGAGCTTTTCGGTGATGTGCACCGGCAAACGAATGGTGCGGCTTTGAGTTGCGATCGCTCTTGTAATCCCCTGCCGAATCCACCAGTAAGCATAGGTGCTAAAGCGATAGCCCTTGGTAGGATCAAACTTTTCAACCGCCCGCTCTAAGCCCAGCGTGCCTTCTTGAATCAAATCCAGCAGCTCTAAGCCTCGGTTTTGATACTTCTTCGCCACCGACACCACTAAGCGCAAATTCGCCTTGATCATATGCTCTTTGGCGCGAATGCCTTCTGCCTGTACCGCCATCAGCTCTTCTACGCTGAGCTTGGCAAGCTCTGCCCATAGCCGCTTCCCTTCTATCAGCGTCGGCTTCAGCGCACTGGGTAAAATGCCTGCTGCCGTTGCCCAGCGTTCCAAAGAAGGCCGGTGGCCAAGCTGCGCACTAAGCTGATCGCGAGTATTTAACAATTCTACATAAGCTGCCAAGGCTCCGTTAGTGTTTGCTGCCGCCTCATTTCTACGTGCCAACAGATCCATATGCTGCTGTACCCGCTGCGCCTCGGCAACTTCTTCATCGCGCTCCAATAAGTTGACTCGGCCAATTTCTTGCAGATAAAGCCGCACCAGATCCGTTGTTCGACTAGCTCTAGATTTTGTGTGAGCCTCTATCTCTAGCCCTTCGATGTGAACGTCACCACTTTCATCGCGAGGAACCAAAGACTGATCTAGAGAAGTCGCTAGGGAAAGGTCAAATTCAGACGGCTCACGCAGATCCTCTGTTATGTCATCGAATAAACCGCTCACAGGGCGGGTATCAACTGGGTCGGATGTAGCTTTCATGATGGTGGGAGGTAGCGGGACAGGTGAATAATCAGCGAGGCTCACCCTTAATTACTTAATAGTGTGCCCAGCTAATGGGGGCCATAGAGCAAAAGAGGCTTCAGGGGTCATGCTCTCTGCATAGGATCTATCAGACAAAAACACAACCTTTCTGCAAGGTGCGATCAGGGAAGTGTTTTGGAGCTAGCTGTCAGTCATTAATTAGCCATTGATGTGGGTTAGGGAAAATCCAATCAGGTTCAGGAAAAGCTAAAAACGGCTTAGTAAGCTATTCAAGGGCAAGCACCTAGGTTCCTGACACTTAGCGAAATATCGCGTTTAACCGTTACATCTCTGGGGCATCGAGCTGATAGCAAACCCAAAAGCAAGATCGATTCGAGATCTCGCTGCAAGATTGCTCTATAAAATAACTATCAATCATGTGCTAACCCTCTTTTGAGCGACTTATTCCAGGTTTCTCAGTGGCACAGAAAAACCGTTTTTGACTCGTGCTGCTCTATTGAATCTCAACGCGGTTAGGGGCAGTCGTGGGTTCAGTGTTTTCCGCTAGGTGAGTATCAATAATGGGTAGTGGTCGGCGATCTCAGCTAGCCATCTATAGCCAAATTCACCGGTAAGTTCACAAGCAGCCAATTAGCCCAACGCAGACAGTCCCCCTAACGTCACAGCACCACCTAACCCAGCTGTCACAGACTCTCGTTGAATAACAGACTCCGTTTTTTGGCTCGTCACTGCCTCGTCACTGTAGGGATGCACGTAGAGCTGCACGCCGATAGAATGACCCGGTTTTGCAGTAATCGCACGGATGACTTCATTTTTTTGATGCAGGAACCTTCTCATATTCAGGGATTCTACATAGCTAGGCAGACGACGTGAAATCACCCACATTACCTGCTGCAATCCATCTACCCTTAAAGCACCGTTCTTAGCGGCCGATCTCAGCAGCCATTCTTAGATCAAGTGCCATTCATTGACTTCCTTAACTTCTTTAAATCCCATCATGCGTAGAAGAACCCTCATTAAATCGTCTGCTTTGCTTGCTTTCAGCGCGCTAGCAACCGCTACGCTTGGTAGCTGCAATAACCCCTCTGCAACGTCAGAGTCTGCTAATAATGGCACCGACACCAACAGCGCCAGCAATTTAACGAGTGCTACAAGCCCTCTGCGGGTTGGCTTAGTTCCTTGGTTAGGCTGGGGTGAGGCCCAAATTGCCAATGCTAAAGGCTATTTTGAAGAGGCCGGTATCACTGTAAATCAAACTTTGTTCCAATCAGTTGCCGAAACCAACACGGCATTTTTGTCAGGTCAAATTGATCTCATTTGGGTAGTCGCTTGTGATTTAGTAGTACTCTCAGATACGGTGCCCGGTCTTAAGTTTATTTACGCAGCCGATTACTCAGGTGAAGTCGATGCGATTGTTGGCCGCGATGTGAAGACGGCCAAAGAGCTAGTAGGCAAAACCCTGGCTAGAGAAGAAGTTCCCTATGAAATTGTTTTTGTCGCTAAGTTTCTAGAATCGGCAGGTCTAAGCGTTAGCGATGTCAATGTTGTTCCACTGACTGCTGCGGATGGATCGGTCGCTTTAGTGAGCGAAAACATTGATGCCGTAGCCACTTACGAGCCCTTCGTGAGCAATGCAGTTGAAGCTAGCGACAAAAACACTATTCTCTACACTGCAGAAGGAACTAACGTCATTATCAATGGGCTAGCCGCGAGTGAGACTTTCCTTGCAGATCGCCGTGATGATGTGCTTGCTTATCTGAAAGCAGTGGAGAAAGCAAATCAATTCCGTAAGCGCAATCCTGAAGCGGCAAACACAATCGTGGCGGAATGGATTGAAGTAACGCCCGAAGAAGTCGCTGATCTGATGAAAAAGATCACAGTTCTGGATATTGAAGACAACAAGAAGATCGCTTTCGCGCCTGACAACAAGCTCAACGTGATTAATAGTATTGATGATGCGGGGCCGATTTTAGTCGAAGCGGGTGTTGCTCAAAGAGCCGTTCCTGGCGCTGAGCTAGTTGATGCTTCTTTTGTGAATGCGCTATAGACGAAATAGCAGCCTTGAGCACCTAGGTCTGCAACCCCAGTGGTTCTATCTACCTATCTACCTATCTCATAGGACTGCACGATTACCATTATCGGCTTGACTGGCTGGCGCTCTAGCTAACCAGCTGTCGCCGCTGTCGGCGGTGACAGCTTCGTCGACTCAATAGGCCGCGACAGGCTGCCCCGCTTTCCCGCGTTGCGCCCTAGAATTGAAAGGCGTTAAGGGTTACGTCAAAACGCACTTATCTTATAAGCTGTGAAAGTCTAGCTCTCGGCACTATCGATGAATTTCTTTCGCCAATACATTGCACCGCTCTTTATCGTCCTCATTTTCGCAGTAGCGCTACTGGCCGTTAGCGCCCGAATTTTCCTGCCTAGCGATATGATGGCCCCGGCTCCGATCACTGAGCCTGTTTCTATCGTTCCGAGCACTCTATTACTCGACATCACGATGACAGCGCGGTTTCCTGTGTAGTGGCTATTGCGTTTCCTATCAAAAATTACCGCTTAGAATCGGGTTCTACTCTAGATAGAGCCCGACTTGTCAAGTTTATGCAGCGGGCCTACCGCGATTTGGGCGCGATCAATACGGGCGATCATCTAGCTGATACAGTACAGCGCCATTTCTCTAATCGTACTCAACTGTGGTGGCTAATGTCGGATCACTCATCGCCTCTTCCGGTCGGATTACCCGGAACGAGACGCCTCGAACCGGTGGGCTGTCTGTGGCAAGGAGAAGCAGTCGATCAGCGCACGGGATTGAAGCAAGCTTATGTATTCCTGCTGTATGTTGCGCCTGAGCACCGTCAAAAAGGGCTAGGAACAGCAATGATGAAACAAGCTCAGCAGTGGGCAAAGCAGCAGGGCTATGGTCAGATTGGCTTACAGGTTTTTGAAAACAATGTGTCTGCCTTAGCGCTCTATAAGAAGCTAGGCTATCACTCTCAAGCAAGATGGCTGTCTTTAGAAATTTGAAGTGTTTTAGGATCGCAATCGCCTTATCAAAGCCTGCTCTTCACTTGCGAGGCCATAGAGAGCAGAGTTGATAAACCATTGGCTATCGATAATTTTGAAACTGCAAGGCCATTGGCCAATCTTCGCTTTTGATCAGTGCGATCGCTTCTTGCAAATCATCTTTATCTTTCGCTGAAACTCGTACCGAATCGCCTTGAATAGACGATTGCACCTTTTTTAAGTTGTCTTTGATCAGCTTAGAAATTTTTTTGGCATCTTCTTTATCGATGCCTTTTTTGAGCTTTATTTCCTGGCGGATGCGGCTGCCGCTAGCGGATTCAATCTCACCAAAATCAAAGATTTTCATCGACAGATTGCGCTTAGCTGCCTTTGTCTGTAGCAGCACGTGCACCGCCCGCAGCGTCATGTCGCTGTCTGTTTCTAGCGCAATGCTGTCTTCTTTAAGATCCAGCGTCGTTTTAGTGTCTTTAAGATCGTAGCGGCTTTTGATTTCGCGCCGAGCTTGATCAATTGAGTTGACTAGCTCTTGACGATCAAAATCACTAACCACGTCAAAGGAATAAGTAGAAGCCATAATTCAAGCAGCGGTAAAAGCTGTTTATTTTAATTCTATCGGTTTACTCAAAAGCTGATAGGCAATTGAAATAGAGCGAAAAAATGCTGCTCATGCTGATAGCCCAAGAGAGCGATCGCAAAATCGGTACATCCAGCACATAAAACAGCGAATAGGTCACCCGCGAAGCCAAATAAAGCACCACCGAGCTCAATACCTGATCAGGCGGTAAGCTGATTGCAAACGCCATCAACGCCGCTGGCGCATACAGCGCAAAAGATTCCCATGAATTTTGGTGAGCCCAAGTGGCCCGCTGAGCATAGCTGGGCAGCTTATCGAACATGGCGCGTGGGGCGCTCATTTCGTAGCCTACCTGAAAGCGCCCAAAGGCCACCACAAAATAGGGCAAATAAATCAAAGCAGCCCCCACTGCAATGCTCCATAGCAAAACATTCGCAGGCGAAATCAATGGCAAAGAATAGACAATATCCACAGGACGTTTTGGGGGAAAGAAAGGAAGAGTGAGCTGCGTAAAGTCGTTTGATCAGCGCTTATTCAATACTCACTAGTGTTTAGTGAGTATCTAAAGTAAGCACTAAATAAAAGACTTAATCAAAATAGAAAAGCGTTACGATTTTACGCTGATCTTCTGCATCCTGACAGGTTTTGAGCAGCGTTTGGCTGTCGTGAAAGGCAAAGCAAATGAGCTGCTGACAGCGGCTAATAATTTCTTGGTTGCACATGGCACTAGCATCTGCTAAAGGCAGCGTGTCATTAGCGGCATTTTCTACCAGATTAGTGACTAGATCTAGCTGCTCACGCGACTCTCGCGGCTGTTTTTTTAAGCTCTGCGGCAAAATCACCGTCAGCAAGTTAGCGTCAGCTTTCATGGCACCGCGAATTGCAGCGGAGTTAGTACCTGTCGCTCCTGAGGTAATCAGGCGATTACCGCCCAGCACTAGGGCATAGCTCATGAGCTCGATGAGGCGCTGATGAGTAATCGGGACGTGGCGCGATCCTAAAATCGCAATTCGCTTTGAGCCAGACTGCTGAATGGTCGCCAGCTCTTGCAAAAAGTCGTCTACCTTAACGGAATCAAGTGGATTTTCGACGGACTGACTCAAGGGCTGTCTCGGGGTAAAGAACACAAAAGATTGTGCAATTTTACCAAACCCTTGAAAGTTCGTATATAGCGACGTGCGGATGCATTTGTCCACCGCGACTCACTTGGTCTGTTGTGGCGTAGAGGTTTCCCAGAGATCTCTGTACACCAGCCAAGTGAGAAACGCTATAGAACCCTCAAGGGTTGAGAGGTTAAAAAAGACACAATTGCTTGCTGATACAAAGTATTAATCAGGACGAGGGGTGGGCGATCGCTGTTTCCGGGGCCTACCTCAACTCCTGCAAATTCACAAAACTCACCGTTTTAGCCAAATGGATTCAGCTAAGTCTGGTCAAAGAAAGACCTGAAGAAAAAGACTTTAAGAGGCGGTGATCGCTCGACTCAGCCCCAGCGCATTCAACAGCCGCTGCGTATCAAAATGCTTCGCCATTAGGTGGCCGATACACTCTACCTTAATGGGCTCATGTAAGCGAACTTGATCAAACGCCTGCTCAATTTTTTTGACCGTGGTCAAGGTGTCCAAATCGACCGATAGAATCGGCACTTCCAAATCATTGGCGCGCTCTAAAATATCAGGGCGCGGTGACAATCGGCCCGTGAGCACCAAGCAATGAGTTGAGCTTTCAAGCGCGGCCATTTGGATATCGAAGCGATCGCCCCCGGTCACCACCGCCATATTATGTGCCTGATTAAAATAGCGCAGCGCCGAATTGGCGTTCATCGCTCCAATTGAAATCTCTTCCACCATGATCTGATCAATCCGTTCAGGCCGGTTCAACACCTCTGCTTTGAGCTGATGTACCAGCGCTTCTACACTGACGCTACGCATAATCGCCGTGCGCGGCAAAATCCCAAAGACCGGGATTTCGTGGCGCTCTAGGTATTGTTTCACCGGGCTGAGGGCTTCGTCCATCAGCTCAGGCGGAACATCATTAATCACCACCCCTAGTAGTTGGCTCCCTAACGTCTGCTTAGCCGATAGCAGCTTATCAACGACCAAAGCCGAATAATAACGTGCCACCAAAATCACCGCCGCTTGGCTCATCTTTGCCATCTCAGGCAGCGACAATCCAAAGAGCGTGCCTTCTTCTAGATCTCCAGGCCCCTCAATGAGTAGGAGGTCTTCACCTTGGTTAGCCAGCGCGCTTTCTATGTCCTGACGTTGAATGAGCGTTTCGGTTGAAAGCTGCTGAGCAATCGTCGATTCATCTAATGAAAATAACGTCGGTCGGATTCGATGTTGGCTGAGCTTGAGCGTCTTGCTAATAAAGCGAACATCCTCGTCTAGCTGATCTTCGCTTTCACTGGGGCAGGTGCCAATGGGTTTGGCGTAGGCAATGTCAAATCCTTGCGATCGCATCTGCAAGGCCAGCCCTAAAACGGTAGCTGACTTGCCACTGTACGACTCAATCGAGCCGATTAGCACAGGCCGAGATAAATGAGCAGATCTCTGGGTTGATGATTGGGTCACGCCCTAACTCCTTGCAACTGATAGCGTTAGCCACATCTCTATAGTTATTAGTCACTCGGCAATCAGCCTTGCCGTTATTAATGTCGGCGGTAACGGAATAACTCAGACCTGCTTCAACTTCATCATTCTGCCACGTAATCCTACGCAGAGGGCGACGGTTTACTCATCTATCCGCAGAAGCTTGCGGTAAAAGCCTTGATCGAAATCAGGCTGCTTGTTTTGATTCATCGCCACAACCACCGAAATCAAAAAGTCAACGAACTCATACGTAGCCATCGTAATTTCGTACGTGAGCTCAGAGTCACCGTCAAACTGCATTTGGCAGCGGGTCAGATCAGCAGGCAGCATTGAAACATTCCAGGTCGCCAAAAAAGCGATACTGCTAGTGCCCTCAATGAGACGCTCTCCTTCGATGTTGCCTTGCTTATAAAGGCCGATGGCATAGGGCAGGGCATTGCGCTTTTTGCCTTGATAATAAGGCAGATAAACGCTAGCTTCTGGTTTGGTAGCAGGCTGGATAGATTGAAGAGACATAGCGGCTGCAAGCGTGTGGAATGCGTTCTCAGAATGCCCGCTAGCGGCAATAGTTGACCATGCCCCGAACCACAGCCTTGAACCACGTTTTGAATGGGGTATGGTTAAATTGAAAGACATTTGTTAAGGGATCTATACAAAACTACGCATGTCAGATTTTGCCGACTCCATTCCTTCTGATCTCGATCTGGAAGGCTTAGACCTAGACTGTTTGGACCTAGACTGCTTAGACTTAGACTGCTTGGATCTGGAGGCTCATCTGGCATTTAGTGCCGAATTATTTAGAGGCTATGCGGGTAGACGTCTCAAGGCCGCGATCGCGCTAGGCTTGTTATGGCTATTAACGGCTGGACTGCACAGCATAAGTTGGGGACGAGGACTGGTTTGGGCATTTACGGCGCTCATGAGCCTGCATGCCCTGCGCGTGGTGTTAGCCCAGCCGCTGTCTGTTCCGACCCCACTGCCGTCGGTAGCAGCACCTGTTCAACCGCGCCTTGAGAACTCGCCGAGTTTTGAGAACTGGCCCTACGTTTCGCTGTTAGTTTCAGCTAAGAATGAAGCCCAAGTCATTGGTAAGCTAGTGGAGTCTTTGCTGAGCATTGACTATCCAGATACGCGCTACGACCTGTGGATTATTGATGACTACAGTACGGATCAAACCCCGCAGATTTTAGATAGCTTAGCTCAGCGCCATCCGCAGCTAAATGTCATTCATCGAGGCCCTGATGCCACAGGCGGAAAATCAGGTGCGTTGAATTTGGTCTGGCCTCAAACTCAAGGCGATTTGCTGGCGGTGTTTGATGCGGATGCCGATGTGCCAAGTGACCTGCTGCGCCATGTTGTGCCAATGTTCGAGCCGGCCAATATTGGCGCGTTACAGGTTCGAAAAGCCATCGCCAATGCAGCCACTAACTTTTGGACGCGCGGGCAAAAGGCTGAAATGGCGCTTGATAGCTATATGCAGGAGCGGCGGATTGCGATCGGCGGCATTGGTGAATTGCGCGGCAATGGGCAGTTTGTGCGGCGCAGTGCAATCGCCCAGTGCGGCGGCTGGAATGAAGAAACTATCACCGATGATTTGGATCTCACGATTCAACTGCATCTGCATCAGTGGGATATTGGTCTACTGTTCGCCCCGTCGGTAGAAGAAGAAGGCGTGACCAGCGCTCTAGCGTTATGGCATCAGCGCAACCGTTGGGCTGAAGGCGGCTTTCAACGCTATTTGGACTACTGGCGACAGCTTGCTAAAAACCGTCTGGGCTGGCAAAAGTCGATTGATATGGCAGGCTTTTGGGTGATTCAATACATGATGCCTGCGGTGGCGTTGCCCGATTTAGCGATCGCGGGTATCCGCCATCATCTGCCCATTTTTGGCCCGATTACGATCTTGGGCATTGCTATGTCTGTCTGGGGCATGTTCACTACGCTCCGCCGAGCTGAGACGATGTCTGTTGGGAGCGCTGCTATTCAAACGATCAGGGGCACCGTCTATATGCTGCATTGGGTGGTGGTCATTGCCGCCATGGCCATGCGAATTTCTGTTCGTGAAAAGCGCTTGAAGTGGGTCAAAACAATTCACGGTGTCGTTTGACTGCAGCCTGCCTAGCACGACAAATGCTGAGAAGGCTCGTCATGATGATGGATGTCCTTTTGATGTGGCTCTTTTGCACCGTATACTTGCACCATATATCTGGTATAAATTCGGATGCCAAATGCAGGTGCGTTGCCTTTGGCATCATGTGATCTTCTCAGGATAAATTCTCGATATGTCGCAGGAAAATAACAGTCGCTTTGCCATCATTGCTACTCTGATAGCCTTGGGGGTAGTTGGCGGGGTTTCGCTACTGCTGTGGGCGATTACTAGCCGTTTAAATCCAGCGACCCAAGTTCGATCAACTGTCAATGTAGCGGCTAATGACCAGTTGCCAGAAGCAGTCTCCTCCCGAGTCAGTGCAGGCGAAGAAACACTGTTTCCGGAGCCTTCTGACGATAAGCAAGCCGGGATAGCCGCGATTGCTCAGGGCAACTACGCTAACGCCATCACCGTTTTTAACCGGGCCTTGGCTGCCAATCCCAACGATCCTGAAAGCTTTATTTATCGCAATAACGCCCGCATTGGTGAAAATGCAGCCTATACCGTAGCAGTCGTGGCACCAGCCGGTGAGATCAGTGCGGTTGGCCTGGAGATTTTGCGCGGCGCAGCTCAGGCTCAAGAAGATATCAATCGCAATGGCGGTATCAACGGCACACCCCTTAAGCTAGTGCTTGTCAACGACGAAAATAATGCCGAAACGGCCATCACTATCGCCCAAGCGCTCGTCGAAGACACCAGCATTGTGGGGGTAGTCGGTCACTATTCTAGCGAGGTAACGTTAGCCACTGCGCCTGTGTACGCAGCCGGGAGGCTAGTCACCGTTACGCCCGTGAGTACGGCGGTGGATCTATCAGGCTTAAGCCCTTACCTCTATCGCACCGTGCCCAGCGATAGCTTTGCAGCGGCGGCGCTAGCGGCTTACATGCTCTATTATCAAGAGTACCAGCAAGCAGCGATTTACTATGATGCGACTAGCGATTTGAGTAACTCGCTGAAAGAAGAATTCAAGAGTTTTGTGACAGCTTGGGGCGGTGATATTGTCGCTGAGTACGATCTCTCTGCGCGGACGTTTGATCCGAATGTGCAGCGCGAGGCCGAGACCGCGGGTGCTGCCGCGCTGATGCTGGCAGTGAGCCCTAACACGCTAAACGCAGCGGCCAGCGTGATTAATTTTAACCGGGGTAAGCTGCCTATTTTGGGCGGCGATGAGCTGTATAACCGCATTATTTTAGACAAAACCGGCAGCGATTCGCAGGCGCTGACGGTGGCTGTGCCCTGGCACTTGCTTTCTAGAGACACCGATCAGGCATTTGTGACCAGTTCGCGTAGCCTGTGGGCAGGCGACGTGAGCTGGCGAACCGCAACTGCCTATGATGCCGTTACCGCGATCGCCAATGGCCTCGAAAATGACGGTAGCCGAGCTGGACTAAAGGCGTCTTTGGATAGCAAAGATTTTAGTGTCGAAAGTGCGACTGGCCCGATTAACTTTTTGCCGTCGGGCGATCGCCGTCAGGTAGACCGTTTGGTCAAAGTAGAACCCGGCAGCCGCTCTGGTACAGGCTACGATTTCATTCCCTTTACACCGTTTAAGTAAAAGCGGATTAAGTAAAAGCGGAAGATGAAAGGTGGATGAAAGGAATAAATTCTTGACGGCTGCTGCTTAATAAAAATCAATAGGCAGCCTGTCTTTTGAGCAGATTTATGAGAGCCAACATCCCACAAAAGGGTGAGCTGCTGTTAAATTTTGGCTTAGCTACTGGGGTTGTATCTCAGGTATGACCTTAGATGTACCCTCAAGCATCAAAAATTTTAATGCTTCCCACAATGAATAATGATTGTTATACTTATTCATACAGCTATTATCAATTCTTAATATCTTACTCACTTTCTCCCTCCCCTTATGAACACCACCAAAGTTGTGGGCTCCATTTTCAAGCCCAACATTAATCTCAACTTGTCTTCTCAAACAACGCTAGCCATTTTGCGGGCCGTCATCGGTATTATGATGATCCATAACGGTCTCGACAAACTCGCTGACGTAGAAGGTTTCGCTCAAGCCTATGTAGCTTATATTGGCCTGCCTTTTCCGATTTTCTTCACCTATGTAGCGGCCTTTACGGAGCTGATTGGTGCGCCTTTGTTGATTATTGGTCTGTTTGCCCGTCCGGCAGCCTTTGGATTGCTCTCGACCATGTTTGTAGCCATGTATCATCACATCAAAGTTGCTGGTTTAAGCTTGCCGTATTTGGAGCTGTCAGCCGTATACGCATCAGCGTTTCTGTTTTTTTCGGTCAACGGTGCGGGTTTGTTCTCTTTTGACGCGCTAATTGCACATTGGCTCGACGGCTCGACCTTCTCAGCGAAGGCCAAGCAACTTATGCGCCTTGAAGGGGGCGCTAAGGGCACAAAAGCTGTTTAGGCTTTGATGTTCGCCCTAAGGTTGCTTTGAATTTGCCCGCAAAGGATGGTGCTGCAAAAGCGATCAAAAGCAGATCTGATTTTTGGAACCCTGGTTTTCTAAAGTAGAGAACTAGGGTTATTTTTTGAAAAAATTGTTGACATGCTGCTGTGAGCGGGTTGCGATTTAAAAAATATTCAACAGTAATTGCAAGCGCGATCACTCAAAAAATTGTCGGTTAATCAGCCCCCTGATAATTTTTTTTAGGATATTCGAGCCAAAGATGTTTACCCGTACGTTTACCATACAAAGATATCTAAACACCCCTCTTTAGCCCTTTACTCTTGCGCCGGAGCCACGCCATTGCCAGCTACCATCCCTCTCCACTTTGTCACCGCAGATCAGGTCAAACGCGACTATGCCCAGCAGGCCGTCTGGCTAGAGATGTCGGGCTTCAGCGGCCAGCCCGGAAGCTACTGCCTGATGCCTTCCCCCCACAGTGAGCTAGAGCGGGTACTGGTCGGCAAACCTAGTCGCCTTGACACTTGGAGCATCAGCCACCTAGCTACTCTGCTGCCTGCCCAAAAGTACGTTCTGGCCGATGAGCTGCCTGCTGAAGTCGCCACTCAGCTTTGCTTAGGCTGGGTGCTAGGCCAATACCGCTTTACTCGCTATAAGCGCACTGACGCCGACGCCCTACCGGAACTGGCCTTTCCCGACAATGCCAATCAGCGCTACATTACCGCTGCTGCCGAAGCCACTTATTTAGTGCGCGATTTGGTGAATACACCGGCTTTAGACATGGGGCCTCAACAGCTAGCGGAGACGGCGCAGCAGTTAGCTGATCGGTTTGGCGCTGAGTGCAGCGTGACGGTGGGTGAAGATTTACTCAGCGCCAATTATCCAATGATCTATGCGGTCGGCAAAGCACATGAGCAGTCGAGTTCGCGAAGGCCGCGACTGATTGATCTGCATTGGGGCGATCTGAACGCGCCGATGGTCACGCTGGTTGGCAAGGGCGTTTGCTTTGATACGGGCGGGCTGAATATAAAAAACTCAGCCGGAATGAAGCTGATGAAAAAGGACATGGGCGGCGCGGCGCAGGTGTTAGGTCTGGCCAAAATGATTATGCAGCTTGGCGTGCGAGTGCGGCTCAGGGTGCTGATTCCGGCGGTAGAAAATAGCATTTCGAGTAGCGCTACTCGTCCGTTAGATGTGCTAACTTCTCGTCATGGCACAACGGTAGAAATTGGCAATACCGATGCGGAAGGTCGGTTAGTGCTAGCTGATGCGCTCAGTGAAGCTAGCCGCGAACTACCAGATTTACTCATAGATTGTGCGACACTGACAGGCGCAGCGAGAGTTGCGATTGGGGCGGAAATTGCGGCGCTGTTTTGCAATGATGAGACGATCGCCCAAGCCCTGCTCAAAATCGGTAATCAGCAAGACGATCCGCTTTGGCAATTGCCTTTGCATGAGCCGTACCGCGCCCTGTTAGAAAGTAAAGTAGCAGACTTAAATAATGTTTCTAATGCGCCCTATGGCGGTGCGATTACGGCCGCACTATTTTTGCAATCGTTTGTCGGTAACCAGACGATCTCTTATCCCAAGCCTTGGATTCATGTGGATTTTATGGCTTACAACACCCGCTATCGCCCCGGTCGTCCAGAAGGTGGTGAGGCTATGGGAATGCGATCACTCTTCAGCTTAATTCAAGCTAAGTTCTCTAGCGCTATCTAATCTTTATCTCTAGTCTAAATCTATGGCTGTAGGGCTGATAGCACATCTCGAACGCTACCGAATTCAGCTTCTAGATTGTAAAGAAGCTTTTAAAAGATCTAGAGGCTATACGCTGTCAAAATCTTCGATTTGCGTAAATCCTTCTGCACTGGTGGGTGGATTGCCTGGACGGCTAGAAAACAAGGTCTGAAATCCGGCAGCTTGAGCGGGCTGTAGTTCGGCAGCGATATCTGAGATAAACAGAATTTTGGCGGGCGATCGCCCCACTTCTGCCGCAATTTTTCGATAGCTGTCTATTTCGCGCTTAGAGCCGGTAGTGGTGTCAAAATAGCCGCTGATATAAGACCTTAAATCGCCTGATTCGCTGTAGTGAAAGATGAGCTGCTGGGCCTGCACACTGCCCGAGGAGAAAATGTAAATGGCTTTGCCCGCCGACTGCCAGCGTTTAAACGCCGGGAGCACATCGGCAAATAGCGATGATTGCAGCTGCCCCGACTGATAGCCCGCATCCCAGATTTTGCCTTGGAGAGATTTCAGGCCGGTGGATTTGCGATCGCACCCAATCAAATAGTGAATGTAGGGAACCGCTGCTGTTGCCTGATTGCCTTCCCACGGGGGCACAGGCGATGATTCTTGCTGATAGTCTTGTCGCAGTTGTGCCAAATCGGCCTGTACGTCTGCGTCGTCTCCTCGGGTGGCAAGAAACTCTTCGGTGCGATCACGCGCGAAGGGAAACAACACCTCAAAGACAAAGGCGATAGGGGTTGTCGTCCCTTCGATATCGAGCAGGAGCGCATCAGCCGCATCGGCGTAGGGCATAGGAAAAAGCCGCTATCGAGCGGAACTAACTGCGGTAGGGATGAGGGTTTCTCTCTGGGGTGACTTATATTGCTGTTCTATGCCGCTCTGGGTATAAATGGGCGTCCAGCCTGCCGGATCTTGAAACAGGCGAATGGCCCTAATTTGACGATCCGCGCAGAGGTCAAACCAGTGATGAGTACCGGTGGGCACCAGTAGTAAATCGCCCGCTTCAACGGTGACTGCAATGACCGGGCCGGTTTCGGGGTGAATGTGAAACACGCCTTGGCCCGATAAGATAAAGCGCACTTCGTCTTCATCATGCCAGTGCTCATCGCGAAATTTATCGAGCATCGCTTCGAGATTAGCCATCCGAGGGGTGATGTCAATCACGTCGGCAGTGACGTAGCCGCCTTTTTGCTTGAGCGCATCTAGCTGGGGCGCATAGGCTGCTAAAATTTCTGCCGGGGTAGCACTATCGGCTAAAGGAATGCAGGGCTCCCATTGCTCGTAGGTAATGCCAATTTGACTTAGGTAAGCAGCAATCTGTTCAGCTTCGCCAATGGTTTGTTGTTTGTCAGGAATGGTTAAAACAGCCATAGCGCCTCCAGCGGGTAAGTGAGTCCAAAGGTTAAAGGTTTCGATCTAGATTTCGGCTTGGCCCTTTTGATCTGGCCTTTGAGTCTAACGTTTTGAGTTCAGTTCTGCGACAAGCTATTTTCTAGCGTTTACTTCTGTTTTAGGGTATCAAAAAACGACTCATGCGCGGCAATCGCTACCGATAAGCCTACAGATCAGCCGCATTTACACTATTTGAGAGCACCAGATTGCGGTAGGTCAGCTCTAGTAAAAATTCAAAAATCTCTAGATGCCGCCGCGTCTGAAAGAGAGAATTGCCCCACACATAGAGGCCATGTCCGGCGACAAGGAAGGCATAAATATGCGGCTTTTGGGTAAGCAATTGGTCGGCGGTTTGGCTAAGAGATCGCATATCTTGAGAATTTTCGATAATCGGTAGCTCCACCAAGGTTTCATGCGTCTTCACGCCTTCAATTCCTTTGAGCATTTCATAGCCAAAAAACTCTAGTTTCTTCTGCTTTAGCGCGTGCATTGAAAGCAGCGTGCCAAAAATTGAGTGAGTATGAAAAACTGCTTTTGCCCCGGTCATGGCAGCAATTTTTAAATGCAGCAAAGTTTCCGCTGAAGCCGCGCCTTCACCGGAAACCACCTGCCCCGTGTGATCAATCTCAATTAAAGCAGCAGGTGCGATCATGCCTTTATCGACCCCGCTAGGCGACATCAATAGACATGTGGGCTCAGCGTCAATTACCGCGCTAAAGTTGCCACCTGTGCCTTGAGCCATGCCTTTTGCATGGATGTCAGCGATCGCCCAGGCCAGGGCTTCACGAGTATTTTGATGCAGCATAGCCTCACGACTTATTTTTTACAAGGCTAAACCATTTTGGGTAAAGGCGATGCCTTTGACATGCTCTTGCAAATTGCAGCAGCGACGCGCTAGGCGATAGCCACCCGCTTCTAATGATTGAATGACAAAGGGGCAGCCAGGTACCACAGGGCGATCAAGCAGTCCTCGCTTTTCATCGCGCGCGGCGAGCGTTCGCTGAATGTTGCTTTGATGCAGTTGCTCAAAGTTTATCTTTGCCCTTTGCCAAGCCACCGCCGCCCCTTCACTACCCGCCGGATCTTCCTTTAAAGTCTCAGGCGATGTGACCAGCAAAACTGCATTCCAATTCTCATCTATCACCAGCGTTCCGCCGCCATAGGTGTTGAATTCTAAAACTTCTCCCGTCATCTGGTCATAGATAGACTGCTTTTGGTTATAGACAAATTCCAAATAGTGCTCTGTAATCTCTTTGATCGCCGCCGACTTTCCTTGTTTGACCTTATCCACTTGGCGTGTGGTAGTAATCAGCCGGGGCTGAAGCAACCGCACATCGATCAATGGCGGAATTCGCAGCGCTTCTGCGTGAGCCTGCACAGCCCTTCCCAATTCCCTTGAATTGGCGCTTTGCAATTCTTGAAAAACAGCCCCTATCTCAGGTGCTTGCAAATCGATCAGCTCATTCCAAAGCTCCCATTTGACAAAGACTTCTTTGGCAATTTCTCTAAACTTGCTGTCATCAGGAAACACCCGCGCATCCGCTTCGTATACCAACCGCGCCAGCATTGGCATGGTTAAAGAAGCCGGAGACGTATAGTGCAGCGCCCGCAGCAGCATTCCTTTTAGCCATCCTGACGCTTTGGTCAAAGCCTCACAAAAGTTAGAAAACCCATTTTTTCCTGAAAACCCATTAGGATGGCTGAACGCAACTAGCCGCTCTAAAATCTCATAGACGGCAGCTGTCCAAGTCGTTGATCGAGCATGGGGTTCTTTCTCAGCGTTGTTGTAAGTGACCCCTTCGAGCGCGGATCGCAGGTAGGGAATACTTGCGCCGGCAATGCCTTTACCAAATTCCTCAGCCATGCGGGTCAAGAGACTCGGATGACGCATGTTGCCTTTAGTGTCTTTGTAAAGTTGCCGGACCACTTCAGGATACTGAAGCGCTGTAAACATCGACAGCAGGTCGGAAAAGGATTCGTGAAGAGCCGCTGTATCTAAATCGCTGCTGAACAAGTAATAGGGTCGAAAGTTGTCGAGAATGGCGTGACCTAGCTCGTGAGAGACAACATCATGAGAGAGACAAGTCCAAACAGGCGTGCGACGAAAGGGCGACGAAAAGAACCCAAAGTTAAGAGAAGGCGGACTGGGCACATAGAAAGCGTTCATCCCTTCAAAGGCGTGAGGACGGACTTCTAAGGGGCCACCGTCTTTCCAATAGATCGGGTGACCGACTTCTTCTTCTACCAGGTCAAGCGTACTGCTGAGAACCGCAAAGGTATTGACTTGATGAAAGTAGGGATTGTCAGCCAGCTCTTCTTTTTCAAAGCGCTTAAACGAAAGATCTTCTTCTTTTGCCCAGTCCAAGCTAGCAAAGGCGGGCGTTCCTTCAAAGCTATTGTCAATTATCTTGAAGCGACTCGATCCAGTCCCGGCTAAATAGTCTTTGTCAATTGCAAGCGGATAGTTGGTATGCAAATTCGGCAAACTCGGATCTTGCAAAAACATCCCCATTGGTTTGGTAACAGACTTACTCTGTTCCTCTGGGTTGAGTACGGTAGAATTTTTGGTAGCAGAGTCAGATGCTTTCGATTTCTTATTGGCCATCCCAGAAGGCTCCTTACTCGTCATCTTATCGGCAGACTCAGAGGTCTTTTTCGTCGTGATCTGAGCAAATTCTCGCTCATTTGGAGAACTTGACACGATATTGAAACGTTTCGCAAGGATTTTAGAGCTTGTAAGCTCAATTCGTTGGGTTGAAAGCGAACGCTTTTAATTTCTATCAAGCTTCGGTGTGTCTTGAGCAGGCTAAGATGCTGGCGAGCGAGTTAACTCGCTTGAATAAAGACAGGCTTTGTCCTTTGGGCACACCTCAAACGACTTGGAGCTTGAGATAGGCTCGATCACTTCAGCCAAGGAGCCGATACCTTGTCTAGCTGGGCGCGATCGCCTTCAGACATTTCCCAGCCCAAGGCCCCAGCATTTTGCTCAGCCTGCTTAGCATTTTTGGCCCCCGGAATGGGCACCACGCCGCCTTTGCCAATCAGCCAATTGAGCGCCACCTGCACAGGCGTTTTCTCATGAGTAGTGCCAATAGCGTGCAGCGCGGCTAAAACTGGCTCAATTTTTTGCAGCCCCTTTTTACTGAATTTAGGATCGATGCGGCGAGCTCCCATCGGCTGAAGATCGCTGCCAACGGTGTACTTACCCGTTAGCAAACCCTGAGCCAATGGACTATAAGCGAGAATGGTCACTTCCAAATTTTGGGCGGCTTCGAGCACGCCATTGGTCTCTATATGACGGTGCAGCAGTGAGTACTGAACTTGATTGACCGCTAAAGGAATGCCTCGCGCCGCTAAGTAGCTGTGAGCTTCTCGCATTTGCTTAGCTGAATAATTGCTTACTCCAATGGTTTGAATGCGGCCTTGATCGACTTCATCGGCCAGCGCATTCATCAGCGTCTTTTGGCCCATAAAAAAGTCAAAGGGCCAGTGCACTTGATACAGCGCCACTGACGGCACTTTTAGACGTTTGAGACTTGCCGTGAGGGCGTCGGCCACCGACTGCGCCGAAAATCTCCATGGCAAGGGCATGTACTTGGTCGCAATAACGACAGGTCGCGGGTCAGATCGCATCAAGTCCCCGATGATTTCCTCTGATTTACCCAGACCATACACTTCTGCGGTATCGAAAAAATTTACACCTGCTGCTAGCGAATGCTCAAACGCCGCTCGCACATCGTCAGCGCCATAAGCTTCACCGTACTGCCAAAACAAAGCGTCTCCCCAGGCCCAAGTCCCTAATCCTAAGGATGGAATCTTGGGGCCCTTGGGGCCAATTGTGATCGTTTGCAACTGCGAACCGCTACTCATAACAACAATAATTTTTAAATTTAAACGTTTAGCTTCTCTAAGGTAGCGGTTCCGACTCCAAATGCCCTCCCCCTTGCTCAGCGATCAAAAAATCTACAAATTGCCGCGCTGATCGCCCTGATCGCCCATTGTGCCGGGTTGCCCACTGCCTGGCTTGCCAGTCCAGATTTTCGGGATCGATGATGAGCCCTGCTTGCGCGGCTAATTCGTGCACGATGGCTAGGTATGTGGTCTGATCGGCGGGGGTGAAGGTGAGCGTGAGGCCGAAGCGATCGCTAAATGAAAGCTTCTCTTGCACGGTGTCCCACGCCTGAATTTCGGCCGCGTCTTTGGGGCTAGGCCGCTCATCAAAAAACTCCCGAATCAAATGGCGACGGTTAGAAGTTGCGTATACAACCACATTTTGAGGTCTGGCAGTGACGCCGCCTTCGAGCACGACTTTGAGCGACTTAAAGGCTTCATCGTCTTCTTCAAAAGAAAGGTCATCGACAAAAATGATGAACTTTTGCGGCAGCGCCCGCAGCGGCTCAACAATTTGCGGCAGCGCTTGCAGGCTAGCTTTAGGCACTTCTATGAGGCGCAGATGGCGATCGCTATATTCATTGAGCAGCGCCTTGACCAAAGATGATTTGCCCGATCCTCTACTGCCGTAGAGCAAAACATTTTGGGCGCTATAGCCTCGCAGCAAGGCTTCGGTGTTTTGCACAAGCTTCTGCTTAGGGTGCTCATAAGCCGCTAGCTGCGCTAGCCGAATTGGGTCGGGATGAGGAACACCCACGAGCGCCCCCGCGCCTGGATCAAAAGCACTAGCGCGATTGATTTGCCAGCGCAGCGCCGTAAACTGGCCAAATATGCCGACCCCATGCCTCTGGTAATAGTCAGCTAGCGCTTCAGGCGCATTTGCCCATTGCGGATCGTCTAAGAAACTCAGCGTCTGAGATCTCACCGTTTGAGAACTCACCGTTTGAGAACTCGCCGTTTGAGAACTCATAGAGACTGTACGGTCAACATTTTGGATGCTTTTAGGGCGATCGCAGGCAGGTAATGCAAAGGGCGTATCACAGGCGCATATTTTCTGCATCCAGTGGCTTAGCCGCGTTAAAGGAAATTGATAGAGCGTGCGTAAAATGGCCATATCATGATCGACGGCGGCCAAGAGGCTAGCGGGCAACTGAGCAGTGAGAGCAGAAACGCCCGCGATTGACTGCGCTTGCTGAGAAAATGCGTTGTCAGCACTGAGGATTCGAGCGATCAGGTGCTGCTGCCAGCTTTGCTGATTGAGGGCTAACGCCGAAAACCATCGGCCATAGGCTTGGCTACAGGCAATAGCGTACTCTGACTGAACAGGGCTAGATTGATCAGCCTGATCAGCGGCTACTATGGCCGCGAGCAGTGCCGTAAAGGCGTGACCGCTTTCACTAGCGACCACGCTTTGATAAAGCAGTAATGAAGCTGCTTGCTGACGGCAGCGTTGAATAATTGCGATCGCGCCTTCTTCTAATCTCATCTTCATCTCAATTTCCTGAGTAAACCCGGCTGAAGTTATGTCTTCAGCGTATAATTCCTATCCTATCCAGGCAAATTGTCACGCTATGAATTTCGGCTCCCCCGGACTTGCCTTCTACGCAGTCTTAAGCAATTTGCTGTACAGCCTGATGGCCATCTTAAGCGGCTTTATTGACTACGCTCAGGCCGGTTCACAGGCCGTAATTTTAGGTTTTTTGAAGATTAACAGCGGACTAGTGCTAATTATTAGTGCTTACTTGCTATGGGGCACCTACCTCAGTAGTGACCTGAGTTCGCCGGGGCTGTGGCTGTCGGCAGCCGCTAGTACGGTCATGATCATCGCTGCCCAGGCCAGTCCCCCCTCTGAAATCAGGCCCCGGGCCAACCGCCACAGAATTCCAGCTGAGATTTTGATTTTGTGCGGTGTACTGAATTTGGGCTTTGCTTTTTTCTTGCTGACGTTTTAGCCGATTTTTACACTGGCCTGAACGCTATTTGCAAAAACGGATCATAAACATTGGCATTAGCAGATCACCGGCAAAAGTGAACGAAAATTAAGGGATCTAACGGAAAGCCACCATTGGCTGCGAAGGCGTCGTATGATTTAGCTCACCTAAGGGCTTTTGAGAGGCTTTTCAGTGCCGCTGAGCCCGATTTTAGTTAGCCTAACCCAATAATGCATAGTCTTCCGCTTTCAGTCATCACCACCTTGATATACGGCATTTTAGCGATCATCGGAGGCGCTATTGGCTACCGTCAAGCAGGCAGTCAAGTGTCCCTTTTTTCAGGCTTTATTAGCGGTTTGCTGTTGCTGATTGGGGCTTATTTTTTGTGGGGTGGAGCTACTATCGGGCCATTGCTATCAGCGATTGTCAGCTTGGTATTAATTGTAGTATTTGCGCTGCGGTGGATAAAATCACGCAAGCTAATGCCGGCTGCGCTGATGATTGTAGTTGGCGTGATTAATTTGGCCTCGCTGTGGATGTCATCAACGGCGGTCTAACACTTTTGTAGCCGAGGCGTTTTGATCATGGGTTCTGTCAAGCTGGCACCAGCTCAACAACATGTTTGCTGTTTTATAGTTTGCTATTTTCAAATATCCGTGAGCCCAGCCATCAGCGGTCCTTCAATTACCCGAAATCAGGCTAATACTTGATTCGATCATTGTTTTTAGCCCCTGCATTCCTTTCTAAAAATTCAATCATTTTACCGGCCACATCGATTCCGGTGGCCTTTTCGATTCCTTCTAACCCTGGCGATGAGTTCACCTCCATCACCACCGGCCCGTGATTAGAGCGGAGTAAATCAACTCCAGCGATTCTTAGGCCCATGGCTTTCGCAGCCTGCACGGCGGTACTGCGCTCTTCGGGCGACAGCTTCACTTTTCCGGCATTGCCACCCCGATGCAAATTAGAACGAAACTCACCCGGTGCACCTTGGCGCTTCATCGAAGCAATCACTTTACCGCCCACGACAAAGCAGCGCAGATCCGCGCCTTTGGCTTCAGCAATAAATTCTTGTACCAAAATATTCGCCTTCAGGCCCCGAAAGGCTTCGATAACTGAAGTTGCCGCTTGATAGGTCTCTGCTAGCACAACCCCAATCCCTTGCGTCCCTTCTAGCAGCTTAATCACGAGGGGGGCGCCACCGACAATCCCAACGAGCCCTTCAATATCTTTGGTGGAATGGGCAAAGCCAGTGACCGGCAGGCCGATGCCGCGCTTGGACAAGAGCTGTAGACAGCGAAGCTTGTCACGCGATCTGGAAATCGCCTGCGATTCATTCGCCGAAAACACATCCATCATCTCAAACTGGCGTACTACCGCAGTGCCATAAAACGTGTTGGAAGCACCAATGCGGGGAATCACCGCCTCCATGCCTTCTAATGGACTGCCTTGATAAATTACCTGTGGATTGCGGGAGGTAATATTCATGTAGCAGCGCAGATAGTCAATAATCGCAACCTCATGTCCACGGTTGATCCCGGCTTCTTTAAGTCGGCGAGTCGAGTACAGAGACGAATTTCTCGATAAGATTGCTATTTTCATGTTTGGTTTTTTTACGGCCCTTGAGTTTACGAGTGGGGACTGAACTTTGTAAATACGACTGAGCCGCATCGACTAAAAACCGCCTGCGAATGGCTTGACGCCCGAGCAGCATCCGAAAGCCCATGACATCACGATTGGTCAGCGTCAGCTCAATGGGCCATTGCTGAGTGCCAATGGCAACGGCTGTTTGAATGACCGGGCGAGACTCTGCTTTGCCACCAGAATTGCGAACCTTACGCATTTCTAAGAGCGGGCTCTCAACGGTGACAAGTTTTTTTTGACTGCGCTGCAAAGGATGAACTTTAAAGCGCACAAAATCTTGCCCTTTTCGCTGAAAAATTTCAATCTCAAAGGCATGTAAAGCAGATGAGCGAGCTCCGGTGTCTATTTTGGCTTTGATGCTGGCGATCGCTAACTCGGGCAAAGCAATTCGCTCTCGCCACCCAATAATGGGCAATTTAGCGGGATCAGATGCACTCATAACAAACGACACATGGCTAGGTGCTTAACTAAGGTTTCTGGTAAGGTTCAAAAAGAACGGCTAAAACAAGGTCTAAAAAGGTCTCAAAAAGCTCTAAACCGAAACACCGCTACATAGCAAACTGCCGAATGTATAATGCTACAAAAATGGGCCGATCACAAGACTGCCCAGAGTACTGCCCAGAGTACTGCCCAGAGTACTGTAATCCGCCCATGATTGGCCCGCGATCTGCGATCAGTCAACGCTGCTAATTTTTGTGGTCGGTTTAGACGGCTCGAGGCGATCTGGGAACTTGCTGTAAGCCAGCCATTAAGCCAATTTTCGACCATTTGGGGGGCATCTCTTCATCTAGGCGGCGCGATCGCTGTGTGCCAATCATCGCCACTTGACCGGTCAAGATAAAGCTCGTAAAGCTCGAAATCACAATCACCGGCAGCATCGCCGTACCGGACAATACGCTGAGAATAATACTGGTGCTAACAGGGGTTTTAGTCACTGCAACATTGACCGCTGCCATCAAACACACCATGCCAACGGTCGGATGAATTTGCGGAACGGCCATGGCGATCGCAAGCCCCACATTCGCTCCAATAAAAAACAGCGGAAAAATAAAGCCACCCAAAAATCCTGAGTGCAGCGTAAAGCTAATCGCAAACATTTTAGCCACTGCGATCATCAGTAGCATCGCCACGCCCAGGCTAGATCCTGTTTCGATGACCGTATGAATTTGCGCTTCGCTAAAAAACAGCGTCTGCGGAAAAAAGAACGCAATTAGACCAATCGATAGCCCGCCCAGCGTCGCCAACGCAATCAGCTCATGCTCTAGCGGTGCTAACAAACGGCCCACCGCCCGAAAAATAGAGATGAACATCACCGCCACCCCTGCACCCACCACGCCCAAAGCCAGCCCTTCGAGCAGATTCATCGGGGTTAGCTCCGGAATCGACTCAAAGTGGTAAAAGCCGCCAATGGTAATTCCTGTGCTAATTCTAAACACAGCAAAAGAGAGAATCGCTGAAATCACCGCCGGAGCTACTGCCTCGTAGTATTCCAAGCCTCGCCGATGTGGAATCTCTAGGGCAAACAGGGCCGCGCCGATGGGCGCACCAAAAAACGCGCCTAGCGCCGCACTCATGCCGCAAAATGTCAGTACTCGCACATTGGTACTGCTGAGCTTAAGCGTATCGCCTAGCCAACTGCCAAAGCTTCCATTTACCTGCACTAAAGGAGCCTCAGGCCCTGCACTACCACCGGCAGTAATCGCCACTAATGAAGCTATTACCATCGCGGGCGTTTTGCGAATATCAATGCGCCCAGGCTGATGAATGCTGTCGACCACTTGGGCCATTTCACCTGGCAGTCCCATAAAATAAAGAACCAGACCAACACAAAACCCACCGATAGTTGTTGCGATCCAAACGTAGTTATGAGTCGGTAGCCAGCTCGGAAAATGGGGCTCAAGCCATTCCGGGAGCGTGTGCCAAGCTCCGTGTATCATTGCTTCTAGAACGAAATAATAGAGCGTGGCGACCATTCCACCGACCGTGCCGATAAGGCAAGCACACATCACTAGCTGCAAGTAGGTAAGCTGTCGTTCTTCGGTTGTTGCAGGGGCTGCAGGGGCTGCAGGGGTGATCGCAGGCTGCGGATTAAACCCTACATCAGGCTGTAAATTAGACCCTAGCTCAGATGAGGTTATCTCAGATGGGATAGTCACAGGGAAATAGTCCTCTTTATCATTAAGATTCGATATTTCGCTAACTTACTGGGATAAAACAATGCGCTTGGTGCGATTGGCTACGAAATAACCCACTAGATGATCTAACGGCATGAAAATGATGTAAAAAACGAAATAGCCTAAACATCACCTTGACTCCGGCTGAATGCAGCCACGGGCCACTGAGTGTGTTGAAAAAGTGTGGACAATTTTGTGGAAAAATTTAAGGACATATCGCATTTTTGCTGCACTTTTTCGGCATCCCCCCGAAGCTAAGATGCCGGTTTTTGTTGTTTAATTTCTGGGTACGCCTAAGCCTGTCAGGATGCATTAGACCTGTTGGGAAATAAAGGATAGTATAAAGCAACTATATCTGAGGCCAGCGATGCTAGATTTAGAGCGGATACTCGCCAGTGACCGGCTGATGAGAGCGCTGACAGGACTAAACCGCAAAGCGTTTGAGGCCCTC
>JBGTNW010000002.1:0-9498 GCA_041742865.1 Phormidesmis sp.
GATTTTTTCTCCGGCTGTGGCACTGCCTTCCCGACAGCCTTTTTCAGCGGTATGCAGTGACTGAAATACGTAGCCAGGATATGACTGTGCGGTTTGATCTACTACCCAGCCACCGCCGCCATCATCCCACCAGCACTTGACGGTAACGAGGTCGCCCGCTCGGCCCACCGCATAGATCGGCGTGCCAATGTCCATCGCTAAATCCACGCCGTTGTGAGGCACATTCGGTTCGCCGGTAACGGGATGAAAGGGACGAATGCCGTATTCATCACTGACTTCGTAGCCGGCAACAATATCGCCGGTTTTGGGCGTGATGATATCGTCTATGCTTTCTTGAGCCGTGATTAAGCTAACAGAGATCAGGCGATCTGCGATGTAGAGCAGTGCGCCAATAATCACGGCTGCGCAGAGGCCGGTGATGACTAGCTTTGGTAAAGAAGGCGTTGACGTGACTAGGAGATCTTCTGTATCTTCATCTACCGGGGTAGCGGTGTGAATGTGAATATGCTGAGGCGGCGTTGGGGGAGGGTGAAAGAAAGGTACTGATGGTTGAGCGGGCTGATGACGCAGCGGATCGAGTGCGATCGCATCACTATCGATAACCGCTAGCTCACCGCTGCCAATCTTTTCTAGCAAGTCAGAAACGCTGCTGCACCCAGCTGCGATTGCTGCTGCTTTAGCCCCATGCCACCCCGGCGCACTGACCGTCACCCGACAAGGCTGTTTTGGCTCAGGAGGGCGAATCGAAGTGCTTCGAGATATGGGTTGAGAACGCTTGAAAGAAGAATCAGGAGTCACTTAACGCAATATCACCCAGGTGGATGTCAAAGATAGTATAGCGGTGGGCGAATGGATTCGTACACCGCTATTCACTTAGCCTGTTATGCCGTAGAGGTTTCACAGAAATCTCTGTACTTTAGCCAAATGAGAAACGCTATAGATATCAATGCTCAAAATAGACAAGACCGAAACATAATAGCCTAAACCCAAATCAAGCCGCTCTTCCACCGCATAAACCCAATGAAAAAAGTTAGCTCTCAACGTTTGAAGCCCTTGTTGACTCGCCTATCAACCCGTCAAAATCGTTCTGATGCAGGCGATCGCCGCCATTGGGACTATCACTACGATGAAATTGGGGTCGCACCTGGCACATTAGTAATCGATGAGAATGCCTCACCTACTGAGCTAACGCTAATTGACTACAGTGTGAGTACGGCCACCCGGCAGAAGTTAGAATCGCCTGAAGACGCCGCTATCCATCTCGATAGCGAATCTATTTCTTGGATAGATTTGCAAGGGCTCGGCAACGAAGAAATCCTCAACCGCCTCGGCAGCGTTTTTAATCTGCATCCTTTGGTGTTAGAAGACGTGGTGAATGTGCCCCAGCGGCCCAAAGTTGAATACTACGCCGATCAGGTGCTGATCATTACCCGGATGGTGATGATGGCTCCGGACAGCCATCCGCAGAATCCTAATTTCACCAGCGAACAGATTAGCTTTGTGCTGGGCAAAAACTACCTGCTCACCGTTCAAGAAGAGCTCAACCAAGACTGTCTCGATCCGGTGCGCGATCGCATTCGTCAAAACGTCGGTCGCATTCGCAGCCAAGGCGCAGACTACCTGGCCTATTCCTTATTGGATGCGGTTATCGACGCCTACTTTCCCGTCCTAGAAACCTACGGCGAATACATCGAGTCATTAGAAGATGAAGTCATTTTCAATCCGACCCGGCAAACGGTTCAAAAAATCTATCGCATCCGCCGCCACCTGATGTCGTTGCGCCGCTCGATCTGGCCTCAGCGCAATGCCCTGAATCAACTGATTCGCGATGGCAGTAGCGAGTTAATTACCGCAGAGTTGCGGGTGTACCTGCAAGACTGTTACGACCATGTGGTGCAGGTGCTTGATATTGTTGAAACCTACCGCGAACTCACGGCTAACCTGATGGATGTGTACTTATCGTCAATTAGCAATCGGATGAATGAGGTGATGAAAACACTGACGGTCATCTCATCTATTTTTATTCCGCTGACCTTTATTGTGGGGGTGTACGGCATGAATTTTAATCCCGAAAGTTCGCCTTGGAATATGCCAGAACTCAATACCTATTGGGGCTACCCGCTGTGTTGGGCAGGGATGATTGCGATCGCACTGTCCCTTTCCTACTATTTTTGGCGTCAGGGCTGGTTTGACGATACTGCCTCTAGAATACCTAAATCCTAAATAACCCACATTCTAAAGCCATCCAAAAAACGCTCTCATCCAGCGCTTAACCAAAGTCCTGATAAGATACCTCTGATCCTATTCAAATGTTTTCCAGCCTATCTATTCCCTACTACAGGTATCTCTCCTTATGGATCTTAAAGCCCTGATCAAAGACATCCCCGACTTTCCGCAACCGGGCATTATTTTTCGAGATATCACCACCCTACTGCAAGATCCGGGGGGGCTGAAATACACGGTTGAAACGATGAGCGCCCAAGCCGCTGATTTAGCGCCAGACTATATTGTCGGCATTGAGTCGCGCGGATTTATTTTTGCAATGCCGGTGGCGCATCAGCTAGGCAAAGGATTTGTGCCGGTTCGCAAGGCCGGTAAGCTCCCTCGGTCTGTATATGCCGTAGAATACAGCCTAGAATATGGGACAGATCGACTCGAGGTACACCAAGATGCCTTTGAACCGGGTAGCCGGGTGCTGATTGTCGATGACTTACTGGCCACTGGCGGTACGGCAGCGGCAGCTACACAGCTCATTCTCAATGCGGGTGCAGTCGTCGCTGGATTTAGCTTTGTCATTGAGCTAAAAGATCTCGCTGGGCGTGATAATTTACCCACAGATGTTCCGGTGATTACGCTAATTAATTACTAGAGTTAAGTCCTTAATTGACTAAATATTTACTGAATTTACTAACTTGAGATTGAGTCCTAGCGCTATGTCGTCATCTATCCGGTCGCTATCTCCAATTAGCAAAGTAGGCTTTTTCTTTCGAGATCTTATCGTCGGTGAAACAACTCGCTACATTATTAAGCGGATTGCGCAGGCTCTATTGACGCTGTTACTTGCCAGTGCGTTTAGCTTTTTTATTGTGCAGCTTGCGCCCGGCGACTTTTTGACGCCCTTTCGGCAAAACCCTGAAATGTCAGCCGATACGCTGCAAAGCTTAGAGGAACAGTACGGCCTAGATCAGCCGATTTGGACGCAGTTTTGGCTTTGGCTCTGGCAGGTGGTTCGTTACTTTAATTTTGGGATTAGCTTTGCCTATCAGCGTCCGGCGCTAGAGCTACTGTGGGAGCGAGTGCCAAATACGCTGCTGCTGTCAGTGGCCTCTATTGCGGTGACTTGGGCGATCGCCATTCCGCTCGGCATTGTCAGCGCTGTCAATCAAAATCGCTGGGCAGATCGGTTTTTGCGGCTGTTTAGCTATATTGGCCAGGGTTTTCCAACGCTGATTACGGGCCTTTTGCTGTTGTTTTTTGCGCAGATGACCGCGCCTTTATTTCCGGTCGGTGGGCGCACCAGCCTTTACCATGATGATCTCAACTGGATTGGAAAGTTCTTAGATGTGGCTTGGCACCTAATTTTGCCGACGCTAGCGCTGAGCATTACCAGCTTTGCAGGCTTACAGCGACTGATGCGCGGACAATTGCTCGATGTGCTCCGGCAGGACTATATCCAAACCGCGCGGGCCAAGGGTTTACCCGAAAACCGAGTGATTTATGTCCATGCACTGCGCAATGCCATTAACCCCTTGATTACAATTTTGGGCTTTGAGTTTTCGGCCTTGCTCAGCGGCTCATTTATTGTAGAGAACTATTTTAGCTGGCCAGGGCTAGGAACCCTGACCCTAGAAGCTGTGCAAAAGCAGGATCTGTACCTGATTATGGCGAGTTTGGTGCTGGGCGCAGTGATGTTAATTGTGGGTAATCTGCTGGCAGATTTAGCGCTTTCGTTTGTCGATCCTAGAATTAAGCTGTCCCGGTTAAATTAGGCTTTGACCTGGATCAACAGGATAAATTTCTATGAATCAAATGCGCTCTTTTGCCAGCCTGCTGATTGGGTTTATAGTTTTTGGGGTGGTGCTATGGATTGCCCGCACTGTCCATCAGGAGCTAAGAGACGAGGGCTTTGCACAAACGGTGCTAGTGGGCACAGCGGGCTGGGCAACTGGCTGGCTAGTCGGCTTTTTGGTATCGCCAAGTACAAGTCAAGAAATTAAAAAGTTTAGTCAGGCGGCTTCGACGATCAGCGCGTTTGTCAGTGGCTTTGCCTTAGCTAAGCTAGAGCCTTCTTTGACGCCACTGTTTGAAGATGGGCGGTTAATCAACGAGCCGATTTATGGGATTCGGCTGATGATTTTTATGATTTGCTTTGCGATCGCAGCTATCAACATGTACGTCTATCGCGAAGGCAGACGCTACTAGCGGCTCAAACGACTCAGCCGCTAAACAATTTTTTTAGATGGAAATCAAAGCTCGCTTGGGTATCTTCTAGGGATAGGTGCTTCTATGGCTAAAAGCGTTTTGACAGCGCTTCCTGTGGCACTTTCGGGGGGCTTTAGAAACTTTTATCACCCAATTTCTATGCGTATTCTATTAGTGGCGCTGCTGACGCTATCAGCTAGCGTCGTTCAGGCTTATGCGACGCTAGCTCAAGCTCAGATACCTTTTGAAAGCAGTGTTTTGGATCTGTCTAGTTCGGATCTGATGATATCTACCGCTTCAGATCTCAAACCTTTACAGCCTGCGCGATGTCTGGCAGACACTGACGCGGCCCCGGTACAGACAAGTTCTGAAAGGAGCCTTACAGATTCTTCTTTGGGCAATCGGCATAACTGCGCTTGGGCGCAAGCCATTGCCAATACCCAGGCGCAAGCCGCAGATCTGGGGGCAGCGGTGCGATCGCCGTTGGAGCGATCGCCCACTCGTCTGTTCAACCTCGAAACCGCCAATCAGCTTCCGGCTAGGGCTTTACTCTTCCAGTTTGGCGCGCATCAAACCCTGGCTGATGATTCGCCCGGAACCGGCAGTCAGCTTTACTACGGTGGCCTGGACTGGGGCCTAAGCGATGATGTTCAACTCTCATTATCGGGGCAAGTGTATGACGATCCGCCGACACGACCCATCAATGGACAATCTCCTAATACCACCCTGCTGTCGTTAGCGCCTAGCCTCAAATATCGGTTACTCAACACGCCTCAACTTGGCTTAAGCCTGCAAGGCTCTCTTGAATCACTATTGCTCTCATCCGCTTTATTCGACAGCGGTGATGGTAAAGACACCCGAATTGTTGGCGCTATCCATACGCCTCTCACCTACAGGGCGACCCCTGCGCTCCACTTTCATCTCACACCGGGCGTTTCCTTTTTCCCTCAACGTTTAAATAACCGCGAACTATACGGAACGCTGTTTACCCTGGGCACGGGCGTAAGCTGGCAACCCGCTCAGCAGTGGCTGCTCTACAGCACGCTAAATCTGCCCCTTGGCCCCGGCGGCAATGTGATTAACACAGACCAATCAATTGGCCGTCAGCCGGTCTGGGCCGTTGGCACTCGCCATAACTTAACGCCAAAAACCGGCCTTAACCTCTATGCCACTAACGGCCTAGGGGTCACGCCTGCGACAGGAATTTTGGCCTCTATTCCCGCTGGCGATGTGCTGCTGCTGGGATTAGCGCTGAACTATGCGCCAGATACAAGTTTGAAATATCGATCTAGCTTTGCAGAAGCCACTGCGGAACCATTGACTGAGCGCTTGAGCCAGCTTCTGGTGAGCGGGATCACGCTCACTACCGCCAGCACCCTTCCGCCTGGAATGTTAGCACTCTCTACCGGTGCAGGCACTAATAGCAACTACAGCGTTGGTCTAGCCTACAGCCCTGATGAAGCTTTCCAAATTGATGCTATTTTAGAAGATTTTGGAGAAGATTTTGGCTCAAACAGCAGTGCTAGCTCAGTGAGTGCGGCGAGCGATCGCTGGCGGTACATGGTGGGTGCAAAGCTGCGCTTACTCGATCAGCGCCAAGGCAATGCCGTTTCGCTGTCGGCTCGAATTCTGGGCGGGCGCAACACTAGAAGCATAGGCGTGCTGTTTGCGGAACTGCCGATTACCTACCAGGCAAGTCCAAGTACGGCCTTATTTTTCAATCCAAAATTCGCTGCTTTTGGCAACCAGATTGAGGTGGGTCTGGGCCTAGGCGTTAATTATGAAATAGCTTCCGGGCTACAGTTACTAGGTGAAGTTACACCTGTCTTTGGCGGCGATCGCACCGTTTGGGCCGTGGGCACACGCTACCGCTTTCCTAGTCAGCCGTTGAGCGTCGATCTCTATGCGACCAACGCCATGGGTCGCAATGGATTAGGCACGCTCATTGGGCAAGCCGACGCTCAACTGGGCATCGGCTTAAATTGGCTGATCAGATAAAAAGCCGCTAAAGTCACCCAATCTTCTGGAAAGCTCGTATCCTAAATAAGTTATTTGCCAAGCGTTTGCTGTGCCGATTAAAGATTTTTTTGACTTTATCGTGGGGAGCCTTGCCGCTCTGTTCCCGGTGATTGATCCGATTGGCAGCGTGCCAATTTTTTTGGTGCTGACGGCTGGCGTTCCGGCAACGTTACGGCACAGTTACGCTAAACGCATTGCAATCAATGTGATTTTACTGCTAATTGGCTTTTTGCTGGTTGGCGGTGGGCTCTTACGATTTTTTGGCGTTTCTCTAGAAGTAGTTCGGATTGCGGGTGGCATAGTGGTGTTTCATGCCGCTTGGCACACCATGAATGCAGAATCGAAGCTGAGCGAACTAGAAAATGAAGATGCGAATCAAAAAGCGGTTCAGCATGGCGATATTTCGTTTATGCCGATGACTATGCCGCTATTAGCAGGGCCAGGGGCAATAGCGGTGGCGCTTGGCCTTGCGGCTGAAGCTAGTCGCGGCGCTAATCATACTAAAACGGCTGTAAATTTGGTCGCGATTGCAGCGGCAATCGCGCTCATCGGTCTAATTATCTACATTGCCCTACGGTCTTCTACCCTTCTACTCAAATGGCTCGGTTCCGGTGGCATTCACGCCCTCAGCCGAGTCCTCGGACTTTTTGTGATGGCCATCGGTGTCCAACTTATCCTTAACGGCCTAGCCGACTGGGTAAAATCATTAGGCTTGGGCTGACTGCATCCCTAACGTTAGAAGCGCATGAACTCGACGCTTGGAACAAGGGGATCGTTGACAATGCCGATGCCTTTATAGCTCCAGCGGTCAGCAATAGTTTTAATTTGACGGCGATCGCCCCTTTCTACTGCAAACTGAGACGCAAACTCACCTGCGTGAGTGTTGAGATAGCTGAGCGCATCAAAATCAGCAATAAATAGCAGTAAATAAGGCTCAGATGGCTGCTCAGGATGCTCTCCTGGTACTGGCGGACGCGCCACCAAATACTGTCCGGTAGACGTGGAGCGCAGCAGATAGTAAGGCTGATCGAGCATAGGTGTGATTCGTGGCAACTAACGCCTTACAGCGTAACAACGAAAAGGCCCCTACCCAACGGTAGGAGCCTTATTTTTTAGCTTGATAATTGACTCAACACCTTTTCTTTAAAGTGCTGAGGCGATAATCGTCCTCATGAGTGAAACGTTAGTCAAGATCAGGCATCGACAGCACGGGCTCAGCTTCACGATCTAGGCCGCGCTCAAAGCCACCTTCAGCCGCGCGGGCGCGACCAGCGTGCCACAAGTGACCCACCAAGAAGAAAAAGGCCATCACGAAGTGGAAAGACGCCAACCACTGACGGGGGTTCACAAAGTTAACAGAGTTAACCTCAGTGATGATGCCACCCACAGAGTTGATGGAAGCGTTGGGCGCGTGAGTCATGTACTCAGCGGCGCGGCGCACTTGCCAAGGTTGAATGTCGTTCTTGAGCTTGTCGAGATCGAGGCCATTCGTACCGCGCAAAGGCGATAGCCAAGGGCCATCGAAGTCCCAAAAGCGCATGGTCTCACCGCCGAAGATGATTTCGCCAGTCGGCGATCGCATCAAATACTTACCCAAACCAGTCGGGCCTTGAGCTGAACCGATATTGGCACCCAAACGCTGGTCACGCACCAAGAAAGTCATAGCCTGAGCTTGAGACGCTTCTGCGTTCGTGGGGCCATAGAACTCACTCGGGTAAGCCGTATTGTTGAACCAAACGTAGCAGGAGCAGATGAATGCCATCAGCGAAACCGCACCGATGGAGTAAGAAAGGTAAGCCTCACCATTCCAAATCAAAGCGCGACGAGCCCAAGCAAATGGCTTCGTCAAAATGTGGAAAATACCGCCGGAAATACAGATCAAGCCGACCCAAATATGACCGCCGATGATGTCTTCCATATTGTTGACACCGCAAATCCAGCCTTCGCCGCCAAAAGGAGACGTGACCAGATAGCCGAAAATCACCGCAGGGTTTAGCGTCGGATTCGTAATCAACCGAACATCACCGCCGCCTGGTGCCCAGGTGTCATAAACGCCACCGAAGAAGCAGGCTTTGATGACCAATAGGAAAGCACCCAAACCCAATAGGATCAGGTGATAACCGATGATATTCGTCATCTGATTTTTGTCTTTCCAGTCTTGACTAAAGAAGCTGGAATACTCTTCAAGCGTTTCAGGGCCGCGAACAGCGTGGTAAACGCCGCCCAAACCTAGCACTGCCGAAGAAATCAGATGAAGCACACCGACGACAAAGTAAGGGAAGGTGCTAATCACCTCACCACCAGGGCCAACTCCCCAGCCCAGCGTCGCTAGGTGAGGAATCAAAATTGCGCCTTGTTCATACATCGGCTTTTCTGGAACATAGTGAGAGACTTCAAACAAAGTCATCGCACCTGTCCAGAGCACGATCAAACCAGCGTGGGCCACATGTGCGCCCAGCAGCTTACCAGAGAGATTAATCAGTCGGGCGTTACCAGACCACCAAGCATAACCTGTGGATTCTTGGTCGCGACCGCCTCCAACAAAATTATTAGAGAGTGTTACCACGGGGGAAGTACCTCTTCAGGGAAATTTAAATGAAATTGAAAAATGGATTGAATCGCCTACCAGCATAGCTCGAAGACGATTCAAAAAAGCTCGCAGATCCTTAGAGTGCGTTACCGCGAGGCAGCACTTCTTCGGGGAAGACAAACTGCTCATGCGGCTGATCCTGCGGGCTGAGCCAAGCGCGAATGCCCTCATTCAGCAGAATGTTCTTGGTGTAGAACGTCTCGAACTCAGGATCTTCCGCCGCGCGGATTTCCTGACTGACAAAATCGTAGGCCCGCAAGTTGAGCGCTAGACCCACAATACCGACCGAACTCATCCACAGACCCGTCACTGGCACAAACAGCATGAAAAAGTGCAGCCAGCGCTTGTTGCTAAAGGCAATCCCAAAAATCTGTGACCAGAATCGGTTTGCCGTCACCATCGAATAGGTCTCTTCCGATTGAGTCGGCTCAAACGCGCGGAAGGTGTTGGCATTGTCTGAATCTTGG
>JBGTNW010000003.1:0-3052 GCA_041742865.1 Phormidesmis sp.
CTTAGTCTCTCAACAGGCTCAATCTCAACAGGTTGAGAGCGGTGAGCGCGCTGCGTTGTCGGATGCTATTGCGATCGCGATCCGCACCAAACTCACATTTCTCAACTTGAATGCCCGCTGCTGAGGCAATCCCGATATAGACTAGGCCCACTGGCTTGGTTGCACTGCCACCACCGGGCCCGGCGATGCCAGTGATGCTGAGCCCCCAATCGGTGCCGAGGCGATCGCGCACGCCCGCAGCCATGGCCCTAGCGACGGGTTCACTCACTGCCCCCTCGGTTATTAGCACCTGTTCATCAACGCCTAGCAGATGTTGCTTAATACGGTTGTCATAGGAAATAATGCCCCCCAAAAAATAGCTAGAGCTGCCAGCTACAGCGGTAATCATCTGGCCAAGCCCGCCGCCCGTACAAGATTCGGCAACGCTCAGTGTTTGTGAGCGGTTGCTCAGTAACTGACCAACTACGCCTGCTAACGTGTCACCATCTTGCCCATAGCAGCAGAGACCGCTGATAGATCGGATCTTTTCAGCGACAGGGGCTATCAGGGTTTTGGCCGCCGCAACTGAGTCAGCTTTAGCAGATATCCGCAGAATTACGTCATGCTCTCCGGCATAAGGCGCAACCGTTGGGTTAACGGCTGCTAGCAGGGGCGCGACCTGCTCCGCGAGGCGTTGCTCGCCAATGCCCCAAAACTTCAGAGTTTGGCTATAGATAACGCCCTTGGCCCAGCCCTGCGCTTGCAGATATGGAATCGCTGTCGTTTGCCACATGGCCATCATTTCTTTGGGCACCCCTGGAAATGTCATCACTGTCAGTCCAGTTCTGGGCTGCCAAATGACGCCAGGAGCCGTGCCAACTGGGTTCGGCAAAATTTCTGCGGTTGCGGGCAGTAGGGCTTGGCGGCGGCAGATCGGATCGAGGGTGTAGCCTCGCCTCGCAAATTTAGCGTCTAACTCAGCGACGGCTTCGGGTCGCTCGACTAGCGGGGCATCAAAAAAATCAGCTAGCGTTGCCATTGTCAAATCGTCAGGGGTCGGGCCAAGTCCGCCCGTGACGATTAGCAAACGGGCGCGATCGCAGGCTATGGCGACTGCCTGCTGAATACGCAGAGAATTGTCGCCAACGACCGTTTGGTAATGGTGGGCAATGCCAAGATTGGCAAGTTGCTGGGCAAGGTAGCGCGCATTGCGGTTGAGGATGTCGCCGAGCAATAGTTCGGTACCAATGCAGATGATTTCAGCACTTTGGTTCATGGGGGAAAGTCGATGCTTTTTCTTTTATTATGGGTGATTACAGTTTGCTGATTTAGGCGATCAGATCAATTGGGCCGATGATTATGCCAATGAACCCGCCTATCCGCCATATTTTGAATGAACTTTTGAATAAACCCTGTGAATAACCGCTCACAGCTCGGGTGGCTGCTTTTGGTTGGGCTAATTTTTCGCCTTATCATTGCGATCTTTTTGCCGCCCGGTTTTGACGAAGCGTATTATTTTCTGTATGTGCGCCATCTCGACTGGAGCTATTTTGATCATCCTGTAGCGGTAGCACTGACTACTGGCATTGGCGTTTGGCTCACAGGCACAGTGTCGCCGCTGACAATTCGACTGGGCGCGCTTGGGTTATTTACGGGGAGTCTGTGGCTGCTGTATGAGACGGGACGCTGGCTTTTTAATGCACGGTCGGGGTGGCTAGCGGCGGCTGTAGCATCTCTATCTCCGCTTTTTTTTCTCACCTGCGGTGTCTTAACGGCTCCTGACAATGCGCTAATTTTTTTCTGGAGTTTGACGCTTTATCTCTGCGCTCGTGAATTTTTTCCGGGAAATGAGCGCTTTTATTGTCCAACGCCGAAGTTAGTTCTAATTGCTTTGGCCATTGGGCTCGCCTGCTTGAGCAAATATCACGGCTTTTTGCTGGGGTTGAGCTTGGTAGGCTTTTGTTTTACACAGGCTGATTATCGGCACGTATTTCGTTCTCGGTGGCTGTGGCTAGGCGTTGGTACGTATGTGCTGACGCTGTTGCCGCTGCTGTATTGGAATAGTTTGCATGAGTGGATTTCGTTTCGGTTTCATCTGGGCGATCGCTTTTCATCCGAAACCGCCCATTACTCTATTCTCAATTTCCTGGGTGTCCTGCTTGCTCAGATTGGCTTTTTGTTTCCCACCATCGGCTTACCGCTATGGTGGGTGAGCTTGCGCCAGATCATTCAAGCGCACCAAGCGGACGCCAAAACCAGCTTTTTGCTTTGGGCGAGCTTGCCAGTCGCGGCTGGATTTACCTTGCTAGGCGGACTTACCGCTACCTTTCCAGCCTGGCCAGTGCCTGGGCTGTGGAGCTTGAGCTTGCTATTGGGAAAATCGGCGGCAACTTGGCCTCATCGCCGAGTAGAGCGGTGGCTCAAAAGCACTGGGCTCATCGTGGCGTTGCTACTGCTGTTCGCTTTGGGCCATATTAGCCTGGGCACGCTGCAAAAGCCCAGTCAGTACGCCATTTTGGGTGGATTAGTATCGCCACGGCAAGATCCCTCTACAGAGCTGATTGATGTGAAGCAGCTAGGTCAGCAGTTTCGGCAATCAAGCGAGTTTCAAGCAGCGCTAGCTCAGACTGATTTTGTGGTGACGAACGAGTACTGGCTCAGCGGCTATTTAGCGATGGCTTTAGCGAACGCAACCGCTCTAGCAAACTCAACAGGGATTCCCGTGACCAGCTTTACGTCTGACCCAAGAGGCCATGCTTTTTGGTTTCAAGCTCAAGACTGGCTAGGCAAAGATGCGCTATTTGTCAGCTTCGCGCGGTCTTCGCAAGAGCCGGTAGTGAGTGCGATGGCAAAGCCTTCCAAGGGAATCGCGTCCCATTTCAAATCACTCACGCCCCTGACAGAACTTTCCATTCAGCGAGGCGGCGTCACTACAGAAACCTTTTATATTTACCGCGCTAAGCACTTAATTCGTCCCTACCCTTACCCTTACGGCCAACGATAGCAACCGCTCGCTACTTTATTTTACATTTTGAACCGCACGCCAGCCGGTGTAGCTCAGCAGTGCGGTTGA
>JBGTNW010000004.1:0-7844 GCA_041742865.1 Phormidesmis sp.
AACTGTTTCTCCGACATAGTACTGGGAGTACAGCCATAGGCGACCTTCACCACGTCGGTAGCACTCTACTTTAATTTCCTCAGCGCTGATTAATACGTACTCTTGTAGTGTTGGAATTTGAATATATTCTTTGAATTTGTCTATCCGATCAATGGCTTCCGTACCGGGCGAGAGGACTTCTACAATCAGCTTTGGAAATTCGTAGAATGTCTCATTGGATTGATCGCGTTCGTCGCAGCTCACTGCCAAGTCAGGATATCGATACGATACGCCTTTTCTGACCAGTACTTTCACGTCAGAGCCAGTCATGTCACAGCCCTGAGCTTCAACGCGATCGCTCAGGGCTCGGCGCAAATTGAATGCTAGCTTGTCGTGGTTTTTGGTGCCACCCGCCATTGCAATGACCTGACCATCACAATACTCATAGCGAAGTTCTTGATGTGATTCCCACACCAAGTATTCTTTGGCAGTCATTTTTTGAGATTCAAAGGCGGCAACCATAAAGTAGGCTCTCGACTCGTAGCGAGCTTTCTTTGCTCAGTGCTTCTAACCTATGGTGGCATATGCTGAGACTGATTTGCTGAGTGCGATCGCCTCTTCGTAGCCACATCCTCACTTGCACCGACTTACCCACACTTCCTGTGTCTGGTAGAAGCCACCTCGCTGCTCTAGCGGAAACCCACCTAGCAGCGCCGCAATCCATACCTCTATCAGCGGCATCTTCAACTGCTGCTGAAGATCAATTGACCGTTGAGGCGATTCCTCTTGCTTAGCCGCTAAAGCCTTCACCCAGTCTGATATGTTCTCGGCATGAGAAACCGCTAGCGCTTGACTTTTTAAATCGGCGTCATCTAGCGCATCAATCATATCTAAGATAGACAGCTTCTCAACATCGCCTGCAAGAGAATTCTCATCGGTCTTGTCTTCTCGGTGGTGATCGCTACTCGGATGGTACGAACGCTCAACTAGCTCTGAAAAATCTAGCTCCTGTGTCTGCCGGGTCAGTCCTTGCAGCCAGCTCTCACCCATAACTGGCCCCTCTGCGTTGTTTGCATCCTGCCAGTCCCCCCAAAGCAGATCGGCTTTTGTCTCGCACAGTCCGGCTAACTTCACCAGAATATCGCCCGCCACTCGAAGGAGATCGCGCTGCTCCAATCCTGCCAGTTCACCTTCAAACTGTTTCCAAAGATTTAGGACATCAGCATTCTCCGGCACCTCAGCCGCTTCCTTAAAGGCAACTTCTAAGTTCAGCTCTAGCTGGCGAACGCTAACCATCGGCCACCTCAGTCTGTAAGCGGATTTTCTCTTCTGGACCATCTCATCAGCATGCAGTGGACAACCTTCGATTTGACACTCGAATGGCTCTAGCCTGATTTCATCTGTAAAAAAGGTGATTCCAAACCGTGCTTTCAGATAGCCCATCACATCTTTTTGAACGTACTGCTGTAGCTGCCGCTTGCGATAGCCCGCACAGTGAATCGGCGCAATTTCCAGAACCTTGGAACCATCCTTGAACACAGAGGCCGAGATCGCATGAACCGGCGCATCCTTCCTTGTCTCCCGCCAGATGTATAGGGTTGCGTAAGGCACCGCGTCCTCGGCAACCACTAATGAAACCGTCTCAACTGGCGCTTGCGAAGACGTACCGTCGGAATCTTGCGGCCGGTAGGCAGAGCGCCGCTTTTCGTTAACCTCAAGCCGATTGCGATAGTGAGATCGACGACGACGGCAGCGGCCTTCGGCCCAGCAACCATCACCATCCGGCCCGTGTAGCTGCCGCGCCTTCTGAGCACTAAGCTGAGCGCACTCTATGCACTTCTTGCTGATCTTGCGAGGCATAGGCCCGAATCATCGAAAGGCTGGCTGTAGCTGGGCCCAATATACCGTAATTCAGCTCATTATATTTGTAGTGTAATTTTTAGTGTAACAACGCAGATCGGCCAAACCCCCTAAATATGCGTTATTTTTTGTATACAGAACTCTGATTCTGTCTCATTCACCCTCGCGCCCTCTATGTTCGTCTCAAATATAGTCCCGCGCATCTCTAAATTAGAGATAGCCAGCAGCGACGACAATGCCAAGCTGATCAACCTATGGCTGCACAATAAAGCCCAGACTACCCAGGATACCTATCGGCGCGATGTCGCCTGGTTCCTCGCCTTTGTCAGCGATCGCCCGCTGCATTTAGTCACCCTCGAAGACCTGCAAGCCTTTCACCAGGCGCTGATTGAAAAAGGGTTGGCCTACAATACGCAGCGCCGCCGGTTGATGGCCGTCAAGTCTTGGTCACCGCATCGGCGCACTGCTGGTAGACTGCGGCAGGCCGTTCGAGTTAGCGGCGGCGACCCAGACGCTCCATGCTCGTATCATGAGCGAAGCCGATACGCTGCGGATGATTCACGGCTTTTAAGGCCCACCACGCAATCAGCTCATTCTGCTGACGCTCTATGCCACGGGTGCTAGGGCGTCAGAAATTTGCTCAATAGCTTGGGGCCACTGGGCAGAGCAGCCGAATGGCAATGCCACCGTGGCGATCACCGGCAAGGGCAGTAAGACTCGCTATGTTGTCGTGCTCGCTTCCGTGTGAACTCAGCTTCAGCAGTACCGGGCAGATGCGGCAGATGCAGCGCCCGTCTTCCCTAGTCGCACAGGACGGCACCTGGTGCGCTCGCAGATTAACCGGATTGTCAGCGTGGCTAAGCAGCAGGCGGGTATCGATAAAGCCGTCTCGCCGCACTGGTTTCGCCATGCCCATGCCAGCCATGCGCTGCATCGGGGTGCGCCGGTGGCCTTGGTGAAGGAGACGCTCGGCCATGCCAGCTTAGATACCACAGCGGCTTACTTGCATGTCTCGCCCGATGAGAGTAGCGGCCTACACCTAGGACTGTAAGTGGCTGATAAAATGCTGATTTACTTACGAACCTGCTTCTCGATTGTGCTGTTTTAACGTGAGTTCGACGGGGATTTAGAGTGCAGAAAGAAAGGCTGAGGGTTACGCTCAAAGTGTTGAATTCTAAGCACCCCAGCCATGTCTTTAAGTCTAGCGCGCCTCGACCTGACCCAAAGCTTCTGCGACGTTGACGACTTCTATCGCGAGTTTGAGCGCTACAGTGAACGAGCTATCCCTCGACTGCCGTGCGATGGCCAGCCGAAAGGCTATCAGTCTCGGTTGAGCATCAGCGAAGTGATGACTATCGTTATTACCTTCCATGGCTCGGGTTACCGGACGTTTAAGGATTTTTACAAACAAAAAGTCCTGGCTGACTGGCAAGATGCCTTTCCCAATTTGGTCAGCTACGGACGGTTTGTAGAGCTGATGCCTTGGAGCTTTATGGCATTGGTGAGCTTTCTGAACACGTGCTGTTTTGGCGAGGTCACCGGCATCAGTTTCATCGATTCCACCTCGGTAGCGGTCTGCCATATCAAGCGGGCCAAGGCTCACAAGACGTTCAAGGGCTTTGCCGACTGGGGCAAATCGTCGGTCGGGTGGTATTTCGGCTTTAAGCTGCACCTCATCATCAACGACCACGGTGAGCTGCTGGCGGCAGCGCTGACGTCAGGCAATACCGACGACCGCAAGCCCGTTCCCGATATCACCAAAGACCTGGTCGGAAAGCTGTTTGGCGACCGAGGGTATATTTCGCAGACCCTCTTTGAGTCGCGCTTCGAACGAGGGCTGGAACTGATTACCAAACGCCGCAAAAACATGAAAAATTCCCTTATGCCGCTACTCGATAAGATTCTGCTACGCAAGCGTCCAATCATCGAGACGGTCAATGACCAACTCAAAAACCTCTGCCAGATCGAGCATTCTCGTCACCGCAGTCCTTTCAACTTCCTCGTCAATCTGGTCTCGGGCCTGATCGCCTACGCCTACCACCCCGATAAGCCCTCGTTGGGCATCCCAGATGATGAGCTTAAAGCCCTTCCCCAAGCTGCTTTCTAGCTGTCGAACTCACGTGTTGTTATGTCCCCCCAACGAGCCTAGGCAGCTGCCCCCACCCCAAAGCGTTGCCTATAAAAAACTGTCCGAACTATTGATTAACTTGACAGTGCCCGTTAGCTTCATGACAGTTTTTCCATCCGGATTAGGGGAGGGAGAACTGGATGAGGAGAGATAGCTTTATGCGGGTTGCTACCTATTTTGGGGTGTCAGCTTGTGGGTAATCGTGGGTGATTACTCATGTTAAGCAGGGATCGCATCTTTGGAGAGTTTGATCTATGCCTCGTCATCCTATACGTCATCATCGGGCCCATTGGCTGAGATTTTGCCTGCTGTTTTTAGTCACAGCGGCTATCACCATTATCTTTTTTTCCTACAGCGTTGCTTTTGCTTCAGTAGAGCCAGCGGCAGAGTTGGTGAGACTTCAGAGTAGGCTTGAGGCCCTCACCGGATATCGCCTGACAAAGCGCGTTGTAGAAACGCATCGAGATGCCGACCAACTTTACTTTTTAGGCCCCGAAGGCAGTCGTCCCCACCCCTATGCCAGAGCAAATGCCGTTGTGGGAAATCCTGACGATTTAGATTCGCTTACAGATGCGTCTGGCACTGGCAGTGGCCCGATTGAAGCCTGGGATGTTTGCCTGATTGTGCTGGGCGATGATTACTTTGAGGGTGATCTGGATGGGAATGACCAAAGACAGGTGCTAGCCCATGAGCTGGCTCACTGCTATCAATTCGACCGAATGGGGGGCGTGGTGAATACGCCCGAAAATTGGCTGCGGGAGGGCACGGCTGACTGGATGGGGCATCAGTTGGTGAATCCTACGCGCATTGGGCAGCGGCGATGGCGTGACTATTTGCGCTCGTTGCGCTCGCTCTCGGATCGCTCCTATGAGGCTACCGTTTTCTTTAGTCACTTGGCCTATCAAGGCGTGGACGTGTGGAATCTGTTTGATCGGTTCTATGCCAATCGGGCGGCGGAACTGTCTTCGCTGGGGGCTGAAGACAAGTTTGAATTGCTAATGCGGTTGGCAGGCGATCGTGATCGCTTGCTAGAAACCTGGCCGATGGGGCTAGAGGGTGACCCGGCTGCGGGCCGTGATTGGGATACGGACGATCCGAATATCACCGATGAGGGTCGGGGGTCGCGACCGCTTTCAGTGCCTGGTACCATAGCCATTGCACCCACTACCCAATACCTGTGGGACATAGCCCTACCGCCGAATAAAATTGTGACGCTGACGGTGAGGAATGGCTATGGTGCCATCCGGTTTGGTCGTGACACGGAAAGATTCAGCCGCAGTTTTACGAAGCGCTACTGCGTGGAAGGTACCTGTGAATGCGAAGGGCGTCCGATTGGGGGCGTGACCTATGTGCCAACGAGTGAGGCGCTGCTGGCGGTGACGGCAGACTTTACTCCTGGAGAGATTAAGGTGCAGGTGGAAGATGTGCCCTGTGAAGAGGAGGCTGATACTGAAGCGACTAGACCGCCTGCGACTGGCGGCGATGGCGCAAGGGGCAGCAGCTACGGCGATCCGCATATTGTGACCTACGATGGCTATCGCTATAGCTTTCAAACGGTGGGCGAGTTTGTGTTGAGTAAATCGCAGGATGCTCACTTTGAGGTGCAGGCTCGGCAAAGTCAAATGCCGTCGAGTTCTCATCTGTCTTTGAATACGGCAGCGGCGATGAAGGTCGCTGGGCATCGGGTGGCCATTTACGCCCAGGATTTTCCTGATGGGGTGACGCCCCTGTGGGTGGATGGTGTGCCGACTGGGATGATTGGGCGCGAGTTGGCGTTGCCTGGGGGTGGTTTGGTGGTGGCAACGGGCGATCGCCACTACAGCATTCGATGGCCAAGTGGAGAGCGGGTAGAAATCAAAGGCATTCGGGCAGGCGGTGAGGACTTTATGAATATCACGCCCTATGTGCCCCGAGAGGATGCGGGCACCCTGAACGGTCTGTTGGGTGATTTTGATGGCGCTGTAAATAATGATTTGCGAGTTCAGGGGGGTGCAGTGGTGCCAGCGCAGGATGCCTATTCACTGGTCACGCAATTAATCAACCGAGTAATTGATGTGCCTATTTCGTTAAACCAAGTGCAGCGAGCCTTTTTTGAGCAGCTGTATCGTCAGTTTGGCGATAGCTGGCGGGTGACTCCAGCGGTGTCTTTGTTTGACTATGGGCCAGGGCAATCGACAGAGACGTTTACTAATCGGGCGTTTCCTGATCGCTTTCCTTCGTTAGCGGGGGTCGCACCTGCTCAAATTCGCGAGGCAACGCAGCTTTGCCAAGAGGCGGAAATTGGGGCAGTGTTTATGGAAGGTTGTGTGTTTGATATTGCGGCAACGGGTGAGACAGGGTTCTTAGCGGCGGCAGTGAATGCGGTTGCCGATACCGTGATTCAAGAAGTGACTGATAGAGTCGTTGACAAAATTCGAGGCGAAGTTCAAGATGCGATTCCGATCCCTTTGCCTCGATGGCCGTTTTAGGGGTGGTTCAGAACCGTGCCCGTTAGGCTAACACTCTGAGTCCGCCTACGTATAGAACCCATTTGACATCTTTTCCCATGATGCTTGCCTCTGCAAAAAGCCGTTACTCGTTGGCTCAGTAGCAAAGCCTGTTCATCGGGGCTATTTCTACCGAAGTTTCCTATACGTAATCGACCTTGGTGCGCACTGGGTTTTTTACGTCATGCCGGTGAGGATAGTATGGGGAGGGTTATAAAAATGGCTTTAGTGTTTAAGAAAAATGGTGTGACCGTAACCGTGCAAACCCGTGACCATCGACCACCTCATGTACATGTAGACTCGTCGGATGGCAGCGTTAAAGTCGATATCTATGGTGATGTCCCCAAGCTGTTACTTAAGGGCAAAAAGAAACGAGTTAAAAGTACTGAAGCTTTTGAAGGAGAAGTGCTGAAATGGTGGCAGAAAACCTAGAAAGCTGTCGAGCAGCTTGGAGGAAATATCATGGAACCTCATGAAGATGAAAGATTAGCCACGGCTGCTCGGTATATAGCGTCAAGCCGCGAACTGGAGCTCACTCTAGATGACGGCTCCCGCCACCTTATTCCTGTTGACAGGCTTGAGATGGTGGAAAGCACGCCTACGGCCTTTGTCCAGATTGCTAGTCCAACAGATGAGCATCTGAGCAATGTGAATGTATGGGGAGGTGGCTCCGCTATTTACTGGGAATCGATAGAGCAAGTTTTTCGAGTCGATGAGCTGATGGCAGGGATCTATGGCCGTCCAGCCTGGATGGAAAGCCTCTCTGTTTCCGCCTAACTAGCAAGCACAGCAAGCATTCCGTAGAATGAAACAGGACTTGGGGGGCTGATGGTTCAGCTTCTGTTATTCCGAAGTAATTCCTCCGTCTGTGTAGTTTAAGCCTGGACGACACCATTCACTAACTATCTCTGAGCAAATTTGAGATATCACTTCATAGGTGCCCATGACATCCTGATCAAGCATCGTTTTCTTGGTGTCACGAAAGCTTAACAGAAAGGTGTAATACAGCCAGGCACAACAGCTGAGAATTGTGGCTAAGAAACGATGCCCGCAATAGGCACCATTCATGGATTCAGCTTCTACGATTCAGCAGCTACAGTTAAATTCAGCCAACTTGACAGTGCCCTTCTTGCCCGTTAATTAAAACGAAAAAGTGAGCGAGATATTACGGAGACCGTATTCAACCACACAGAATTTTCATTAAATCTCTACAGAATGATATGCAACAAAAGAATTCACCTTCGACGAATCAATAGACCTGTTGGGAAATAAAGGATAGTATAAAGCAACTATATCTGAGGCCAGCGATGCTAGATTTAGAGCGGATACTCGCCAGTGACCGACTGATAAGAGCGCTGACAGGACTAAACCGCAAAGCGTTTGAGGCTCTC
>JBGTNW010000005.1:0-36086 GCA_041742865.1 Phormidesmis sp.
AAAGCTGATTGAGTGCCGGGACTTTGTGAGGCGTGTTCTTAACCGTTGTTTGTACTAGAGGGAAAAATACGGTTCGGTAAAGTTGCTGCTGTATTTGTTGGGCTATGGTCTGTGGGGTTAGCGCTTCGGCGGGTGGAGTAAAAAAGGCGGCGATCGCCTCATCCGTACAAATGCGATCTACGCAATCATCACATAGCGTATGAAAAGCTTGACCAATGCCGCCACCCAACGAATTCGATGCTCGAAACATCGTCATGCCACCTTCGTGATGCCCCAAATACATCAGCCGAGGGCACTCAAAAGCCAAACGCACCTTAGTAACACTCAGCGACATTGGAATCGGACGAGACATTGCACTCATATCAGCAAGAACCCCTAGTGAGGTACCCAGCACAGCAATTGGTTTTCACGGTTAGCATCGGGATGCAAGTGCTGAACTTTTCCGGCAGCGTTCAGCACTTGGATAAGGGATTCAATTTCTTCAACCGTCAAATCCGGAAGCTGCTCTTTAGTTCTCTCGATTACAGCCTGCATTCCCATCATCATCTGAGTAGCCATCAGATTCACAATATATTGCTGACCCGCTGCTAGATTGTGATCAGGCGACACAGGCGTAGATCCTCCGGTAAGCTTACTCCGCCCACGCCCTTTTACAAGGTTGAGCTGCTGAAGCAGCTTGCACTGAGAAAACACCCCAGATTCTTGCACCAGCTTTTGCAACTGTGCCAGATCTGGCGTCTGCGAGGCAATCACCAGTTCCCGACCAGCAGCGGCATTAACCAGCCGGTGATAGGTTTCTAAATACCGCACCGACTCCAAATCTGTTGTCAGATGGATACAGGCATCAGCCGCAAACACTGCTTCAAATAGCTGAAAACCCTTATTTTTCTTTGTCCCCAGATTAGCCGCTCGAATCAGAAAAAGGTGAGTGCGCACGCCTTGATCCATCATCTTTTTACAGGCTTTCATGATGTTACAAAAAGCAGTCAAGTTACCGTCTTCTGTCCACACCACGCCTACCTGACGGCTAGAGGTTTGGTAGCCCAGTGCATAGCTGCGATAGGTCGAGCTAGGCAGTATGCCAGGGAGAATATGAGAAACCGCTAGCGCTTCTAACGCTTCTTGCAGTCGCCGAATCAGTTCAGGCGAAGAAAACTGCGCAATCCGACTGACCTGACGGCTGGTTTCTTCAAATTCTTTCTGCCAAGCCAGTTCAAAGCTAGCGCGGATATTGACCGACAGCGGCGGCGGTTCGGAGTCTGCCGGATGCTTGGGAATAGTGGGCATCTGGCCTTTTTTTTTGAAGTAGCGAATCAATTTCTCTGCTAGCATCAACGCTGCACGGGGCACCACTTTTCCACCTGGATATTGGCGCTCTAGCCAATCGCGAGTGAGGGGGGCAATGTTTGAGGCCGGTTGAGGGCTGGCCTGATGATGAAGTGCCTTAAGCCTTGAGGTCCAAATGGCTTCGGCTTGATCTAGGCTGATGGCTCTGAGCGTAAGAATTTCATTAACTCTAGCGAGATCGGGGTAGGCAATAGCGCTTTTATTTTCTCGCCAGTTGCTGGTGATAATACTTACTAAAATCAAAAAATTCTTGAGCTTCTCGTTATGAAGGGAGGAATTGACATCAAACAACGCCTGCAAGTCTGGCTTACCGTCGGCTCGCTTGGGAATGTTGTCCAAGTTGTCGAAGCAAATTACGATGGGCTGCGTAGAATCCGCAATTTTGCTAAAGTTGCCCAGCATTTTTTGGGCCGCATCTTCTGAATCTACGCAGTGCCTGACTTTTAGAAGTTTGCGATCTTCTTCATCGAGATCTTCTCCGCGTAGCCAGTCATAAGCGACAATTCTAGTCTCAGGGTTTAGTAGCTCGTACAGAACGCCAAAAAAGTCTTTGGGCCGATACACTCCGCTCGGAAAGCTAGCGCGCATGTCGCTGACAAATACGCTGCGCTCTCCCATCAGGCGCTTAGCAATGCCCTGCCGCTGAAGGATTTCTAACCCTTTTAGCCAGCGCACGAGCTGAGGCTCATGTTGGCCTTCAGGCACTTCAAGCAGGCTATCGACAGTTTGCCTCAGCACATGCCGCCAAATAAACTGACTGTCGGGCCAAGGGTTGACGTAGGCAAAGCAAGCTCTGTCATTCAATCGGCGCTTGATTCTGCCGAGCAGATAGCTTTTGCCAGAGCCGGAGTCGCCGAGCAGCATCAGGGTGCGGGTTTGGCGATCGCGCACTACTCCCTCCAACGTCTGCTCCACCGCATTCAGCACCGTTTCATGAATAGCCGATATCTCTTGATCTTCAGCGTAGGTTTCTTTCCAGAAATTTCCCGGCTTAAAGGTGGTGGGATCAAACGGATTAATGTTTTGCCGAATTAACTGTTCAATGGATGGCACAAGAAAGCTCTCAAATTGCAGCAAAGGATCGAATCAAAATTAGAATCACTAAAGAACGAGTTTTACTAGCGTCAAGCGCTTACTCAAAGAACGGTGATGAAAAACAAAGAACCGCCGTTGTTTTGCACAATGCCCGCAGCCATTTGCCTATCTGTATAGATTCCTTGGTCGTGCAAGCTGCCCAATTCGATCAGATCATCGCGCTGCAAAGCGTATAGTCGCTCATCTAGCTCTGCCGACGTCAAAGGAGGCTGTAGTTTTTCACGCAGGTGATAAATCGGCAAATAATTATCCGAGCCGACTAGCTGATCGAGCTGCTGAATTTGCGTCAGCACGGCCTGACTATCGGGTTTGGATTGCGATCCTACCGGCATCACAACCGGCGACTGCATACTCGGCTGACTCGTAGGTAGACTTTTAGATAGATTCAAAGTTTGGCCCGGATTTTGCCCTAGATTGTCGCGCAGAAACCGAACGTAATTGCCGAGCATAGTTGCCGTCGCAGCAAGAGAACTGCCGCTGGGCTCAAATTCATGCAGCAAAAACTGTTTGCCTTGGGCACTGAGCCAAACTTCCTTGATGGTTTCTTTGGTAATTTTGAGCATCCCGCGATCGCTCAAGCTCCGAATCAGCTTTTGCCGAGCTTCAGAGGGAATACCAATCAATTTCCCAGGTGTGGTTGCGCCTTGTTCCTTTTGGCAAACTTTAAGCACCTTCATCTCATCAGGCGTTACTGGCAAGCTGGTAGTATCCAGCGTCAGCAGCGTTTTACCAGCGGGGGCAAGTGAAAAATTACTAACTTGGGCATCGTATTCCACCATGCCTTTAGCGCCGAGGTCTTTGCAGATGCGATCGCGTGCCGCTGCCGATGTTGCACTGTTCGGCTGCAAATCTACAATTTTGCCGCGAGCACCTTCACAGCCCAACAGCTTAAGCAAAAACTTCAGCTCAATCAGTTTCAAACTCACCATGCCCCCTTCATCCCCCATCTACTCATCCAAAGTTCCCAACAGTTTAGTCAAACTTGATGGGTTCAGACCCTCATTCTGATGCTTTCTTCCCGTCGTTAATGTGTTGCTTCGATGTAGATGTAGATGTCATTGAAGGATGCTTCACAGCAAAGTGATTACGTTAGCCTTAGGCAGCTTGCTTATTCAGGCCAATTCTTCATCAGCTTCATCTGTAGGTATGAGGCAATTCTCCATAGACGCAGCGCGATCGCCCACCGAAACATTCCGCTCCCAAAAGTAGCTTTCGGCATAGCCTTGAATAGCGCGATCGCCATCGGCTAAAGCCAGCCGTTTTTGCGCCCAGCAACCAAACAGCTGCGATCGCTCTACCCCCACATAGTGACGCCCTAGCTTTTTGGCCACCACTGAAGTCGTCCCCGATCCCAAAAACGGATCAAAAACCACATCACCGCAGTTCGAGCTAGCCAAAATCATTTTAGCGATCAGCTTCTCAGGCTTTTGCGTCGGATGGTCTGTGTTTTCGGGCATAGACCAAAAAGGCACCGACACATCCGTCCACAGATTGGAAGGGTGGGTTGCTCTAAAATTTCCCTGCTCAGTGGCTTGCCAGTCTTTAGGCTGGCCCGCCCCGTCGCGATAGGGCGCACGCACCCGCCGCTGAAGCTTTACCGCCTCCACATTAAAAGTGTAATTATCTGAAACCGTGCCAAACCAGATATCTTCTGAAGCGTTTTTCCAGTTGCGCTTGGCCCCACGCCCTTTCTCACGCTCCCAAGTAATGCGATTACGTACCTGAAAATGCTGAGCCATTGCCTCATAGATAGCATTGGACGACTGCCAATCACAGCATATATAGAGAGAGGCGGTCGGCTTTAGCAAACGAGGCAGCTGAGATAGCCAGGTATTTAACCAAGATTGGTAGGATTCAGGCGATCTAGCCTTAAAGGCTACGCCGTTAAAATCTTTGTGCCGGTTATACGGCGGATCGACAACCAGCAAATCGACAAACCCATCTGGCAGCCACGGCAGAACCTCAAACAGGCTCTGGCAAATTGTTCGATTGAGTATGGTAGCTACCGGCAGCGGGCCATTCAAAGTCAATAGCTCAGCGGCATACTGCTCAGCTTCTTGGGCGCTGAGCGTCAGGGTGCGGTTATTAGGGGCTCTTTGCTTGGGCAGCGTCAAAATATTTAAAAGCTCATTTCATAGCTCATTTCCACACAGGTCAGCTTATCAGATGCCCGCCTCAGCATTTGGAGCTGAACCCCTTAGAATAGGATGACGTATTATTTTTGGCCTATTACCCGCTCAGTCCTATGTTTGAAGCCCTCTCAGAACAATTTGAATCCGCCTGGAAAAAGCTCCGAGGCCAGGACAAAATCTCGGAGGCAAATATTACCGAGGCGCTAAAAGAAGTTAGGCGGGCCTTGCTAGAAGCCGACGCCAACCTAGATGTGGTCAAAGGCTTCGTCGCCGATGTCAAAACCAAAGCCCAAGGCGCAGAGGTTGTCTCTGGCGTTCGCCCCGATCAGCAGTTCATCAAAATTGTGTACGACGAACTGGTTGAGACGATGGGCGACACCAATGTCCCCTTGGCCGACAGCGAAAACAAGCCCACTGTCGTGCTGATGGCTGGTCTACAAGGCACCGGTAAAACCACTGCCGCCGCCAAGCTAGCCCTGCACCTGCGCAAGCAAAATCGCACCGCGCTGCTGGTTGCCACCGACGTTTACCGGCCCGCCGCCATCGATCAGCTTCTCACCCTGGGCAAGCAGATCAACGTCCCCGTATTTGAAATGGGCGCAGATGCAAACCCGGTCGAAATCGCTCGGCAGGGCGTAGCCAAAGCCAAAGCCGACGGCATCGACACGGTCATTATTGACACCGCAGGCCGACTGCAAATTGACACCGCCATGATGGCTGAACTCGCTGAGGTCAAAGCCGTATCGCAGCCCGACGAAGTGCTGCTAGTCGTCGATGCGATGACTGGCCAAGAAGCCGCTACCCTCACCCGCACCTTCCACGAAGAAATTGGCATCACCGGAGCCATTCTCACAAAAATGGACGGCGACTCACGCGGTGGCGCGGCCTTATCGGTGCGCCGGATTTCGGGACAGCCGATCAAATTCATTGGCGTTGGCGAAAAAGTAGAAGCCTTACAGCCCTTTTATCCAGATCGCATGGCTTCGCGCATTCTGGGCATGGGCGATGTGCTCACCCTGGTCGAAAAAGCTCAAGAAGAAGTGGATATTGCCGATGCCGAAAAACTGCAAGAAAAAATCCTATCGGCAAAGTTTGATTTCAATGATTTCTTAAAACAAACCCGCTTGATGAAGAAAATGGGGTCGCTAGCGGGAATCATGAAGCTAATTCCGGGTATGGGTAATAAGCTCTCTTCTGATCAGCTTCAGCAAGGAGAGCAGCAGCTCAAACGCTGTGAAGCCATGATCAGCTCCATGACCATTGAAGAACGGGAAAATCCTGAAGTTTTATCAGGATCGCCGAGTCGCCGCCGCCGGGTGGCCAAAGGGGCAGGCTACCAAGAAAAAGACGTCAGCAAGCTGGTGTCTGATTTTCAACGAATGCGCGGTTTGATGCAGCAGATGGGTCAGGGCAAGATGGGGTTGCCAGGGCTGGATGGCAGCTTTCCGGGCATGGGTGGCAACCCAATGATGGGCGGCGGCGGCAATCCGATGGGTGGACGACCGCAGCCGGGATGGCGGGGCGCGCCTGGTGAAAATAAGAAAAAGAAAAAACAAAAGAAAAGGAAGGGATTTGGATCCCTATAAAAAGGCTATGAAACAGCTTCTACGCAACCCAGCTAAGACCACGCTATCTACACTATTAGGCCTGGGCATGTGGATGGGGATGGCCGCAGGAGCTGTAGCCTTACCGGGGCAATCGGTGCGAGAGGCCGAGGCGTGGATGCAGGCTCACCCTACCTTGCGGGCAGAGCCGAGAGAACGGCTTTCGATTCGACGTAACGATACGCCGTCTCGCCGGTACACCTTTCACGCATCCGTATTTGGCCCTCGGGAACAACTGGCTGGCGGATCTGGCGGGAGCTTATTGGCTCGGCGCAATTCCACTGAGCCAATGATGGTGCGCGCTGAAAAGTTTACGCTGGTCGACCTCATTAGTGGGGTGAGTATTAATCGATTAGAGAATGCTTTACGAACGCTGTATGGCGCTGAGGTGTATGCGGATTATCGGCGATCGCAACCCATTTTGATCTATTCACCTGATCAGGGTGATCGTAGCGACACTCAAAGATCCTCAAGAGCGCAGCTTTCAGAAGGCGATATTTTCGCTTACCTCATTGAGGTGATGCCAAACCCTGATGGCACCATTCATACCGGCGGTGTCACGGTTATGCTCAAAGCCGATGTTCCCGCCTTAGTTACCGCCTTGCGTGACAGTGAAGCGAGAGCTGTTGCCAATCGCGAAGCCGCTCAATCTGGCTCTGGGCCAGCCGCCATTCGGCAGCGGCTAAATTTGAATAGAACTGGCCAAGAAGCACTTGTCGTAGAATGACCGTTGCGGACAAGCTAGCTGTGTAAAAACAAACATTATTGTTAGAGAATCTTCAACAGATCTACTGAACCGGCTGAGACAGACATTGCTGAGCTTTCGATCTGGGCAATATGAGCTGTGGGCGATCGCCCGCTAACGCACTCATTTGTACAGATAAAGGAAAGATCCAATGGGCGCGCGACAGCCAGTGCAAGATTGTTGGTTAGCAGTGAATCTTTCTGGACTAGTGCCAGGAATGGGGCAGTGCTACGGCCAGCAGTGGACAAAAGGAAGCATCATTGTCGCGATCTTTTTGGGCTTGGTGAGTCGGGCGCTGTGGTCGCTGCTTGCGGCTGAAGGCGATACAAGCCAAGCTTTCTGGCTGTTGGGTGCGGCTGGTGTTGTTTATTTGTTGAATATTTGGGATGCGTTTGCGACCGCAGGCCGCCCTCTACACCCCATGGGCAATAAGCGCCAAGGCAGAGATCTTTGGTATGGCGTTTTTCTCTCGCAAATTTTGCCGGGGCTGGGTCATCTTTATTTAAATCAGGCAGTGGCGGGCGTAGCGTTTTTATGTGTTGGCGTTGGCCTAGCGATGATGGCCAATTATCAGCCGGTACTATTGCCGATGGCCTGCATGGTTTGGTCAGTGGCCAGCTATCACACTTATCGCAGTACGCCCTCAAGCCCAGGGAGAGACTATAGCCGATCTCATCAGATGCTGATGGTGGTCGTGCTAGGGGGATTGTTACTGCGTTTGAGCGTGGGCAGCTTACCGATGTGGGTCGATAGAACGGTGATGCAATGCATTGTGCCGAGTGAATCGATGGTGCCGACTTTGCAGGTAGATGATCGCATTTTTGTGAGCCGCGATTCAGGGTATCAGCCGAGAACAGGCGATATTATTGTCTTTACGGCCCCGCTGAAGGCGATTGAACGAGTCGAAGCTGAGCCAGATTCGCTGTTTGTCAAGCGGGTGATTGGGCTGCCGGGTCAGCAGGTAGATATTCGAGCAGGCGAGGTGCGCATTAACCAAGTGCCTTTGGTCGAAAGCTATGTGAAAGCGCCGCCGAATTATACTTGGGGGCCGCAAACCGTGCCGAATAACGCCTATTTTGTCCTGGGTGATCATCGCAATGAGAGCGCAGATTCTCATGTGTGGGGCTTTCTGCCGAAAGCAAACGTGGTTGGAAAGGCGTATAAAATTTACTGGCCGCTGGAGAGGGTGCGATCGCTCCTCACCCCATAAAACCAACCTTCACCCACTTCTTCAATTGCCGCCGCCCCATTCGATACCAGCTATACAATGGGCTCACCAAGCTAGCGGCATACAGCATCAGCTCACTGGCCGCAACGGTATCTGTAAACGCTTGCCAGCGATAGCGCAGGAGATGGCGCAAAATTTTACGAATATCATTGAGCGCATAGGGCACTAACACCAGCGGCCGCTTCCACGGCGCAAAGCTCAGCATTCGCGTATGATAGCGACTCAAGCCAATCCCTCGACATAGCCTGATTAAATACTGACGAGTCAGGCGGCTACCCGGAATTTCGTGATGCATCCACATATTGGCGTTGTACCACACCGCCCATCCGGCTCGCTGAATGCGCAGCACCACTTCGAGATCTTCACCAGCTTCTCTATCGCCAAATTTTTCGGCCAGCGATCGCTCTTTAGGCACATTCGCTAACCAAGCCTGTCGCCGAATCACTAGCCCTGCGCCCGGCGGCAGTACCTTCGCTGCCGGAGAATAGGGCATAGGTTTAGCGCCTCGATCGGTGAGCGCTAACAAAGAAGCAATTCGCTCAAAATGCTTAGGCGGAGAAGTTGCAAACTTACCGCGAATGCGACTGCCAAAAACGCCGACATTAGGATGCCTAATGCCAAAGTGATAGGCCGAGCGCACCCAATTTACCCAAGGCAAGTTGTCATCATCTAGATAGCCAACCAGTGCACTACGAGACGCCTTAGTACCACAGTGACGCGCGAAGCCAGCGCCCTGACACGGTTCAAACTCATAGCGCAGAGGAACCGTCTCTGGCCAGTTAGCTTGGTAACAGCGAACCACATCAGCCGTTTGATCGCTGCTGTTGTTATCGACGACAATTATTTCCCAAAAAATATCGCTTGTGCCGATTTGACAACGCAAATGATCGAGCACTTTGCCAATGCGATCTGCGCCGTTGTAGGTGGCAATGACAATCGTGAAGTCGGCAGCTATTCTATCGGGAAACAGCCGCCGAAATAACGGGCCAAGTCCTTGAAGCTTTTGAGCGAGAGAAGCAGGGTTCGCTACAGTATTCACGGCACCGTGGGAGAAAGCAGTGGGAGAAAGCAGTGGGAAAAAGGGCAGGGACAGCCCAAAGAAAATAGGCTACCCAAGGCGGAATGAATAAAAGCGCGATCGCCGCTCAATTATTAGCTATTTATCGAATCACCCATTGCTCAGCCGTGCTGCCAACCTTTACAACACCTGCAAAACCTCTGCTTTCGGATATCTGACTTTGGCTAGCTCAGCATACTTATCAGTCGCAGCGCGATAGCCCGCTGCGCAAGCTACCACTGTCGCAAAGCCTTTCTCCTGCAAGTTCAGCACTTTGTCATAGCCAGCCGGATCAATTCCTTCTAGCGGACAAGTGTCAACCCCTAATACCGCCGCACTGGTCATAAAGTTACCCAGCGCAATATAAGCTTGCCGCGCCGCCCAGTCATTCACACTAAAGCTGCGTGGGCCGAGCACTACATCGCCCACAATCAAGTTGCGATAGCCAGACAGTGATTCTACCGGGACATCTCGCGCCGTTGCCGTGCTTTCGATCAAGCGATCTACATCTTCAGCAGTGAGGTTTTTATTCACGGCAAACACCACCAAATGAGAGCACTCGGTAATCTGGCCCTGATTCCATGAAAGTGGTTGAAGCTGCGCTTTTAGCTCAGAATCAGTGATCACTAAAAATTTCCAGGGCTGCAAGCCATAAGAAGAAGGTGTTAGCACCAAAGCATCTTCGAGTGCCGCCCAAACGTCACTTTCAATAGATTTAGTGGCATCAAACTGTTTGGTCGCGTAGCGCCAGTTAAGCTGCGCTAAAAGATCTGAGGGAGAAAGCGTAGCCATAAAGAGTATTCCAACTGAGCTAAACGATAGAAAGAACTAATAATAGCTTCAATTTTCGATTTTACACAGCTCTGTAAAAGGACTACGGTTATGGTTTTCAGCTCATCTCTATAGGTCTTTTTTGCGTGACTGAATCTATGTGAGCGAGCGTAAAACTGGGGTATTGAATTCGACGAGGGCAGCGGCGGCGCGGGCGGCTTCAGCGGCGATCGCGCTATTCGTCTCATCTAGCAGCTTCCAAATAGCCTGCAACAGCTCTTCTGTACCCTCCCGGCTCACCGCTGAAATTTGAAACACCTTCATGCCAGTCGCCAGAGAAAGCTGAGAAGCAAGATCATCAACGTCTTCATCTAACAGCGCATCGACTTTATTAATCGCCAATAGCTGAGGCTTACTTGCGAGCCCTTGGCCGTAGGCGATCAGCTCCTGCTGAATGGTGTGATAGTCAGCGACTGGATCTGCGGCGGTGCCATCGACTAGGTGCAGCAGCAGCTTTGTGCGCTCAATGTGGCGCAAAAAGTCGTGACCGAGCCCTAAGCCAGCGTGAGCGCCTTCGATGAGGCCCGGAATATCGGCAAATAATGTGCCATCGCCGGTGGGTTTGCGCACCACGCCTAGGTTGGGAATTAGGGTCGTGAAGGGATAGTCAGCAATTTTGGGCTTGGCAGAAGATAGGCTCGAAATCAGGGTCGATTTACCGGCGTTAGGCAAGCCAATAATGCCAACTTCAGCGAGTAGCTTGAGTTCTAATTTGACACGGCGGATGGCACCCGGCGCACCGGGCTGCGATCGCTCAGGAGCCCGATTGCGATTACTCAAAAAATGACGATTGCCCAAGCCCCCTTTACCGCCAGGGGCAATCACGAGCTGCTGGCCATGATCCGTCAAATCACCCATCAGCTGGCCTTTATCTAAGTCGTACACCAGCGTGCCACAAGGCACTTCTACCAGCAGGTCATCACCCGTCGCACCGGTTCTATTTTTAGAGCCGCCCTTTTCACCATCAGGCGCTTTAAAGCGGTGCTTAAAGCGAAAATCCAGCAGCGTTTGCAGATTGCTGTCAGCCACTAGCACCACTGAACCGCCATTACCACCCGTCCCACCCGAAGGCCCACCCGCCGGAACGTACTTTTCTCGACGAAAAGAGGTCATGCCATCGCCGCCGGTTCCACCCTCTACTTCTACTTCCGCTTGATCGATGAACTGCATAGGGCTAACGGCACTAACGGCTAAAAACGAAAAAGCCCTGTTTTTATCATTCATAAAAGTGGGGCCAGTTGCCTATTGTAGCGCTTAAACTCCAGCTCTATTTAGCCTACAGAGATAGATCTACAGGTCACTGACTGCCCGTTGAATGCGCTCAGCGAGATCTGCATCTTCTTGGTGCGCCGCTGTGATGCTATTAAAGCGTAGAGGGGTCAGATCATTCGCCTCCGCAATCTGGCTGGCCTCATTGCAAAAATTTACCAGCGTCGTGCGTAGTTCTACTCGATTCGGCCTTGACACATCCGGCATAGCAGACAGCTCAGTAGCAGTGCATCTGAGCGGCGTTTCGAGAATGCCTACTTCAATCCCGGCGGCGACTAAAATATCGTTGGCGGTTTCGTAAGCGGTAAGGCGCAAGGGCTCAATTTCTGAGACGGCCTTAGCATAGTTGGCGACTTCTTCATCCAAAATGGCTTGGGCCTGAGCGGGCGGTGTCAGCCCAGGAACAACTTTAGGCGCAATCACAAATCCTAGCGTAAGCGCGCCCAGCGAAAGGGATAACCCGATTCGATGAAGTGGGTGAGGATGAGTAGCCTTCGGCAAAATTGACGATTTTTGGTAGGAAGACATGATAACACCTAATTTTTGAGGGTTTTGGAAGTCGTTTTTTGCGGCCTATTATTCTGCACATTCTAAAGGAGGAGTGGCTTATTTTCTGAGCGTTTTAACCTAAAAACAGCTGGCAATTTCAATCATTTTAGTTTGTAGCGTGATCGTTTCGGGCGCGCCGCGCTTCAGGCTAAACTCCAGCTCCAGCATAAGTTCTAACGCTCTTTGTAGCTGAGCAGGCGCGCAGCCACGAACCTGCTTTTGCAAAAAATACACGCGCTTGGGGTTATTGATTTCGGCAGCTTTGGCGATAGCATTCACATCCCTTTCGCCTTCAGCTTCTAGCACGCTCACCCATAGCCAGCGCCGCAATTGCCCCACGAGTGTCGCCACTATGCGCAGCGCAGGCTCGTTATTCGCCAGCAAATCAGTCGCCAAACTCAGGGCCTGATCGACTTTGCCAGCAATCAGCGCTTCAGAGAGCTGAAAACTGGTTTGGGTACTTACAGCCACCAATTCGCTGACGATTTCTGGCGGCAAAGGCTCCGATTTGGGTGTACCCTGCCGATCACTCCAGTACAGACTCAGCTTTTCAACTTCGTTGTATAGCCGACGAGTATCTGCGCCGACGGCTTCAGCGAGTAGTTCTGCCGCCTGCGGTTTTAGCCGCAAATTCACTTCTTGAGCCGCACGCCTGACTTGATCGAGGATCTGATCGGTTTGCCAGGGCGCAAGGGTAGCAAACTCGCGAAATTCAGCGTATGTTTTCAGTAGCTTGGTCGATTTTAGCCGTCCGTCGGGTTTGCTGGCACTGGTCAATAGCAGCACTGAAGTTTCGGAAATGAGCGGCAAGGTTCGCGCCATTTCGGTCATAACTTCTTCGGGGCAGCGCTGTCCCAGCGGGGTGTCAGCCAGCCAAATGAAGCGCTTACCAAAGCCAAAAGGCGGGGTCATGGCTTGATTGAGCGCCTGCATGGGCCCGTTGGCAACATCAGGATCGATGCGGTCGTAGTTAAAGCTGGCCCAGTCTGAATCGAGGGTGCGATCGCGCAGTGCCATCACCGCTTTTTTGAGTCGAAAGTCGTCAGCACCCCAAAAAAAATAGATCGGCATCGGTTATCCCTCAGTTTTCACAGGGTTAGCTTTCATAGATTTAGCTCGCTAATATCTCGTTTTTTGATAGACTTAATTCTATGAATGTTTCAATCAGCCGACCATAATCAGCCGACTATTTAGAGGTTATTACCTTTGTGATTCATGCAACGCTTCACCAGCTTAAGGTATTTGAAGCCACTGCCCGTCACGGTAGCTTCACCCGCGCCGCAGAAGAGCTATACCTTACCCAGCCCACCGTTTCTATCCAGGTAAAGCAGCTCACGAAGGCCATTGGCTTGCCCCTCTTTGAGCAAATTGGTAAGCGCCTGTTTTTGACAGAGGCCGGACAAAAACTGCTAGATACCTGCCAAGAAATTTTTACCGGGCTAGAAAAATTTGAAATGTCGGTCGCGGATCTCAAAGGCATGAAGCAGGGGCAGCTCAAGCTGGCGGTGATTACTACTGCTAAGTACTTCGTGCCCAGATTGCTAGGGCCATTTTGTAAGCAGTATCCCGGCGTTGACATTTCGCTCAAAGTGACTAATCACCAGCGCATTCAAGAGGGCATGGCAGCTAATGAAGACGATCTTTATATCATTAGCCAGACCCCGACGCAGCCCGATCTAGATATTCACCCTTTTTTAGAAAACCCGCTGATTGTCTTGGCCCCAACCGGTCACCCACTGGCTAAAAAAAAGAATATCCCCATTGAGATGCTCAACGATGAGCCCTTTATTATGCGTGAGCCCGGTTCGGGAACACGTAAGGCGGTAGAGCTGTTATTTGATAAACACAATGTCAAAGTCAGAGTGCGCCTAGAGCTAGGCAGTAATGAGGCAATCAAGCAGGCAATAGCAGGCGGGCTGGGCATCTCTGTGCTCTCGCAGCACACCATCATTTCTGAAGGCACCTCAGGCGAATTGGCTATTTTAGATGTCCAGGGCTTTCCGATTGAGCGACACTGGTATGTTGCACATGTCGCGGGTAAACAGCTATCGGTTGTTGCTCAAACCTTTTTGAAATATCTTTTAAGCGAAAGCCCTACTATGGCCAAAAGACTCTTGCCGGGACTAGGGTCTGCTTCACTTAATAGTTCACCTAATAGCGCTGATGGCAGAGCCAATAGTCGCCCTAATGGGCAAGAACATGAGGTGATAGGAAGTAGTCGCCAGCCTAATGCGCTCAAAGTGTAAGTCAACGGTTAGTCTTTCGTAGCATGGATCACTTGACTGGACTCTGGTCAGTCCAGATGAAACCTAGCCGTAGCAACAGGTCAAGCGACTAGCGGTGTATCAATGACATCCGCCACCGCTACATCTGTTTAAGTGCCAAGAGCACCTGATCATGAATTTCGCTGTTGCTGACGACTACGCCGATCGTATTGAGTCGGTCGGCTTTGGTAAAGTCCAGCTTTTGGCCGTACATATCAGTGACTCGGCCACCGGCTTCTTCGACTATCAGGACACCAGCGGCATGATCCCAAATTTTTTCTTGGTAGCCAGGATACTTGGGTGAAGGCAATCGCAAATAGAGCACGGCATGACCAGAAGCGATCGCGCCATACTTAGCTTGAGAATCCATCCGCATAGAGTCGGTCATGATGCCAGCGGCTTGAGCGATCGCCTTCTGCAAGCGCTGATCGCCATGCGCTGCCTCCACACTTTCAACAAAGCGAAAATTCGCCGCATCAGCTGAATTCGTGACTTTGATTGGCTCCGAAACGCCGCCTGCTAAAGCCTGCATCGTCGCGCCTTCGCCGCGCACCGCCACAAATAAAATGCCGGTTACCGATTCACCCGCGAGATCAAGCGTTAACGCAGGGCAAGCCAGTACACCCACTTTAATTTCACCGTCAGCCACCATCGCTAGCGCGACAGCATACTGATCTTTGCGCAAAAATCCCTTGGTGCCATCAATCGGATCGAGCGTCCAATAGCGGTCTGCGACCTGGCCGTTGCCGTGATCAATCCACTGACTCACCAACTCAGGCGTGGCTTCAGGCGCAACCTGCTTTACATAGTCGGTCACCTGCTGTAGGCGCGCGGCCATTGCGGGCGTTTTGAGTTCACCCGCATCTTCTTCACCGACAACTGGATCATTTGGAAAAGCGTCAGCGAGTGCCTTGCACACCACCGCCTGAGCGCCAAAATCAGCCACGGTGACCGGGCTTTTGTCTTTTTTTTCGATGGCTTCAGGCACCATTGTTTGGCGCACCTGTTCGCAAATGGTGGCAGCAGCGATCGCGGCAGCTACTGCTACTGATCTCTCTTTTTCAAATGGCATAAAACATCTGAGTCAGCTATCTAACTCCGCTAAATAAACAAATGATAGATATGTAGGTCGATCACGCTTTCATCAATCTACGGGCTTAGCCTATAGTCAACTTCTGTCGTTCTCTCCTCATAAAGCGTTACTTTTCCATGTCTTCATCATCGTCATCGGTGATGCGATAAATTTTTGCCCAGTCGCGAGTGCCCCAATGCTGACAGGCAAAAGCAGCACTTCGACTGGCTTTGAGCAGCGATTCTTCAAACGCGTGCGTCAGATAAAAGTGACAAAACGCTCCATGAAAAATATCCCCAGCCCCCAGCGTATCAACAGCTCGCACATTGGGAATTTCGATCTCACCGCTGCTATTACCATCCCGATATAAAATCGACTCAGCCCCACGAGTAATGGCAATTTGCGGCACTTTAAGGCGCTGTAAATAATCAAAGACATCGACGGTGGCCGTACACTCAGGCGGAAAAAAGTTAGCCGAAGCAATGACGACATCAGCGGACGCGAGTACGGTTTCAAATCCTGGTTTCCAGCTTCCGGCATCGACAATGACTGGAATTTGCTGAGCTTTTGCCTGCTGAGCCATTTGAGCACTAACCGCCATTTGATGACCGTCGAGTAGGACGATGTTAACCGCCTTTAAAACTTCAATCAAGTCAGGATGGAAATCGGTCTGCAAAGCGGATGTGTTGGTGGCAACGAGGGCGCGATCGCCCGTCGCCGCCGTCACCATAATCGAAGACACGGGTGGCGGCAACCGTCTATCAGGGGCTAAATCCATCAGCGTCACGCCGTGGGTATGCAAGTCTTCTCGCAGCAGCGCTGTTAGCGGATGCTGGCCAACCGCCGATAGTAAGGTCGCCTGATAATGGCGCGATTGACCAAGCTGAGCAAACGCCACTGCCGCATTCGTCGCCGGGCCACCGGCAACCAGCAGACTTTTGTTAGCCGCAACTTTTTCATTGGCGGCGGGCGGCTGCTCAACTTGGTAGATACAGTCGAGGGTCGTCATGCCGATAAAAAGTCCGTGTTTGGGAGTCATAGCGATAGATTGGAGGTTTCGATAGCCGTTATCTGCTGCGGTAAGATTTCACTATTGGGATGTCACTATCAAGCCTTACCTTTTAGCCTTATCTTTCAATTTACTGGAGCGCCGCATTTGTGATCGAGCTTGAGCCAGCAGCTAGCGGCATCGAACCCAGAACGCTTTATCTGGTGGGCACGCCCATTGGCAATTTAGAAGACATCACCTTTCGAGCCCTGCGCATTCTTAAAAGTGCGGATATTATCGCAGCTGAAGACACTCGCCATACCGGTAAGCTGCTGCATCATTTTCAAATTACAACTCCGCAGATCAGCTATCACGATCACAATACGCAGCAGCGCATTCCGCAGCTCATTGAGCGCTTAGAAAAGGGTGAGGCGATCGCGTTAGTCACCGATGCCGGGATGCCAGGAATTTCTGATCCAGGGTATGAATTAGTCTGCGCTTGTGTGGCCAAGGGGCTAACGGTGGTGCCCGTACCGGGGCCTTCGGCGGTGGTGACAGCTTTAGCTGCGGCTGGGCTGCCGTGCGATCGCTTCGTCTTTGAAGGATTTTTGCCCGTCAAGGGCAGAGATCGACGAGACAGGATCATGGCGCTCCATTCAGAACCTCGAACCATTGTGCTGTACGAAAGCCCTCATCGGCTTGTCAAAACGCTGACAGACTTGGGCGAAGTGCTTTCTTTAGAAAAATCAATTACCATCGCGCGTGAACTGACCAAAAGATATGAAGAATTTTGGCGAGGAACGATCGCCGAGGCTTTGGCGCATTACGAAATAACGCTGCCGAAAGGGGAATTTACGATTGCGATCGCCCCTACCCTCAAAATCACCCAACCCCTCACCCAATCCGAAATCGTCACTCAGCTCCAGAGCCTACTCGCGCAAGGACTTTCCCGCACCGAAGCCAGCCGCCACCTTGCCCAGCACACCGACCTGAGCAAACGCGAGATCTACCAACTCTCTCTCGATATAGACATTTACAGCGTCTTACAAGATAAAAGTAAAAACGACATAATCTTAGACTAAACGGCTCTTAAACCAGGAGCCAGAATCACCTCATATATCAGAGCGAAGTGTTCTCCAATTTACATACTGGTCTTTAGAAATTAGCTGAGATTGTTTCACCCGATCTAGCAGTCCAGAAATAGCCAGCAGTTCCTGTGTAGCCGCTTCGCTTTCCGCATCAGCTAAGTAAGCCAGCACCCTCAATTTCTCGGGCGATAGCTGCTGAAGGGAGTCATTCAGCCAGCGCTGAAAATCCGCTACTGACAACGGTTCAGCCCTCGACGACAGCGTAAGCTCTCACCGGAAAAGTGCCGAAGTTTTTGACTTTGACCGGGACTGCATTGAACTTAAAGTGGGCATCAGGTAACTGCTCTAGCGCGCAAAGATGCTCAACAATTGGGATATCTGCACCCAGCAAAATGGAATGCGCAGGGCGCTGGCCATCTGCGGTGCTGTCTATATTGTAAGAATCAATGCCGACTAATCTCGCCCCGGCGGCTTTGAGCCAAGCCGCCGCCTCAGCGGTTAAGTGCGGATGCCCTTCAAAATACTGATCTGTTCGCCAATGCCGATCCCAACCGGTATGAATTAATACGGCTTTGCCAGTCACATCAGTGTCGGCAAATAGGTCAGCGCCCAAACTTGTTTGATCTTGAGGCGCGTGAAAAATCACCCCCGCTAAGTCAGCAATTGAGTCTAAAGCCAGCTCTGAAAGGTCTTTGCCATCTGCATAGCGATGAAATGGCGAATCAAGGTAAGTACCAGTATTACCCACCATCTCAAGCTTGCCAATATGAAAGCTAGTACCTTCTGCGTAATAGGCTTTTGAGGCTTCTCGGGTCAAGAAATCACAGATTAGCGGCGCAGGCAACCCTTTGTAGGTAACCATGCCCGCTTCTACCGTATGACTTAAATCAATCAGTTGCTTCATGGTGCTGGTTTGCCAAAGGCTGAGCGCAGACAAAGCCACAGCTCAGCCACAAAGATCGGCTTATGCGTACTTTATTCGTACAGCCAAGGCTTGAGGGTAGGCTCCCAGCTAGATAATCCACTATCGCCAAACCACAGCTCAATTTCGCTAGCAGCTGTTTCGGGGGCATCAGAGCCATGAATCAGGTTGCGGCCGATGGTGATCCCGTAGTCGCCGCGAATGGTTCCCGGCTCAGCTTCTAAAGGATTGGTGGCACCAATGAGCTTACGCGCAGAGGCAATCACGCCATCGCCTTCCCACACCATTGCCACGACGGGCGAAGAAATGATGTAATCGACCAGGCTGCCGAAAAAAGGCCGCTCTTTGTGAACCGCGTAGTGGGCTTCGGCTAGCTCACGAGATACGGACATTTGCTTTAGGCCAACGAGCGTAAAGCCTTTGGCTTCAAACTTGCTGATGATATTGCCAACCAAACCGCGCTGTACGCCGTCGGGTTTGATCATGATAAAACTCTTTTCCAAGGGATAGCGCTCCAAAAATGCGTCTTGTATGGCGTTGCTCACTTTGCTGAAGTACGCTTGTATCGGCTAAAAGCCGTATGGGACAACCGGCAAAGTGATGCACAAAGGACGAATGCATTCGTCACTTTGCTGTAAACCTTTCCTATGCTCAAGAACAAAGGTCGCTTTGTAAAGCTTTTGGGTAGAACTCTTTGCTAAAAGCTATTGCTAGATACAAAAGAGCTTAAGTCTCAAAACTAAGCAATCTCCAGGATTTTCCAAAATTAGCTGCGCACAGAAGGGACATCTATCGTCACACCCGTCACCGCGCCATTAGCGCTATCTCTTGCTCTAACGCGCTGAACGGGGGATTGGCGAACCATTGCAGGGAGATCGACAGCCGTTGTTTTGGGGTTAAGCGGCGCGATCGCTGATCTTTTGACAGACGGAATCGCATTGCGCTCGAAACTGCTAGGAAGCGACGCTTTCAGCCCGCGATCTTTAGCCAACCCTAGCTGTGACAGCTGACGCAAAACTCTAAGCTGTTTAGCATTCGCCCAAGCCGCCTGAACCTTTTTGTCTTGAGCCCGTGGCGCTGACGGCCAAGCAACGGCGCTAAAAACATAGACGATATCGCCATGCAGAGTTGTTTTGCAGTAAGCCGAAAATGCTTGGGCTTGAGTATTGAGATAAGCTTGAGCTTCACTGCCGTTGATCTGAGCACTCATCGCCAAGTCTAGAACGCTGATGAGCCCTTGCCGCTGCCTTAATAAATGATAAAACTGGGCATCAATCCGGGCCTGTTGACGCTGCTGACGCTGCCATTGCCCATAAATCCAGTAGCCACCTGCGCCGAACAGAGCCAGCGGAATGGCCATCACCACAACCGGCAATAGCAAACGCAGTAGCAAAATCGCAACTAGACTCAGTAAGCCTAGACCTAGCGCTAAGCGAGATTTCGTCTCTAGATTAGAACGAGAAGGCATCGCATCCTGATTTTTAAAAAAGTTGCCACTGTACTCTAATCGCAAGGGTGAATATTAGCTACTGATTTTTATGTTTATTCTTCGGGAAGAGGAGTATTGGCAAATATTTTGTAGGTCGCGATCGCAATTCGCTCCAAATCTTCATCTAATAGAGGCGGCCACAGTACCCTGTCCATCTGCGCCGCGCCAAACAAATTACGACTCTCATAGGCAACTAGAAACAGCGCCTGAGCGAGATCTCTATCCAACGTTGGGGCCTGTAATAAATTGGCATGAATTGCTTTTAATGCCAGCAGCAATGAAGTCACCTGCCCCGGTACAGGCGGCTGCCCCTGGCGCAACCGGCCCAAGAAAGTATCGCCAGTCTCATATTCAGGCAGGGTCTGCTCAATCACTAGCTGACGCGCAGTTTTGAAGTCCATAATCTAGCGTCGAGATGTAACGATGCCACGACGACAGGGCACTCTTTAGCTATCTAATCAAAACCTGTTGAAGTAATTTAAGCAAGCTTTACAGAGAATTCATCCATTGCCAAGTTGAGCGTCCCCAAATCAGTCCAAACTATCAATAGTTTCTGACCATGGTCATCCAACCACATACCGTTGAGCCGTCCCGTGGAGCGATCATCAAAAGCTCATGGGCTTGATGTGCCACCCTAATGTGCAACTTGTGCACGCCTCGTCCTTTTATGACTGCTTCTGCTAGCTTGCCGATTCCATTTGTTGATTTATCGTGGCAGCACCAGCCCCTTCAGGCCAAAATCTTAGCCGTAGTCGAAGCGACTCTAGCGAAAGGGGACTATGTACTCGGTCAAGCGGTAGCAGAGTTTGAAGTCGCGTTTGCCCAAGCTTGCCAAACGGCCCACGGGGTCGGGGTGGGCTGCGGCACCGATGCGATCGCCCTCGGCCTTCGCGCCTGCGGAATCTGCGCTGGAGACGAAGTGATTTTACCCGCCAACACCTTCATCGCCACCCTGATTGGCGTCGTTAGAGCCAGCGCTATCCCCGTATTTGTCGATTGCTGTCCGCACACAGCCCTGATGGATCTAGCTGCCGCCGAATGCGCCATCACCCGCAAAACACGCGCCATTTTACCCGTGCATCTCTACGGTCAGATGGTGTCGCCAATGGCTTTGATCGATTTGGCCAAGCGCTACGATCTAATTATTTTTGAAGACGCAGCTCAGGCTCATTTAGCAGAACGCGAAGGCTATCGGGCTGGATCGGTCGGCCTAGCGGCGGCCTACAGCTTTTACCCCAGCAAAAACCTCGGGGCACTAGGCGACAGCGGGATGCTCGTTACCCGGGAGGAGTTAGTGGCTCAAACGGTGCGATCGCTGCGCAACTACGGAGCTACCCGCAAATATTTTCACACCGATCCGGGCGGAACTAACAGCCGGTTGGATACAGTACAAGCCGGTATTCTCAATCTTAAGCTTCCTCATCTATTGGGCTGGAATCAAGAACGCAACCGGCTAGCAGCCTATTACGACCAAGCCTTAGCCGAGTTAGCGACCCAAGGCATTCAACCCATCCAAAACGTCAGCGGAGAAGGCCATGTGTACCATCTCTATGTCATCAAAGTGACCAACGATTGCCCGATAGATCGCACTCGCTTACAGCTAGAACTCAATAGCCTCGGCATTCAAACGGGCATTCACTACCCGACCCCCTGTCACTTACAGCCCGCTTTTCAGTCATTGGGGCACCGAGCGGGCGACTTTCCTCAGGCCGAAGCCCTCAGTCAAGAGATTCTGTCATTACCCATGTATCCCGGCCTTACCCTCACCCAAATAGACCAAGTAGTCGGTGCCATCAAATCTATTCTCACAGCAGCTGAGGCAGCAGCCAGCAAAATTGCCCCTTCTTCTCTCTCCGCATCTCCATGCTGATCTCCAAACGCAAATTCCACCTTCCCCTTGAAAGTTTCATCATTGGCCTAGTCGGCATTCTCTACGCACCTTTACTGTGGCACTGGGTCGATGGCTGGCTAAATAAATCCATCAGCATTCAGCACGAATATTTTAGTCATGGGCTATTGGGCATTCCGTTTGCCGTGTATTTGGTTTGGGAAGCGCGATCGCACTGGGAAACCCTCCCCGACAAAATGCACTGGCTAGCTATCCCCTTGCTGGCGTTAGCGGCTGCCCTCTACAGCAGCCGCTTACCCGATCTGATGAACTTATCTTTGCCCCTTTTACTGGCAGGGCTGCTGGTGGCGATCAAGGGACTCGCCGGATTTCGTCTGCACTGGTTTCCATGGCTGTTAGTCCTACTCTCAACCCCAACCCAACTCCCCTATCTAATTGAGCCTTATATTCTGCCGCTACAAGCATTCATCGCAGCCGTTGCAGGATTCATTTTGCTCCAGTTCGATATTGATGTCCAAGTCGATGGCATCTACTTATCTGTCAGCGAACAGCTCGTCGAAGTCGCGCCCCACTGCGCTGGGCTGAAGATGCTCTTTACCAGCCTTTTCATGGGCTTAATCTTGACCTACTGGACAGGGCTATACCGCTCCCGGCTCAGAACAGGGCTATTTTTCATTGGCATTGTTGGCGTCAGCGTCATCGGCAACATCATTCGCAACACCATCCTCACCTTTTTTCATGGCGCTCACATGAGCGCGGCTTTTGATTGGCTTCACGAGAGCTGGGGCGGCGATCTTTACTCAGCCGCCATGCTTGGGATGCTGATCGTTTTGATTCGGCTACTCGAACGCTATGCTCCTGCCACGCTTAAAGTCGGTGTCGCTGCCAGATCTGTAGCGAGCACCGATTCATCGACGATTGACTTAGAAGCCGCCGATAGCAGCAGTAGCACCTGTCCTAGCGTTAATCCACCCAAACGGCCTGAGGATCAACCCAGGCATAACTATTTCTAGCCTGTGGTCATTGCCTTACAACCCCTCCTTGTACGCTCTCCCTTACTGTCTACTCAGTCGAAAAAAATTGGCTAAAAAGTCTGTCACCAAGCTGATTCTCATCGGTGCTTTAACGCTCTTCGTCATGATCAGTGCGCTGCCGCTATATACGGCTGGCTGGCCTTGGACCTCACCACCGAAACTACCTGCCACCACTCGAACCGCCTTGCAGGCCATTCCTACGCAAGGCATCGAAATTCCTGACTGGATTACCGACGATCAAATCGAAACTAGAATAGGTGGTCGCAAATGGTCTATTCAGCAGCTATCTGCCAAAGCTAGCCACCCTGACGCTGAAAGTTCTGAGAAGCTGGATGACACACCCATTTTTCTCCTGTTGCGACCCCAAATATATGAGGCCGATCAGCCAGAAGTTGAATGGATGGATATCAAAGGCTCTCAGCAGTGGTCAATAGACTCACGACAGCCAGTGTCCTTTGACTTACCAATCAATCACCCCGAAAATTCTCAAACTGTCCGGATTAAGGCTGACTTCTTTCGTGCATGGAATGAAGGACAAACGTACGCCGTTTTGCAGTGGTACGCTTGGGCAACGGGGGGCAGTGCCTCACCGGCCCAGTGGTTTTGGGCCGATCAAACAACGCAATGGCGTAATTATCAAAGAATGCCATGGGTCGCCGTGAGTCTTTGGTTGCCAATTGACCCCTTTGGTGACATTGTTTCTCGTAAACCTCTAGCAGAATCTTTGGGCCAAACCCTTCAGCAAGCGCTTTTACAGTCAGTGTTTTTGGACAAAGGCTGGGACAAAGGTCAAGATGCCGCAGCACAGTAACCGCCAATTAATGCTTAAAAGCAAGAAAGAGGCCACTACAAAAGCAAATGTATAGAGAACATAGAGACTAAAAAAAGATTCGTTAATGTTCTTTTTTTGACCTTGCAGGATATAGGAGGTCATGAGATAAGGTAGGGTCTACAGTAGTTTTACTGAGTGTGGCAGTACCTACCAAGTTGCTTATAGTCAGGTTTTTTATTCGCTAGGTTTTCCCAGCATTTTCCCTAACATTCTAAGTAGCACTCAAAACTAAGCAGCAAACTGAACAGTTATGAATAAGGGCTTATCAAATTTCAATCGCTTATTCCTTCCGGTCTCTAGCGATACAACACCTAAACAAACAGCGGCTGATAGATTCGCACCTTCGGTTTGCCGGTTGGCGCAGACACTTTGCGTTGCAGGTCTAGTAAGCATCGCCACACCCGCTCAGGCACAGGTATGGCAAATTCAAAAGTCACAGATTGAAACTGACCTCTCCCCAAAAGCGTTAACTCAGACGGCTCCCGTTCAGATAGAACAGGCTTCAATACCGCAAACCCAGGCAGCACATAGCCAGGAAGCGCAAACAGTAGCGCAGGTTCAAATAACGCAGACCCAAGAAGCGTTGCCAATGCTACCACCTGCCGGACAGACAGCGCCCCCGGCCAATAGTACACCGATGCCACCTGCCTTGCCGCTGCCCGACTCACCACCCGCTCAACCGACGGGTCAACCTGAACTTTTTATCAATGGCAGTGAGAGCTTCGACGCTCAGACTCAAATCCCGACCTTGCCCCCCCCTACAGGGCCTCAGTATGAAAGGCAGCTAACGATTCCAAATACGGTCATTACACCGACCAATTTACAACCTGCTTTTGATGACTATCGTCTCGGCCCTGGAGATGCCTTCTTTGTCAGTGTCCAGCGCTACCCCGATTTAAGCTTCCAAGCGACGCTGGATTTACGAGGCAATGTAGTCGTGCCGATTCAAGGGGCAGTACCCTTCAGAGGGTTAACCTTAAATGAAGCCGAAGACCGTCTGCGCTCAATCTACAACCAATATGTTGTCATCCGCGAACCTCGGGATGTCGCAGTCACATTAGTGACCCAGCGGGGTGTTGAGGTCACTATTTTAGGTGCTGTGCAGCGCCCTGGATTCTATCCTTTGACTGATCCAAGTGTAGCCACGGCGCTGCTAACAGCTGGTGGCGCTACCCGAATGTCAGATTTACGGGCTATTCAGGTGCAGCGCCGACTGCAACGCAATGGCGCATTTGTCGAGGAGAGGGTCAATGTAGATCTATTCACGCCGTTAAAAGAAGGTAGTTCGTTACCAGATGTGCGCTTAGAAGACGGCGATGTCGTCATTGTCCCAGAGCTAGATCCCAACCGGCTCGATGAATATGACCGCTATTTAGTAGCCCGCTCTACGCTGGCTCAGCCTATCATAAATGTTCGTTTTCTCAATTATGCGGGCGGGCGAGGAGGCGTTGGTACGCTTAATCTCAACAATGGCAGTACGTTCGTCGATGGTGTTGCGCAATTGGGCGTTAACATTGACGATGCTAACCTCGGTGAGGTTGGACTGGTTCGCTTTGACCCTGAAACCGGTAGAGCTGTCACACTTCGTTTAGATGCCAAGGCAGCGATTGAAGGTGACATCACCCAGAATCCACCGCTGGAAGACAGCGATGTCATTATCGTAGGTCGTAATGCCCTAGCTCGGCTATCGTACGCGATTCAAACTATTTCCCGGCCTTTCCGCGATGTGTTAGGGTTTACCAATTTCTTTGACGATTTCTTAGACAATCGCCTTTTCAGGTAGTGGTTCTTGATAAGAATTTGCTGTTTTAATCTGTCCATATCCTCAATTCTGCTCGTTTGCCCACTGAAATTCTAAAGCGTAGAACTATGGCATCCCCATTTATCAAACGTTACTTGCTTGCGCTAAACCGCTATAAGTGGGCGGGTTTATTTACGTTTTTATCTATTTTGGGCGCTTCTAGCGTGGTGGCTTTTCAGCCAGAACCGCCAGTAGAGTATTACTCAGAAACGGTTTTAGTAGACAACTCGCCGCTGATTGCGTTTTCAAACACAACGACTCAGATTCAAACGCAAGGTCGCGGCATTATTACCAGAGATCTTTTACTTTCTGAAATTGTGTTGGAAGAGGTGTCTAGCCAGCTTAGAAACGAAGGGATTAACCTAACACCAGAAGAAATTGGCCGCAATACCATACTTGAGGTCGCCAACGTTGACGCCGCCAATGGCGGCAATGGGCCAGGTCAGAGGGTAACCATGCGTTTTTTAGGCTCCAGCCCAGAGCTGACAAAGACTGTCATTGACAAAATGATTAATGCCATGATTCAGCTTAGCCAAATTACGAACAAGGCTAGGCTAAAAGATATTACTGATGAGCTCAATGAGCGATTACCCCCCATTGAGGCTGAGCTGCGTGAATCTGAGCAGGCTTTAGAAGCCTATGACCGGATTGAAGGGCCAGCCATTCAGGCTTCTATAGATGGTAGTTTACTCGGTGCAATCACAGGATCTCAGCAGCAGCTTCGCACAAATCAAATTACGCTAGCAGGGCTTGAAGCCGAAATGCAGAGCCTGCAGGGCCAGCTAGGAATGACACCAGAGCAAGCCTATGCATCCTCGGCATTGAGCGCTGATCCGTTAATTGCGCAGCTAAGAGCAGAAATTTCTGGGGCTGAGACTCAAATGACCTTGCTTCAAAGCCAAGGGCTGAGAGAGCAGCATCCTAGTATCGTTGAGCTAAGAGATAATTTGGTGGCTTATGACCAGCTCTTGCGCCAGCGAGCCTCTGAGATAATCAGGGGCAACGGCTCTAGTGCACCGCTACCTAGTGGCACTCAGGTACGCCAGGATAGCAGCTTGGATCCGGCTCGTGCAGCGCTAGCAAATCAGCTCGTATCGCTCGATACTCAGCGAAATGCGTTGCTTTCGCAGCAGCAGGTGATTGGCGAATCAGCCAGATCCCTGCGCCAGCAGTATTCGAGTTTGCCCAATAAGCAGCTTGAGCGCGATCGCCTAGCGAGCCAAGTGGCCTTGCGCCGAGCCCTCTATGAGCGAGTACAGGCCAGCCGAGTGGATGCTCAAGCCGCTGAAGCGGAAACGGTCAGTAGCTTAGTAGTAGCAAAGCCACCGTTTACCGTGACTACCGATCCTGAGCAGCCATCGCCACTGTTGGTACTACTCGCAGGTGCGCTGACGGGCTTAGTAGTCGGTGGCGGGGTCGTATACTTACTAGACTCGCTCGATGGTACTGTGCGCACCGCCGAAGAACTAGAAGCGATGTTGCAAGCCCAAGAAGTGCCGATGTTGGGGATAATACCGGCAATGAAAACGCGCTCGGCTCGGGCAGTGCCGGTATTGGTTCAGCCGAATTCTGCTTACAATGCTAGCTACGAGCGTTTTTTGAGTCGGCTGCGATTGGTCGGGACGGAAGAAAGTTCGATTGGGCCTCGGATGATTTTGCTGACCAGTACGCGAGCGCAGGAAGGTAAAAGCATCAGCGCTTACAATTTAGCAATCGCCTCAGCTCGGGCCGGTCGGCGCACGCTGCTTGTAGAAGCCGACCTAAGATCAGGCTCTAAAGCAGAAGTGCTTGGGCTCAATGTAGCTTCGCAAGCTGCTTTGGAACCGCTGCGGTACTATGGCGGCCAAATTGGCGACAATATGCAGATGGTTTCTCAAGTTGAAAACCTCTATGTTTGCCCTTCTCCGGGCCCCCAGCGACAGCCTGCTGCCATTATTGAATCGAGCGAGATGCAGCGCTTTCTCAAAGACGCTCGTTCGCGCTTTGATATGGTGATTTTGGATACGCCTTCGCTGACCCGCTGTGATGATGCGCTGTTGCTAGAGGAAGTGACCGACGGCATTGTGCTGGTTACTCGCCCGGAAGTCACTGAAAAAGCAGTACTTGATACGGCCATCGAAGAACTAGAACTCAGCGATGATGTTCGCCTTTTAGGTGCTATTATCAACGCCGCTAGAATTAAGTCAGATGACGACGCCTATACTAATCAGGAACCAGAACTAGAAGCCGCTGAGCTACCGCGTGAGCCGGAATTTAGTGCGCCTTCAGGCCGAATAGATTTTTAGTGAGTTGGATGATCAATCCAGATTCAATTGGACTGTGCGGCTTGGATGTAGACCGCTGTCGTAGGATAGTAAGGGCTTAACGCTCAGCGTAAGCTGCACATTACCCTTCCCAGTCCTTTAGACAGTTTTATAGTATGACAACTTACTACTATGTGGCAGCGAGTCAGCGGTTTTTGCTAGAAGAAGAACCGTTCGAGGAGGTTTTAAAAGAGCGCGATCGCCACTACCAATCGCAAGAAAAAGAAATTGACTTTTGGCTAATCAAACAGCCTGCTTTTTTAGCTGCGCCTGAATTGGCAGAGGTTCGAGCTAAGTGCCCGCAGCCCGCTGCTGCTGTCGTCTCAACTGACAAAACATTTATAACTTGGCTCAAGCTGCGTTTAGAATACGTGGCGATAGGCGAGTTTGAAGCGCCTTCAGCGACAATTCCTGACGCGCTTGCTTCTTTAGAGACAGCAAAATAGGCACGTCAGGGTAGCTTTAGATGGCTATGCTGCTTTGTTGCCTCACCTACAGTACCCTTAAAGCTCACGGTGTCACTAAACAATATACAGCTTTGAATTTCTTGGAAATCAGCTATGTCTTTTCTGTTTCGTTCGGCCTGCCATCGATGGGCACATAAGTGCGCCATTGGCTTTAGCTGCGGGGCGCTGTGGTCACCGCTGTGGGTAACCCAAGCGATCGCTCAATCCACCTTACCCGCTTGTCCGCCACCCGTCACCGGAGAATACTTACTGCTCATTAGAGGGAGAACCGAATTAGATCGCGCTCAAATCGCGACTATCTTACCGGCTGAAAATCCGGTTTTAGTGTGTACTTATCTAAATGAATCGTTGGTGCGCGCCGGGGGCTTTACCAGCCTAGAAACCGCCAACGCCTGGGCTACCTACATGACGACAGAAGCAGGCTTTGAAAGCTTTGTCTCTAGAGCTTCGGATACGCAAACTGCCATGGCCACCCCAAATCCTGCTGCGCCTGCTACGCCAGTGGCGACCACGGCTGCTCGTTCAAGTGATAGCGGCACCATTAGCTACCAGCCGCGTCGGCTAAATGCTGGCTATGCGGTGCTTGTAGACTACGGCGATCGCTCTGATATAGCCGCCATCGTAGGCCAAGTAGTAACGCCTGTGGGCCTAGCGGTCTATCAGCAGCGGGCCTATTTACTCGCAGATTACACAGCGGATGCAGCGGGCGCAACCACGACCTTACAAAAGCTCAGCGACGCTCAGCTAGCGCCGATTTTGGTGGATGCTCAGCAGGTTGTACGGATCTCGACAGAAGTCGCGCGTTAAAACTCATGGGCTCTTATGAAACGGCTCAATTTAAACGGCTCAACCAAGCCGCCGCCACTAACTAACCGGTGCAGCTAGCCAAGCAATCACAACGCCCAAAGCTGAACCCGCGATCACTTGAACCGGCGTATGGCCTAACAGCTCTTTGAGCCGATCTTGATTAAATTCGGCATTTTCTTGAAATAGCTCGTCTAAAATTTGGTTGAGAATTTTGGCCTGTTTACCAGCGGCTTGACGCACCCCGGCAGCGTCGTACATGACAATTACCGCAAACACTGAGGTCACCGCAAAAGCAGGCGTATTCCAGCCAATGGTTTGACCAACGCCGCAGGCTAAAGCCGTCACTAGCGCCGAGTGGGCACTCGGCATTCCGCCTGTTTCGACTAGCACTCGAGGATTGAGGGCTCGGTGCTGGGCAAATTCTACAACCAGCTTGAGAATTTGGGCCGTAATGCAGGCAACGAGGGCTACCCACAGCACATGATTTTGAAGGATTTGATTGAAGTCTTGCATGGAGATCAGCGATGAAGGGCCAGAGCTTAATGTCAGTGGGTGCGAGCCGTGATGTAGCGCGCGATCGCAATTAAGGGCTGAGATCGCGCCTCAAACCCGTCTAGCTCAGAGATTGCCTCATCGACAAGCGTTTGAGCCTTACGCTGAGATTCTTCTAGGCCCCAAAGACGAGGATAAGTGGCCTTTTGAACCGCAATATCTTTGCCCACTGACTTGCCCAGAGTTTCCGAGGTAGAAGTAATATCCAGCACATCATCGACTATTTGAAACGCCAACCCAATGCGCTGAGCATAGCGCTTCAATCGCTCGATCACGCCCTGATCAGCGCCCGCCAGAGTAGCCCCGGCCGTCACCGAAACCTCTAGCAAAGCCGCCGTTTTGTGCAAGTGAATGTAGGTTAGCGTCTGCTCATCAATCGCTTTGCCTTCAGACGCCAAATCCACCACTTGACCGCCGACTAACCCGGCGGCACCCACCGCTTTAGCCAAATCTGCGATCACCTTCAAAACCTGCTGAGGCGGCGCTCCGCTCGTTTGGCGAGCAATATACTCAAAGGCATAAGTCAATAGGGCATCTCCAGCTAATACCGCGACATCTTCGCCATAAACTTTATGGTTCGTGAGCTGACCTCGCCGATAGTCATCGTTGTCCATCGCGGGCAGATCATCATGAATTAACGACATCGTATGCACCATTTCAAGGGCGCAGGCCGTCGGCATGGCGACAGCTGGCGCAGCCCCTAGCATTTCACAAGTCGCTAGGCACAGAATTGGCCGCAGTCGCTTGCCACCTGCCATCAGTGAATAGCGCATAGCCTCGTAGATCTGTTCGGGATAGACAACGGGTAAGGCGTTATCTAGGGCTGCTTCTACTTGAGCGGCGCGCGTCGTTAGGTAGCTTTTGAGATCAAAGTCTTGGGCAGAGGGTTCAGGCGGCATGACGCTAGGGGTATCAAGATTTGTAGTCACCATAGAAACTAGGAGGTAAAGAGTAGGGTCTAGCCTTCGCGGCGGCTCTGTATAAAAAATTTTGGATAGACAATTTGGATAGACAATTTTGTACAGACAGTAACAGTCGATCTAGCGAGAGATTTGGAGGCGATCACAATAGCTCACCATCGTATTTTCTATCAGCATGGCCACAGTCATCGGCCCAACCCCGCCAGGAACCGGCGTAATTGCCCCAGCAACCGGTTCAACCGCCGCAAAGTTGACATCTCCCACCAGCCTAGATTGACCAGTTTCAGAGTCTGTAACTCGGTTAATACCAACGTCAATCACCGTTGCACCCAGTTTAACCATCGGTGCATCGATAAAATTAGCAATGCCAACCGCTGCTACTAGAATATCGGCTGAGCGGGTTAATTCGGCCAGAGATCGCGATTTAGAATGAGCCATAATCACGGTGGCATCAGCACCTAGCAGCATAAGTCCCATCGGCTTACCCACTAAAATGCTGCGCCCCAATACCACCGCCTTTTTACCCACTAAATCAATACCATGAGCCTCTAGCAACCGCATAATGCCCGCAGGCGTACAGCTCCGTAAGCCCGGCTCGCCTCTCACCAGTCGGCCCAAATTAACCGGGTGCAGCCCATCGACATCTTTATCTGGATCGATCAAATTGAGTAAGGCTGTGGCATCTAGATGAGGCGGCAAAGGCAACTGCACTAAAATGCCGTCTACGTTAGGATTTTGATTAAGTGCCGCGATTTCTTGAGCAATTTCTACTTGAGTGCTTTCAGTAGGCAAATGTTTACCCAAGGAAGCAATTCCAACCTGCTGACAGGCCCGCTCTTTGTTGCGTACGTAAGCTGCACTAGCCGGATTATCGCCGACCATGAGCACGGCTAATCCCGGCGCTCTGTCAGAGCGGGCCTGCCAAGACTGCACCTTAGCGAGGCAGTCGGCTTTGATCTGTTTTGCCAGCGCTTTTCCATCAAGAAGCTGAGCCATAATGTTAAAATACGCCACTGACTAGCTTTGGTTTAATCAGGGTGTTCAATAGGGATAGATTGAGAGCGTAACTGATTTCAGAATGAGGACAAATTATATCAGTACGCTTTGATTGCAGAGCCCGATGAGAGCACTGAAACCAAGTTACCAAAACCAGATTACCAAAGCAGTGTAGAAAAAAATTATCAGCGTTTGATTTGATGGGCTGTTATCCGCTGTGAGAGCGATTTCATGAAAAGTTGTTTGTTTTTAGGATCGTGGCAAGGTCAGCGTGCAGAGCTTGAAATTTTGCCCGCGAAAAGACCCGCAAAAAAAGTAGGACAGTTCCCAGCAGCCGTCAGCGTCCTGCTGCTAAGCAGCCTGCTATTGGGCGGTTGCGCTTCACCTCAATCCACAGCTAGCGCTGATTTGCCCGCTACAGAGCCGCTATCTGGAATGCACACGCTTCGCCTCACGAAGCAGGCAACCGTGCCGATTGGTTCGGTGGGCGCAAATGAAGGAGATCAAGCGGTGACGATTTCGGGCACCGTCGCTAAGCGAGTGGCCGTTTTGGGGGGATGGCTGTATCAGGTGAGCGACGATAGCGGCAGCTTGTGGGTGCTAACCACGGTTTCTAATCCGGCAGTCGGCCAGCTTGCCACCGTGGAAGGAATTATTCGCTATGAAGCGATTAGTGTGGGCGAAATTGACGCTGGAGATGTTTATTTAGAAGAGAGCACTTATTTTGGGGAGCAGTCAGATGCGCCCACTGGCAGCGAAGTAGAGGATCAATCAGCTCCATTCTGATGATCAGCCGAATAGTGCCAGTCCGGCCATCAGTCCAAACAGCAATCAGAATAATTAGTTCTTTGGAGAAGCCGTAGCGCGAATGCCTGCTTACTGCGAACATGCCATTACGCAAGCTAGCTTTGCGCAAATTGATCAAGAAATAGGCGATTGTGATTTACCCAAGGCAGAGTATGGCGTGCTGCGGCGTGTGATTCATACCACCGCAGATTTTGAGTTTAAGCAGCTGATGCGCTTTAGCGGTGAGCCGTTGGCGGCAGCGACGGTGGCTTTGCAGCGGCGAACGGCCATTGTGACGGATGTCTCGATGGTGGCAGCAGGCATTGAAACAGTGATGGCCAAAACCTGGCGATCGCCTATCACCATTGCCGTCCAACAGGCCGCAAATTGCCCACCCGAACTCACTCGCAGCGCCTATGGAATGCAGCAGTGCGCGCGATCGCACCCCAGAGCCATTTTCGCCATTGGCAATGCCCCGACCGCTTTAATTGCGCTGTGTGAAGGAATCGCACGCGGCGACTGGCAACCGGCGTTAGTGATTGGTGCGCCAGTTGGCTTTATCAATGTGGTCGAATCCAAACAAAAGCTGGCTGAATTAGCGGTGCCTCATATTCTGGTGGCAGGGCGAAAAGGCGGCTCAGCGGTGGCCGCCGCTATTTTAAACGCGCTGATGATTGCAGCTTGGGAAGCAACGCTATGAGCGCACCATCAATGCTCAGCGCCCCGGATAGTGAACATGATTCGAGCAATGGCCTCATTCATGTCGTTGGGGTGGGCCTTTCGGGGGCTAGCAGCTTATCGCCTAAAACGCTAAAAATCGTTGAGTCAGCCACGGTTTTAATGGGGGCTCAGCGTCAGTTAGAGGCATTTTCCTATTTATGGTCAGATGAGGTTAGCCCAGGGGTTAGTCAAGAGGTTAGTCAAGAGGTTAGTCAGAAGCGCGATCAGCACTCAGCCCCCAACATCGAAGCTTGGCCACTCGGAAACTTCACTCAAACATTTGCAGATTTGCGATCGCGCCTATCCCAGGATCCCAACACCCGAGCAGTCGTGCTGGCCTCAGGCGATCCTTTATTTTTTGGGATTGGGCGGCTGCTATTAGCCTCAATTCCAGCCGATCAGCTGATATTTCATCCTCAAGTTAGCGCCATTCAGCTAGCCTTTAGCCGACTCAAAATTCCTTGGCAAAACGCCACCTTAATCAGCCTGCATGGGCGAGATGAGCAGCAGCTCGTGCGATCGCTCAAGCAAGGTGATCGCTGCATTGCTATTCTCACCGACGGTGTTTTTACACCCAGCGCGATCGCTCAGCTCATAACTGCGCTTGATTTACCGACTCGCTACCGGCTGTGGGTCTGTGAAAATTTGGGGAGCGATCAAGAAAGCCTCAGTGCTCATTGGCCTCACCAGCTTCACAGTCAGCCTTCAAGCTTTGCGCCGCTCAACGTCGTTGTTTTGCAGCGCCAGCTAGATAACGCCTCTTTAGAGCCTAATTTGCTGACTCCTTCACGGATTAATGCACCGGCGAATGAACTGGCGAATGCACTGCCGGATGCAACGCCCGAGGCAACACCCGATGGGCTGCCGCTGATTGGACTACCGGATGCTGCCTTTGTGGGATTTCGCGATCGCCCCACGCTCATGACCAAGCGCGAAATTCGGCTACTTATCCTAGGCGAACTTGCCCCATTACCGGGCCAAACCCTCTGGGATATTGGTGCAGGCACGGGCTCTGTCAGCATCGAACTCACCCGCTTATGCCCTACAGCTCATCTATACGCCATCGAAAAAACCGCAATCGGCACTGCCCTCATTCATCAAAATGCCCAGCGCTTAGCCCATAGCCCCATCCAAGTCATTCAAGGCCAAGCCCCGGCAGCTCTAATTGATTTACCCAAACCTGATCGCGTCTTTATCGGCGGTAGCAGCGGTCAGCTGGTGGCCATCCTAGATTTTCTGCACAACCGCATGACCGCCTCATCCGAAAACGCTCCGCTTAATCATCGCTTTATGCCTGTTTCGGCGAACATTAGGCAAGCTTCTCGTCGCATTGTTCTAGCGCTAGCGACCTTAGAACACCTTAGCCAAGTCACTCAATGGATCGCCCAGCCCGCGATCGCCGCTCAATGGCACGCTCAATTCACCCAAATCAATATTGCTCGATCTTTGCCAGTCGGGCCACTTACTCGTTTTTTACCGCTTACACCCATCACGCTAGTGACACTAAGCGCGCGCTCAGAGACGAAGGAGAGATAAATAGCTAGCGTAAATAAGCGATTAAAACCGGCTACAGCTTACTCGCTTTCGTCGTTTTGAATGCCGCTATCTAGCTGAACTAGCCGAATATGCTTGTACCCAAGCTTAATTTCAAACTCATCACCTGGCTTAAGACCCATTTCTTGTGTGTAGGTAGAGCCAATTACAATTTGGCCATTTTTGTGAACGCTAACGCGATAGGTGGGATCTCTACCTCTGCCATCTTTAGCGCCTTCCGGGCTAAGAGAAATGCCCCTTGCTTCTAGCAAAGCGTTCATGAAGTCCGCCAAATTCGCTCGAATTTGATTGTCTTTAGTAACTGTGTAATACCCGCAGCCCTGAGCCCTTTCCCGTTTAGACAAATGAGCTAGCTCATTAAACTTTTGAAGCAGCGCTTTGCCTTTTAGCGGTGTATTTTTGTCGGCCATAGCTATCGAGCACCTAATGCCTGAAAGTTTACAAAAAGTCGGGTGCAATATTGCTCATTCTGTTGGTCTAAGCGAACGATAAAGCAATCACATATAAGCACAAAAACCGATCAACCCGAAAATTTGAAGAATGATAATTAATAATATTTACTTTATTGCGAGAGGCTTGCGTAGCGATGTGGATACTTAGGTGCTTAATAAAACATTCACAAACTACTTAAAGTTGTAAAGCTGAACCATTCTCTTAATCGGTTTTCTTATTAGTTTAGTAATGAATTATAAAAAGTACGCTAAACCTAAGCGCATTACTGGATCTAAAGTTTCTTTACCGGAGCCCATTGAGAGCCCATTGAATGGGTATTGAGCAGTAGGTTAGGATTGATAGACTTGAGCTTTTTATAGGCTTTTTGTCAGACCAAGTTAAGCGAATTAAGAACCATTAACGGTGGTTTTTTCAGCTCAGGCTGACCTTCACAAGCGTAAAGCAACAACTAAAACGCTAGCATTTGTTCAAATAGCGCTTTGAAAAGCCAAATTTGATGCTCTCGCTGAGTTGAGCATCGCCCGCCATAAAATACCCAGAAGTGTCGTCTAACCGTTAACATAGCCAAAAAGCAACCTCAGTAAAAGTACTCTAAATAAAAGCACAGCTCTCAATAAAAGCACGTTAGTTACAAGCACATCAATGGATTGGTTTATGAGTACCCCTTCTTCAGCAGAAAAGCCCGCACCTGCACAGCTAGAACCTGACAGCAGCGATCAGCCAGGATTTGGCTGGACACAGTACGCAGAAAAAATTAATGGCCGATTTGCAATGATCGGCTTCATCGCGTTGCTAGTGATAGAACTATCGACTCAGCAAGATTTTTTTACCTGGATAGGAATACGCTAATTAGTGACAGTTCAGGTAAAGCGCTAAAAATACCGCAAAAAAAAAGACTTTGCTATGGCAAGACTCTATTCTTCGAGGCACGAGCCAGTTAAGACCCAATATTGTTAGCGCTGATGTCATCAGCCTAGAAGCTCGTCGAAGCTAGAACCTAACCATCGCTCAAAGCGCACTCTACAAGGCCATGTCATCTGGGCTGTAGAGTGCGCTATCAGTACAGGTAAGGGAGTCCGAAAAATAATAGCGTACCGGATTGCCCTCTCCCCAACCCCTCTCCCAAGTCTGGGCGAGGGGCTCCGGCGTTCAAGCGCTTATTCCCCTTCAGCTCAATTGCGAAACGCAAAGGCGCGCCTTTGGAATATTTTTTTGCAAAATTTAGACTTGAATTAGACCCCAAATCTACAATCAGAATTTAGAGCAGTAAAAAAATTAAAGCAATAAAAAAGGAGCTTCGATGTGACAAAGCTCCTTTTTTAAGGTTAAGTA
>JBGTNW010000006.1:0-33370 GCA_041742865.1 Phormidesmis sp.
CTGTTTGCATCGGCTAAGTCTTCCGGTGCGACCTCATATTTCTCAGCAATCGATTGCAGACTTTCCCCCTCACCAACGGAATATTCCAGCGCCTGTAAAGACTCTAGGGTCACCAGATACCGATAAACGCTATCGACAAACCCGGTGAGCATTGAGCGGGGTAACGCCTGCTGCCAATTGGGAATAACGGACGCGCTGAGCGTAAGCGTTAGGTTTGGATCATGAACTTGGTAATAAATCTGTTGATAAACTGCCCGATCAGTTTGGATATGATCAAGCGCTTCCGCGAACGGATTGTTGGGTGAAGACACGTATTTGGCCTGATCGAAAGCTAGCGCTAATGTCAGGTAAATAGATCGCTGATGATCTGAACCGGGAGAAATACTGTAGCTCTCCCCCACTGAGGGCCATTGATTAAGACCCACAATCGGATCAAAATAGCCTAGCTTTTGAGAGAGTTTATCTTTGTGATCACTTAACCGATTGCCATAGACATCCTGCCACTGAAAGTCCAACTCAAATTGGGCATCAATGCCATAATAGGGATTGAGCGTATTTTTCAGTACCTCTGGAAGCGCGGTTGAATTTACGGAAGCAGTGGTGAGGGCATATACTGGTAACACTTTTTCGTATAGCCATTCTGTTTTTTCTTCAGTAGTTTCTTCAGTTTCTACTGGCTCCACGACTGGGCCAATAGGCGGATGACTTTCACCGGTTATAAAGCTTTCAGAACTATCAGATACTACATAATCTAGAAGCTGATAGAGATTCTGTAACTCATCTGTTGCAACCGTTGGATCATCAATTGGCTCAGATCGGGTCAGTCGCAAGCCCAGGTTCCCAGCGGGAATTTGCAGTATTCGGGTTTGTTCGCTGCTTTCTGCAATAATCGCCGTTGCTGAATTAGCAGGATCGAACTGCATATGAATGCAGTTGCTGTAGGCCGTTGGCCCCGTTACAAACGTGATGACGAGCGAAATTTTGGCCGTGTCGCCGCCCGTCGCAAATAAACGCTCTGGTAAGCCTGTGCGCTCACCCTCTGCATCACTTTCTGTATAGCTCAGGTAGTAGTGAGTGCTATTGACTAAGCTGCTTTCGGCTAGCAGGGCTAAAAAGGGGCGAAAGGTGATGGGATTGCTGCTGAGATTGGCAGTGTAGCGATCGCTATTCTCTGTCCTATTATCTGTCGCGGTTGGCACGCTTGGTACAGAAAGGTCGGTTTTGAGCAACAGCACCCTGGCCTCAGCCTGCTGAGTGAGTACCGCTGAGCCTTCGCTCTCGTTTGCATACAGCAGCGTCATCGTTGCAAGCTGAACATTCGCTGACAAAATATCTCGCATCAGCTGCTGACTCTCATTATCTATGCGCTCAATCGCGTAGATAGATGGCAGGTTCTCTCTGGTTTCTTGCGAGGCCACTCGGCGAATTTCTAAGGTGAGTTTGGTTGCCCACTGATAGGCACTACTGCTAATAGGCTGCTGTTCTAATGCTTCGCCAGCCGCCTGGGCCTGCTGTCTAGAGAGGCTAAACGCGGGTAAGGTCGCTTTGCTTCTCAAATAATCTACTAGCCCTAGCGGCAGCTCCCAGAGGAGATTTTTATCAGCGTCAGTAGCCGTTTTCCAATAAGTCTTTTGGCGGATGCTGTAGCTTTGCGGAATAGATTTGTAAACATCGAGCAGCGTCGGTAAAGCAGCTGGCAAGCTAGCGGCTGTTGTGTCATTAATTTGCTGAATCGAATAAATTAGCTCGGCAGAGAAAGTGTAATTGAGTTCAGGGGTAAGCGTTTCGCTGTTGATTGTTTCAATCGGATCATCGATTAAGCGAATCCAGTCAAGCATTCCAGAGGGTTTTGAAAGCTTGATTTCGTTAGGCGTTGTCGTTACTAAGTCGCCCTTACCGTCGCCCTCACCGTCGCGAGAGATGCGATTCAGCGTAACGCTGAACTGTTGTCCGGTCGCTGCGTAGATCGGTTCTTGTCCATTGATGATGTTGCTGCTGCTATTGCCGCCTTCAAACGTCGGGATACGCAGCCCATGCAGCAAAAACCGTGAGGTCATACCGGCTAAGTTTTGAAAGGGTTGAGCACTGTTGAGTTCATTGAGTAGTGTCAGCAGCGGTATTTCTGCTGTAATGTTGTGGTCTTTAAAGTGATCGATGCTCATCTGGAGGGCGGAGCGGATAATGAGTGTGAAATAGTCAATGAACAAAAGTTCGGCGACAGCCAATGTGCCTTTTGCCATATTGGCAGAAACGGGCTGTTTGAGATCGCCATCCGTCGCCAGATTGTGCGTATGCTTTCGGGCCTGAAAGTAAGTCTGAATCTCTTTAATTTTTGCCTGTGAATAGCGCTTGCCGTCAAAATCAATGACAGTTTCATCAGGATGGCTACTTTCTGGATCGTTTCCGGGCTTCAATGTCATTTGCAATTGAGGAAACATCGGGAAAATAGTACCGCTGACCAGCGCGGAGCTGAGGGGGCGATCGCTCACATCAAAAATAAAGTTTGCCGACAAAAAGCCGATCAGCGGCTCCCAAAAATCACCCGCCAGTTCTGTTGCTAACATCTCAACGAACAGCTCATAAATAGTCTCTAATCGATGGCGTGATAGCGGCTGAGCATCGATCCGAACCGCCTCATTTTCTGGGGGCAACTCAGTGCGTTCTGCATTGGACAAGTCGGCATAAATCACCCAACTTAACAGCGCTTTGACAAGCTCGTCGAAGTCAGTGTCATTATCAACCGTCCCGGCTGCATCTAGATGGGTAGATCCATCTGGCTGATCGGGCTCATTCAGCGGAATTGAGTTTTCTATTAACAGCAGGCCGATGCCCTTAATGCCAGAATCGGTTTTCGTAAAAGATGGCTGAAAGTAGAGATCAAGGCGTAGCTTATCTCCTTTGACCGTTGCCGGACGCACTTTTTTGGGCAGAGCTAGCTTTAGAGCCTCTGTGCCATTTTGCCATCGGAGGGTGCGGCTTTGAGCGGGCAGGCGCTCAGGGAGGCGATCGCCTGCCGTGACTGATGCAGGACTTAATCCCTCAAGCCAAGCGTGAGGAGAAAGAAGTGTAGCCGAATGAGATTTATATTGTTTTTTGGCCTGCTTCTTAGATGAAAAAGCCGTCCGAGGATGCGCCGAAAACACCGGCATACTCGCTGCCATTGCCCCGCCCGACGCTGCCGCCAACTGCCACGGGGGCGTGCTATCTGAGCCTAAAACAAATTCTTGTCTCACCGTTAAGCTAAAGCTAAAGCGAATTCTCACAAAGAGCACTTTAATCGAAGCCCGCACCGACACTTCTGCAACTAGCGCTATTTGAATGGCCTTATACACCTCGACGATGAACAGCACACCGACTCTGGCAATGACTTCTACTTCTACTTGAATCACCTTAAAGTCGACAATGCCATAAATGCGACCGACAATCGCTACACCGCCCTGAACGCGGTAGTAAGTGGCCTTTGACTGACGGGTATCGGTGGGGTTAAACCAAGCAATCACCCCCTGCAACAACCCATGCAGCGTAATGCTAATTTCAGCCCTGAGAACGCCTTTATTAAAGGTTCTGCCAAGCCCTAGCTTAAGCCCAATGCCAAACTCTAAAACAGGGTTAAACGTACCCTCTTTAACAGCCGGTACGCTAGTCGCCGTTTCAGCGCTGAGTTTGTTGAAGTAAAAACCGCCTACCCCGATAAAAATGAGCGCTTCCACCGCTACCGAGCGAGAGAAATCACCCCCCCAGGGAAAGCCCACATCAATGCCAAAGTCGCCATTGGTGTAAATTTCAATGGCAACCGTTGGTAACGTCACACTCACTGCCCCAAACTGAAGCTGACGCATGGCATCGGGCAACGTCAGTTCAGTGCGATAAACGCCTACGGTGTCGCTAATCCGGCGATAGAGAATTTCAAATTCTAACCCCGCAAAACTTTGTACTAGCGGCCCGGAAAGCTCAATCCGTATACCATAAATAAAGGGATCATTGAAGATAATACTGAGATCAAACGCGTCCATAATGGTGAACTGAGCGCCAATTAACCAGCCGCTTTCGGCGCTGAATCGAATGGGAGGCCCGGAGAACGCGATCGGCACGGTCGGATCTGAGCTGACGGCTGACGGGAGGGCATTAAGCAGGGCAGTGAGCGGGTTTTCTCTGCGCTTAAGGGGCGGTAGGGGCACCAGTGACTGCCGTATCACATCGGTAAATTGTTTAATGGTGCGGGCCTGTTGCACAATTTCGGGCGCAAAGGCAACGCGCTGGCCCAAGGCTAAAAACTGAAGGTCAAAAATTGGCGCGTTAGTGCCCGGAACAGCGGGCGGATTTTCATTCAGCGGATCCCACTGAACGCGCTGGGCGGGCTGACCGGGAATGCTGAGATTGAGAGCGATCGCCACCTTTTTGTTAGAAGCTGTTCGCGCTTGATTGGGCTTAGCTTGACTGGCTGTAGCAGGCTCAGAACCAAACTGATAAGAGAGCCCAATATTCGACACCTTCGCAATCAACACATTTAGCGTTGCTAAATAGGAGATAGTCACCCGCTTGAGGGTAAGATCCACTTCCAAACTAAACTTGTCTAGAGAAATCTTTTGTTGAGCAAATTCATCCCAGGGGGCATCCAGCTCAAAGTCAGTAATGCTCGGATCGTACAGGCTGACAATGTAGGCAATTAAATCGCCAATGGTGGGATTATCTCCATTGACTAAGCTGACGCTAAAGCGCAGAAGCTGACGGCTTTGACCGGGCGTTTTAGAATCGGGAATGCTGGTATAAACAGCGCTCAGCAACAGCGTACTGATTTTGAGCTGAAAAATGAGTTCACTGGTTCGAGTGCTTAAAGCGGTGGGTGAAGCGCCAGATGAGGAACCAGATGCAAGATTTGTCTTTGCAAAGGTGTAAATTACCGAAAGCTGAAGCGTGTCAAAGAAAGGAATGGAAGCGCTGACAATACCGGCAATTTGCCCTGTTAGCGCCGACTGTTGTTTGCTGGGTTCATTACTAGTGGTTTTTTCAATTTTCACTAGGGCTGTAATTTGCAGCGTCTCGCCGCCGGCGCTGATCTCAATACCCGTATCCCAATCGACTCGGCCGCGAAAGCTGTAGTTAGACTGGGTAATAGGCTGGCTGCCAGGGGGTAGTGAGCGATATTGGCGCTGGTCGAGCGTAAACGCTAGAGAAATGTTTAAGGCGGCGACGCCATACAGCGGTTCAGAAAAACCGAAGGCTTTGATGACTTCGCTCATACTAATGTTGTTAGCTGTGGCCGAAAATCTTAGCCGACTGGCTGTGGTGCGATCGCCACTTGGAAGAGAAACCGCCTCAAACACATGAACAACCTTGACCACCAACTCACCCCCAAAGAGCCGTGAGCGCCCCACAAAGTCGAGTTTTCGCTGCTGCGATAGCTGATTTGGATTTGCCGTACTGAGGGCATTAGCAGGTGCAGTAGTCGGTAGATTAGATGAATTACTCTTTAGAGCAGGCGGCTTAATCGACAGCAGCGACAGTGCTAAGCGATCAATGGAAAGTGTAGGCCCCTCATCGAGGGTTACTGACCATACATTTTCAATCGCAGCATCAAAGGCAAAGGCACCTTTATCAGGCCGAAATTCGACAGCCATTTTGGTAATCGCCAAGCTTCGCAGTGAGTTAGGCGGCTGTAACTCGGGCATGAGCTCTGCTAGCAGCGCCACCACTAACAGCCGCTGCCCGGCCACCATGCCGCCACGGTAAACCGTCACATCGCGATCTTGAATCTTTTCTAAGATCAGCGTGAGCGTCTCATTATCAACCGTTAGCTCTGTTACAATTCCAAAGCTAACGCTGGTTGTCCGTGGCACTGTTGTTGTCATCGCTTATGTTGTCGCTTACTTTGATACTCTTTTACGTTTCCGGCTGACTCATTCGCTGGTTTATTCCTCATTACTCACCTTAAAATAAATGCCTCGCAGCTTCAGATCGAGCCCATCAATGAGCTGGCCAGCATTTTGCTGCCACTCTGCCGAGAGGCCAACGGTGTAAGCCGTTTTCTCTTTTGATGCTACCGAAATAGGGCCTGCTGCTGGCGACGATGCCGGGGCTGCTGGCGTTCCTGCTGCCGGAAGCGTAGGCGCTGTACCCGCTGCTGCACCCGGTATTTTGACGTGAAATTCATCCACAAATAAACCAGCCTCCAAAACCAGCTTAGCTGCCGTCTTGAGGGCCGTAATGTCAGGCAGCTCACTTTCTTTCAGGCTGCCATCCGCATTTAAGAACTTATCAGTCGTTTCCGGGCCAACGCCCAATGACGCAAAAATTTTCCCTAAAGACTGCCCCACAGTGCCTAAATAAACTCGTTCTCCGGACGGTAGCCCTACTTCAATGCCTTTTTGCTTAATTTCATCAATTGCATTTTTGGGCTCTAGAGCAATTGTTTTCCCGGCAAGCTCGAGTGCAACACCAAAGTAGATTTTAGTTTCTGCCATGTGATCAGTCCTGTTGTATGAGTAAGTGGTTTGTTGTCTGGAAGCTGGTCTATAGACCTATTTATGAAAGGTTCGATAGTGTTTGATTTTGAGCTTCTGCCGGGATTACCGATTCATCCGAAATTTTCTCCGTTGACAAGTTATCTTTAACTAAATTTCCGGCCTTATCAACAAATGTCAAACCTCTTTTTACAATCACACCATTGGGATGCTTCTCTGATAGGGGCACCGGGAAAACAGTAACTTTGATTCCCCTAGTGTTTAAACTCTCAGGAGCCGTTTCAAAAACATCTATTGTGAGATCCGCCTGAAGATTGACTGACGGCGAAAGCGCCTTAGCAAAATTAAAGGGAAACTCATCGGTGATTGATCCGCTCGCAGAATACAGTGGCTTAGGCGGGGCTCCTCGCATCACCGTGATGATGATCTGCCAAAGTCTAAATAAGGGATGATAGATCCCAATGTCAGGTACTTCAATGCCGTAGGTTTCTTTAATAGCCTTCAACAGATCTGGAATATTTTTACTATTAGAAACGTCTCCTGCCATGTTGTTCTAATTTTTAGAGTGTTTTTAGAGTATTGTTGAGGTTTTGGGTGTGCCAATGGCTTTATCGCGCTTTGGTCGGAGAGGCTCTGCCCCCCGACTTACCTTCGGGTAAAGCGGCGGGTTCTTTGGCATAAGCCGCGTACCAGCCAATTGCATCATTGCGACCAGTCGCATCTGGATTGCCAAATACAACAATTTCGGTCTGCCCATTGGGTGGTAAGGATAGGACAAAGAACTTCAGGGCTACTTTTTTGATTTTTAGCAAGTAGGCGGGTTTTTCTTGACTGAGATCTCGCAGCATTTCTACATTCTTAAACGACAGCTTAAGAACACTTTGCAGTGGAAAGCCTAGAACATCACCGCCAAATCCCGGTAGGCGCAGGCCGACGAAAGGGTTAGCGAAGGGTTTATTAAGCTCAAGATTTTCTGGGCTATTGTCAGAACTATTGTCAGAACTACTGGCAAGATTAGGCTCCCACACAAATAACAGATTTACCACTAGCTGCGCGGCACCGGCTAAAGCGCCTAGGCTGCCTAGATTTAGCTCAAAGTTTAGGCCAAACCCGCTGCTCGGCATTTTACTGCCGCCGAGCGGCGTCTTCACGGGCAGATAGCCTTTGGGATGAGTGTCGGGTTTATTAGCATTGAGATGAACAAAGTTGACAAGCTTGAGGGGAAACTTGCTATAAAGACTGTTAGGACGGGCCTGACTGCGCGCTAAATCAAAGGCTATTTGGCTAGGATCTAGGCTGAAGCTGGTACTGGTGCCGGTCGCTGAATGTTTGCACTCCATGGATAGAGTGAGTTTGGAGAATTTAAGAAACTGGGTGTTGGCTTCTAGGGTGGCGATCGCCCCCTCCAATTTCTCCTTAGCTGCCGCTAGCCGCTCTACCCCCGTTTGATAATCATCTACTAATGCGCGCGCGCTGCTATTCAGTGCCGCGCTGTTTTTAATCACCTCATCCGATAGCGATGTATCTGAGCCAAAGGAAAATCCATCAAAGGCTTCTAAATGACGGAAATTCAGGCGGCCCCACAGGCTAAATCGGCCGATGCTGACTGTAGGATCGCTGCCGGGTGGATCGGTCGTGAAGGTGGCTTTAATAATGTCCACATTGTTGAGAATGTGACTGTGAGGTAGCGCAAAATAGTTTGCACCGCTGAAGCTAAAAGCATAGGTCGTCGCGTTATTGTGCTTTTCGGTAAAGCCTTTGAGCACCACAATATTACGCCCACTTTGACTATTGAGCAGCTGAGTGGCTTCGTCAAAGAGACGATCCAACGTGAGATTGAGTTCGCTTGAAAAAGCCGTAATTTGTGAATTTTGAAACTGGACACGCAGCTTAGAAACTTGAAAGGCATAGCCGTCTGGGCTGACGTCAGGCACGCTGTTGTCTTGATAGTCCAACAGACCAAAGAGAGAGGATTGAGCGGCCGTAAATGTGCCCGCTTGCGGTAGTACCGGAGTGCCGTTGCTGCCCACATACTGCGCATAAAAGCTGTTGCCATCTTTAATACCGCATCCTAACGCTTTCAGCTCAGCAGGCAAGCCGCCGCTAGGTGGAATGCTGACATTGAGCGCGATCATGCCTGACCAGGAAAGGCTAGTCGCAATGCGCGCTAAGGGCGCTGCATTTTCGCGGTCTTTAGCACTGGCATTGGGATCTTCAGCAGTAGCGATCGCCCCTTCAAATCGCTGCACTAAGCGATCGCGCACCTGCCTAATATTATCTACATCGCCCCCGATAAAAGTCTCTGGCTGCTCCCACAAAGCCAAATCTTGCAGCGTATCAATCAAAGGCTTATCAATAAACTTGAAAATCCAAACCGTATTGCTGTCGCGCGTTCCTTGCCGCCAGTTGGCTGGATTAAGATCAAACGTCCAGCCTTGAATCGTGAGCTGATTTTCTGGAAAATTATCCTTTAAAGAGGCTGGATCAGTAATCACCAAAAACATCTGGCTAGACTGAAACGCCAATCTAAGCGGCGATGTTCGCGCTAAGCGCTGTAGGCTGAGCGCATTGTCTTCGGTATCTTTTGCCAACAATAAAGTGTTGAGCATTTCAAAGCTTGCTGGATAGGTCGCTAGCAATCCTTGCGGCGTTGTGCCGGTGATGAGTGTTTCGCCAGCAGAAATAGCGCTTGTGCTCATGGCTGCCACTGGCGGCGCTTCGGCAGACGCTGCTAGCGGTAACTCGGCAAACGAAGACTCGGCAAACGAAGACAAAGGCGTGGTGTCATTTTCAGCGACGGCTCGAATCCGCTGATGGCGCTGCGGATAGAGCAATTGTTCTTCCATTTGCTGATAGTGACTCAATTGCCCAGTGACGCCGCCGTAGGGAAAAATCGGGAGAAATTCTGTAGGCGGTAGCCCGGTTACAGGGACTTCCAAAAATCTCAGCGGATCATTAGTGGCATCTTGATCGCCATCTTGAAAGGCTGAGGCGCGATACAGCAAAGACTGCTCAGGCTGAGAGAAATACACTGGAAAATTTGTCGCCGCTACGTGCTCAATAGCAGCCCATACCGTAGTTGCATGACTTTCTAATCGCGGCTGAGCTTCCTGGGTATCAACAATTTGATTGGGCACAAAGTCGGGCGTAAAAGCGGGCTGAGCGGGCATGAGATGAAGAACATTGACATGCTGACTAGAGAGCCTGATGTATTCTATGCCTGCTAGGCCGCATAGAAAGTCATCTTCCTCTCGAATAGAAAACGCGGTGCCACTGGGGACAGGCGTTTGCGAATAGTCCGGTACTGAGAGCGTAAAAGCTCCTTTAGGCACCAGATAAAAGGGAGATTGAAAAATATAAGGGCTTTGAGCTAACCGTTCGGCGAAAACAAGGCGGCTATCATGGTAACCATGCGGCGTGACATGAATGCTGTAGCCAAGATTGGTGTGATAGCAGGAAGGAAAAGAGAGATCAGAAACCGCCTCACTGCCCGGCGCAACAAAAGCAAAGTAGCTCCGCGCCTCATTCAGCGGCTGAAGCAGGTCTAGCGCTGCATACAGCGTGACATTTTGACTCTCATCTGCCTGCTTAGAATAGTGAAGGGCCGCCTGGGCATCTTCACCCAAAAAAGGATAGCGATGACTTGAAGCGAGAAACGTATTGTCAGCGTTTAAATCGGCAAATCCTGAAAAGGGATCGCGCTCATCTAGATTTGGATTGGCTGATTTAAAGAACATCCGCAGGGCAACATCCATCTGGGTGAGTTCTACAAAAGCCTCTCCTTTGGGGGGATGTTGCAAGCTCAGCGCGAAGGTAAAACAACCTGCGAGTATCCCCGTAATGGGTAAAGCTAACGCTTCTGCGGCTTCGTTGACTTGAATGTGGTTGAGCCGATGTTCGCCATAGCCGGTAGAAAAGTAAACGGGTGTGCTTTTAGTGTGTGCAGGTTCTGATGGTAGCGAATGCACTGTTGGATCGAGTGCAAAAACAAATCCGCTGCTGTCAACATTGAGCTTGCAGATGACGCCCGCTGCGATCGCCAGTCCATAATTACGCAGCTTAAAGAACGTCAGCCGCTTGACCGTGACCGCATCAGAAGCTCCAGAACCCCCAGAAGACACAGAGACTGCCAGCGCCTGAAATCTCCACTGAAAAACGGGATCAGTCGGATTCTCAATCCACAAAAAACGAGTATGGCGAACTGAGGGTGATCGCAAAAAATCAGCTATCCGCTGATCTAAAGCCGCTTCTGCATGGGGATCTCCTAACGGGAAATCTGTCAGAAATAGATAGATGCCGCTGCCTGTTTGCCAGGTTTCCGCTAGGGATAGAGAAGATTTATCAGATTTTTCGCCGCTAAAGGCAATTTGGCAGGACTGAAGTTCTAGATCGGCTAGGAAATAGAGCGATCGCGCCCCTCCCGGCTGATCAGCCGATGGAGTAGCTAATCGAGGAGCCGATTGAGAAGCCGATGAAGAAACTGATTGAGTAAAGGTGACCATTTTTTCACCGCCTATAAATCAATGCGATCGCCCTTCACCAAAGGCAGATCAAAAATCGGCACCATTTCTTCTAAATTAATGAATTCATAGTTCGGCGCATTGTCTACCCCGTCGTGCACCACTCGGCTCAACCGAGGCCGTCCGGTCGATGCTGACAGCGATTTTCCTGGTAGCGCCGAGGGTACGCTCAGCGTTTGTTCCATAAGCTGTTGCAAGGTTGTTCCAATCGGGATAAACAAAGGCTTTCCTTGCAGCACAACAGCAATTTCAGGGACGACTGCCGCCCGCCCTCTGAAGTAAAAGGTCGAGACATTCATGCCTTGATCTAGCGCCGTCAAACTGGTTGCACCGACTAGCGCCGCCGCCTGCTCAGGAATCAAAGCGCCCTGTGAAGAGGCCAATTGTGAAGGATAGATCAGCCGCATATAGGGATGTTGATAGCCCGCTTGAAAGGTATCTAAGCTGCCACCGGCCCCGACTTTGGCAATATCTGTATTCACATAGGGCTGAATTTGAGATAAAAATGCGTCAAAGCTCAGCGTATTAAAATTCTCTTCATCCCCGCTGCTCGTAAGGCTGTAGTAAGCCGTACCGCTACCCACAAAGCCAGAATTAGCCGTTTTATCCGCCGGATGAACAAACTGATAGCTTTGATAGTCCACGCGGAGGCGCATTCCGGCCTGTAAGTTGATTTGCTTGCCATCGGCGTCTAGGCCGTAGTAGTAAAACAACAGGCTGTCAAGCGTTATGGGCAGGCGCTCGGCAATGCGAGATTGAACAAGCGTAAGCGCACCGGGCTCGATAGGGGCGGCTTCTAGCTTTTGCAGAAAGGCGAGATAGCTGGCTTTGAGCGCTAACGGCGATCGCCCCCTCGGATCAAGGCTCAAACAACAGCCCTCAGCGGTTTGCTGTAGCCTAAACGATTCGACTTCAACAGCGGTGTCCGCCTTGAATACCTTGGGGAGCACGGTAGGCGGCAAAGCGCGATCAAAAGGATGGGTGCGATCGCCCAAATACACCACCGGCTTACCCTCGCTGATCGCAAAGAAATAGCCATAAGTCGGCTTAAAGTCATGGCCAAATAGCTCATCTGCCTGAGCTTTTACCTGTTCAATAATGCTGCCCAGCAGGTGATTGCGAGTGGCGGGCGGCTCAAAGAGAGAAAATTCTGCAACCGTAATAGCGGTCTCTATAAAACGTTCATCCTGCCAAGTAAAGCCGCTGTTGACTCGTGCCAAAAATCCCGCTGAACTCAGCTCAATGTCTACCTGAGCCCGCATAATCTGCCGACAGTTCGGCGTTTGGCAAATCTGAATGCGATCAACAAGCTTCACCCCCGATCGCGGATCGTGAATAGGGCCCAAGGCGAGGCTAAAGGGGATTTCTAGATCGGTGCGGCCTTGCCAAACCGTCTGATTCGCCCGCTGCAAAGCTGTAAAGACAACGGCTTCACCTAGCCAACCCCCGCTCAAAGTCAACCGTCCATCCGCTAGCTTGAGTAGGGGCTCAATTAGCGCAAAATCTGGCAAGCTAACCTCAGCCGGTGACTGAGCCTGCATTTGGCCATCGGCCAAAATCTTAATATCGGCCTCAGCGTTAGCCTGTAACGCCGACCAATTTGGAAAAAGATCAAACCTTCCGGTGAGCAAGAAGCTATTGTCCAAGCTCTGTAAATCTCCCGCAAAAAGAGACTCATTCAAGCTGCGTAAACTGCTTTTACCCTGCAATTTCGTAGGCTGCTGCACGGGTTTAGAATCAACCCCAACAATCTCTCCCGCTTCGGTGCTAAATATCAGCACCGCGCCTGGAATCAGTTCTCCTGAATTGCTATCATCCACACCTAACGGCACTTCCCCGTCCATGACAAGGTGCCAGCGTGACGGGTCACCCGTCGGATTAGAGTGCAGGCTGAAGTTCAATAGATTCAGTTTGCCAAGCTGCTGGCTAAGGGGCATCAGCGTGAGCCCATTCGTCGATTCTGTCCAAGTGAGGGCAAGGACTTTACCCGCTGAGGTTTGCAATAGCTCAGCCGCAAGATTGAGGTTTTTGCTAAAGAGCGGCAGGTGCAGGCCGTTGCGATCGCCTCGTTCATCCACCTGTACCTGCCAGCGACCCGACTCACTGGCCAATTCACTGGCCACTTCACCGGCCACTTCACTGGCCACTTCCCTGGCAAACCGCAAATCCGCACTAGCAAACGATAATCCATCTGCCAGCTTCAGGGGCTCAATCAGGGACTTAGAGGGACTGATTCCAAACCACAGCTTCCCACTTTCTATCAAAAGATCGACCGAAAATGGCCCCTTTAACGGCTGAGGAATGGTGGCAAACGTCACTTTCCCATCTGTTTCAAAGGCCCAATCTGGATTATTTTCGCTGCGATCAACACGTAAGCTCAGCTGCGTTAGCTCAATCTTGCCGAGCAGATGAGAAGATGGCGGTGAATTTTCTGGTTTGTTTGTTGTTGTTATTTTACTGGTTAGCGAACCCGCGTCTTTTAAGAGCAGCGACCTGCGCTGAGCATTCGGCAGCGAAAGCGCTAGCTTATCCGCTGTTAGCAAAGTATCCAATGTCAGCAAATTATCCCACAGCGTGGCGTTGATACTGCCAACCAAATTCCCCGCAGAGGTTGGTGTTCCGCGCCATTCTAGATCGATCTCATCCAATACTAAAGACGGCGTAATTTTCAGCGCTTGCTGAGTCGCCTGCTGAGTTACCTTGATCTGAGCGCCGTCAGCGAAAGTGTTAGAAAGCGTTACCCGCAAAGGCTCATTGAGCGGCACCGGCAAGCGATTGAGCGTCAGTGTGGCCTCTAGCTGAATATCAGGATAGTAGGTTCGTAACACCTCATCTGCCGATAGGGCTCGGCTGTAAATGGCGACCTCGTAAAATTCTCCTTGCCAGGGGCGATCGCCCGTCACCTCATTACCCAACACCAATGAAAAATCTGCCGAATCCGCCCACTGACCAAAGGCTCCCATCAGATCAGCCGAAGCCGCAACATCGGTGCGATCAACCCCATTTATGTAGATCTTGCCCGTGCCCGTGCGATCGCGAGTAAAAACAACGTAAGAAAGCTGATCCTGCGGCAGCAAAAAAGGCTCAGACACCACCGCTGGCGTCCCGTTGCAAGGGTTCGCCAAATTAAAAAGATTGCTTAACAATCGAGCAATTAAGCTGATCAGAGTTCTGATAAAAGGCCAGCTGTTTTGTAGCAGCCAATTGATAATCGAATAGCCCTTATGGCTTCGTAACCGAACACTGTAGCGATTGTTGCCCTTCTCATCAATATCTTGACCTAAGGTGAAATTCCGCTCACCCAAATCTTTTGACAGGCTGACAATTCGAGCGGGCCGTTTACTCTGCTTTGTCAGCGCCTGAGTAGGCTTTACCCAAGCCGCAATCGTAATGGCATTGCTAGCTTTACAGGCGTTGACCAATCGGGTGATGCCAACATCCGATGTGGGTTCAGATTTTAGGCCAGAATTTGAACCAGAAGTTGGGCCAGAAGTTGGGCCAGAATTGCTGACTGAAATGCCGCCCCTGACTCGCTCAACGGTCCCGGCTAATGCAATCCCGGTGGATTGCCCTGCACTATCTAGAAAGACATTTCCCGATGGGCTGTCAAACGTATAGAGCGCCTGCAACTCAGCCCAGCGGTCATCGTCAGTGCCGACACTGAGCTGAGCAATGCTTAGCTGGCCGAATGAGGCGATTTCAAGGGATTGAGGCTGCGTAGGACAAAAGATCAGGGCTCCGGCTTCGCTTAGCACTGGCATCAGGTTAATGTCTTGGCCTAATAGCGAGAGCGTCAGCTGTCCGCTAACTTGTAGGCTTTGGCTACCTTTAGACTCGGTAAAGGCAATGTTGAGCGCTTTAAAGGCTACATTCTCTCTTTCTGAAAAGACCGCTGAGTGGGTCACGCTTAAGGTGACATCGCGACCGCTCACTTGCAGCGCCACCTCATAAAAAGCAGCCTGCGGTGAGGCTGGCAAAGACACTAGGCTTAGATGACCGGCAGCAACCTTGAAGTCTGTTTTAACGACGCCTGAGGCAGTGAGCGTCGGTAACAAATCGAACCAGCTTTGAGGCGGCGTGCTGCCGTTATGGCTGGCAACAGGGCTGTAGAATTTGAGGCCATCAGGTTGAATGCTGTAACGAATTAAGGTAGTAGCGGGTTTATTGGGGGTGGCGCTGGTGGAAGCGATCGCACCGCTCTCTAAAACCAGCATTCCTCGCCCAATGGCCCTGGCACTGTCGGTCACGTAAGCACTCCCAAAAAACATTACACTCACACCAAACAGGCAGCCAGCAAGCAGGCTTAAAGGCAGGCTTCACCACCGCCACAAATCCTAGGCCACAAAATCTGGAGACTTTCCAATAAAAGACCTTGCAATATATAGACAGTCATATCCCTTTATTCTGCTGTCTATTGCATCTTGCTGCTTATCGCAGCATCTCAAATACAGAGAAAACTGGTTGATTTAGGTTGATTTAATTGTTGGAATTGTACATTCCTCTATCCATTTATTTGTTCTCAACACTAAAAAAGTAACTTATCGTTATATCGCTAAGAACATCGTTAAAAGCGTCTCCATATAGATCTTAAGATCTTAAAGCTTTCGTCCGAAGTGATCAACAAAGTCTGTATAAAAACAACCCAGTGGTTTCTCTTTTTCAAGTGAATAAAATCAACAATCAAACAAATTGCCAACATAACCGGTTTTCAAACCAGTCTTTAAAAGGCAAATCGCTTTTTGGATTGAGTAGCCGCTTGGGCATCGAACGCGCTGTGTCGAATCGCACCTCCTACCCAAAGCCTTAGAATAAAACATCCTTTTCTTTCAGCCAGCAGGCTGAGCGTCGTCGAATCCATGCTCTCCACCCTTCAAACCATCGCTGCCAAACTAGCCCCTCGCCTCATTGAAATTCGCCGCCACATTCACGCCCACCCCGAACTCAGCGGCCAAGAATACCAAACCGCCGCCTATGTCTCCGGCGTGCTCTCCTCTTACGGCTTTCAGGTGCAAGAAATGGTGGGTAAAACTGGCGTTGTCGCTGAGCTTAGGGGCCAAGCCTCACCGCAGGGCAACGTTCTTGCCATCCGTACCGATATGGACGCTTTACCCATCGTCGAAAGAGCTGATCTGCCCTTCGTTTCTAAAAGCCCTGGCATTATGCACGCCTGCGGTCACGATGCCCACACCACCATCGGCCTCGGGACGGCAATGGTGCTAGCCGAAATGGTTCAAAGCCTGGATCAGCCCTTTCCTAGCACGACGCGCTTTCTCTTTCAGCCTGCCGAAGAAACGGCTCAAGGCGCAAAGTGGATGATTGCCGATGGCGTGATGCAAGATGTCGCGGCGATTTTGGGTGTGCATGTGTTTCCTAGCATCGCGGCAGGCGTCATTGGCCTGCGTCAAGGCGCGCTGACGGCTGCTGCTGATGATCTAGAAATTGTAATTTCGGGAGAATCTGGCCACGGGGCGCGGCCGCACGAGGCAATTGATGCAATTTGGATTGCGGCGCAGGTGATTACGCAGCTTCAGCAGTCGATCAGCCGGACGATTAATCCGCTGCACCCCGTGGTGATCACGATTGGCCAAATTTCCGGCGGGCGCGCGCCCAATGTGATTGCCGATCAGGTGCGGCTGACGGGAACGGTGCGATCGCTTCATGCCAGCACTCATGCCCTATTGCCCAAGTGGATCACCCGCATCGCCACCGATATTTGCACCCTCCACGGCGCAACCTGCACCGTTAATTACACCCGCCGCTGCACATCCGTGCTCAATGATCCAGATCTAACTCAGCTAGTCGCCACCTGCGCTACCGAAGCCCTAGGTTCTGACTACGTGGAGTGGATTACCGATGCCTCTATGGGCGCAGAAGATTTTGCTAACTATACCGATCTAGCGCCGGGGACCATGTTTCGGCTAGGCGTAGGGTTTCGCGATCGCCCCAACCTGCCCCTGCATCACCCCCAATTTGAAATTGATGAAAGCGCTTTGTTCGCAGGCGTCGTGACGATGGCTTACAGCGCCTATCGCTACTGGCAAAGGCAAGATTATCTGAAGTCTATATCTTAGGGAGTGTTAAAAAAAAACACAGATCTTTTATCGTGTAGATAACTAGACATTACATTTTGCAATGCTGGCTAATCTTTGGTGATATTTTCGTCACTAGACTGATGAGTAGTCGGTTTCTAGTTGGTCGGTTTTTTAACTAAAAGTGCGGCTAGTCATCAAATGTACCGTCAATCCTATCGTCAATTTGAGGAACATGGAAACGCCATGACTTTCTTTCAACGCAGCCGTCGCTGGCTAACTGCCATCGCCTTGGTGCTGCTGCTTACGGTTTCCACCACTGCTTGCTCTACAGCCACTACGCAAGCGCCCGCCGGAACCAACGTCAGTTACTCTCAATTAGAGCGGGGAAACTCAGCCAAAGGTCAAGAATATGGTGATTGGGTAGTAAGTGCTGCCCAGGGTCTAATTTCTGATGCCTATGTTCGCGACAACAATAAGCTCGGTGTTGTTATCACTAAAGATGTCAAACCTAACGAAGTTAGAGACCTCTCAAGATCATTGCTTCAGGGCTTCCGTAAGAGCTTTCCTGGCCAAGATTTACAAGTAATTGTGTTTGCGCCTGACAAAGCACCCATCCTAACGGCAGATTACGATTTGCGATCTAACGAAGTAGCCTACAACACGCCCTAACAGGCTTCTCAGCGGGCTGGCTCTTTTGACTTACGCTAGCTGTCTAAATTTAGGCTGGCTGTAAGCGCCCGTCTGCCGATTTCACTAAACTCACTAAAAAAATATCTTCTTTTGGAGGATGCCCCCATGTCAACTAGCGATCAATACAAACGCGAGATCATGAAAGATCTTGCAGGCGGCAATAAAGAGATTCTTGACCCCAATGGCAACGATGCTCTCGGGGAAAAATATCAAAGCTTTGATGATTTTGCAGATAGATCTTCTCGGGATGAGCGTCATAGTTTGATCAAGCGCTCGTTTAATCCTCAAAATGTGCCTGCTGCCCAAATGGATCCTGAGCTGAAGCAGGCCATTAATAAAATTAAGCCGAACGAGCGCGACGATGTTGCCCGCGATTTTTTCAAGCACTTTAAAGAGAGAGGTCTGAGCGATAAAGATCTCGAACAGCGTCTGGGCCTGTCTACTCGCCATCCTAAGCGCATGAACGCTGACGATGTGGGCAAGCTAGCGTCTTTTGCGTACACCGCTCACCCAGACATTTTCCAAGAAGTGCTGGCCGATCAGCCCGCAATTTTGAAGTTCTTGAGCAATCCGCTGGTGGGTGCTGCTTTGGGTGCGATCGCCTCCAAATGGCTCCGCAAGTAAACGTTTTGTGGAAATAGCGTAACCATCTCTCGACTGCCAGCGTTTTTAGATCTTGCTTCAAGCTTGATAAAACGTGATCACGCAGCCGAGAGATTTTTTTAGGTATTGTTAGATTAAATAATTATTGTCCTTGGCGTTAGCTGAGACTAAGTTAGCTGAGACTAACATGAGGAAATCTCCCGAAAGGGTTATGCAATTGCTAGAGAGCCCATAAAACATTTTTTATAGGCCCCATGCATAGTACAGGTGTAACTGGCCGAGCGCTCTAGTTAGGCAAAGAGGCTCAATCGGGCCAGCATTATGGCATTGGATCTATCCGATTGAAGAGGGCATTACAGGCAGCGTCGGGCAAGCGGTCGCTGCCTGCCGTAGGGTTATAAGGCATAATTCGTGCCCCAGATGGCGGTGATAGCCATAGTCCTGCGCTCGCAACTCCATCGGCAACTGCACTAAGCGAAACATTCAAATGCTCTGCCCACAGCTGCGCTCGATACTGCTGTGCAAAGGTCTGAGCCGTGCGCACTGGCTGCACATCTTCAAAGATAAAGGCATTGACCTCACTATCATGATCCCAACCCCTGCGGTTGCAGTTTGCCGAGCCAATGACGGCCAGCTCATCGTCAAAGACCCAAGATTTGGCATGGATGTAGGTATGCGGGCCAAAAGTGGGCGGGGACGTTATTGGCGAGGTTATCCTCACAAAAATTCGCACCTTGGCGCGATCGTTCGTACTTAATCCCCGAGTCAACTGCTGAATAAAGTCTTTACGATACTTCCAAACGCAGGGCAAATCCGACAGCTCAGAGGCGGTGATTAAAATGGTCAAATGCTGTAAACGGGGTACCGCCGCCCGCAGCTCAGTCGCCGCCAATGGATGAATGAGATATTGATCTTCGAGATAAATAAACCGTTGCGCATGGCGAATAGCCGCCACTAACAACCGCTTAATGTCTTGTTCGCGAGAGAGTCTACTGCCTCGGGTAACCGGGTTAAAGGTGCGGGAGATCGCCACCGCACAGGGCCCACCTGTACTAGCCAACCCTGTGCTCGGCGTAGGAATCGGCCCAGGCACAGGCTCTCGCCGCCCTAATAGCGCCCCTTTCGTACGATCCAATCGGCTCCCCTCAGGGTGGTGATCCCACCGTCGAATAAAGGTTTGCAGCAAATCATAGGCCGACGGGCCGACAATTTGACAGTGATCATCATGCAGCGGTGAGCCCCCACTGCCCGAGCTGCCCGGACTGCTTGCCCCAACCGCGCGCAGCCGATCCTCATTGACATCAATCCCGCCACAAAAAGTGATCAGGCCCTCACTACCCCTGACAATCAGCACCTTTTGATGGTGCGACCCAAAGGCTGCGATCGGCTTTGGGGTTTCATCGTCTAAAATAGCTGCTCCCGTTGAGAGTCGGTTAATGCGGCGCACTTGAGCGCTGTTTTGGGTGCCCACTTGGTCCCACAGCATGACGCGAATTTGTACGCCTCGATTGGCCGCCGCCGACAACAACGCCCGAAACGTACTGGTCGGATCCCCTGGCAACAACTCAAAATCGTCTTTTAAGATCCAGCCTAAAAGATAGAGATAGTGAGTGCTGTTGTGAGCCATGCGAATTGCCGCTACCATCGCCCGAAAGGTCTCAGCCCCATCAATTAAAAACTTCACCGCATTTTGGCTTCTAAGCGCCCCTGAGCGACTGAGCGCCCGCTGCACAATGGGAGTCCATCGCGCTGGGTTGAGCGCTGTAGTCGCAGGCGGCACAACCGGTGGCACAACTAGAGGAACGACCGGCGGCACAATTAGGGGAACGACCGGCGGCGTTGAACGCAGTCTTACCAACTGCGCCCAGGTATCTGGGCCAATTTTGCCATCGCGGTTTAAGCCCTGACAGGCTTGAAACATTTTGGTCGCAATTTCAGTACTGGGGCCAAAGCGACAGTCTACGGTGAGCGGATCTTGCCCATTGCGGCGGAGGGTTGCGCGGCCTTGGGCAATAAACTGTTGCACTTGGGCAGTGTTCACGCGGCAGGCAGTAGTCCCATAAGCGGTTTGCTGTAAAAAACGATTGAGCAACTGCTGGGCATCACCTACCGATGGATTGCGCGATCGCCGCCCAGAAGTACCCCGGTACACCAGCGGATGCAGCCCTCGCCCCTCAGGATCGGGCAATGCAGCGGGCGGCCCCTCGCCGGGGAGGCACTGGTGTACAACACTGGTTCCTTCTGAGCTAATGCCTTGTCGGCTAACTGTGAGTGGATGGCTGAGGGAGTCGTGATCGCGACTTTTTAGGCAAGGATGCACCTCAGGAGAGAACTTGCTCAAAACCTTGCCAACCCCCTTGACCCGCAGGTCAAAATGCATCACATCGCCGCTTTGACTCGGGCCAAAATCAACCGCGCCCCAAGCTAAGCAGGCTTGATCGCGCAAGGCTAGCACCAGTTCTAAAGGTAAGTTTAAAAAGCCACTGCGCGGATCACGCCCCGGTTCAAAATAAGCAGTTAGTGCCTTTAGATCTTGCTTAATTTGCTGAGTCCAACGGATCGTCGCCGCTTCTATAGACTCTCCCGACGTGGCAAAAATCCCCGCCGTTCCTGCCTGCTGTCGCGCGCTCAAAAGCTGCTGTAGCGTAGCGCGATCCGTCATCAAGCTCAGATAACGACGCAGCTGCTGATCGCTTTGGCTAAGCGTAGCGTGAATATCAGCCGTAGACAGACGCTGGGCCAAGCCATGCAAATAGCGAGCCGTCAAGGAGAAATGGGTCTCACCTGCCATCAGTCGAGCGACTCGAGCCATCGTCTGCTCAAAATAGCGATTGCCCACAGGTCGATCAGGGTTTCCTGCAATCCACGGATTGCCCACATACTTCAGATCAAAGGCAAGTCCAAAGCTATGATTGCTAGCGGTCTTGCCAAACCGCATGCCCCGATGAAGATCATCGACAACCATGCCAAAGCGCTGCCCGAGTTCAACCGGCGTCGTATCGGGAGACTGGTCGAAAAAGTGCTGTTCTACCCGTCTAAGCTGTTGAATCAACACCCGATGAATGCCATTGGTAAAACGCTGGCCCAAAAAAGTAGGATTCACCATCTGCTTGAACCAATCAGCCGCTGTAAAACGGCCTCCGGTTTCCTGCTCAATCTGCTGGGCTTTGCCATTCAATCGGCTTTGAGCGGTTGCATTGGGCTGATCGAAGCTTTGCATCCCAGAGCGATCTAGCAGGCCCAAATTATCCAGCACCGATTCTCCCGCGAGCCCGTCGTGCTGCTTGGGCTCTAGGTAGCACTTAAGCTGAAACTGGTGAATCGCTTCGACTAAAACCGCATTATCTGGTCGCTGTTCCAGGACAATTGGCGCATCGGTATGGCTGCGGTTATAGCGGGTAATTTCTTGTTCTACCCGACTAAACTCAACATAGCGAGCCAGAGAAATCGATAGTTTCTCAAGGGAGAGACCCGAGACCCGCGGATGCTGATCGCGGTTCCAGATCAGCGCGGTTGCATTCTCGTTGGGGCTGAGCAGTGGCGTTTGCAAGCGACTGCGCTGCACTGCACTAAAGCTAGGAATAGCCGCCCTCAAATCAAGGTTGGCTAACAGCAAAGTTGGGCCTGCGATCGCAGGCAGCAAACTCAGATTTTCACTAACCGCATCATTTGCAAGCTGGTCATTATCACCGATTTGCTCTAACCAATGAATGGTGGTTTCTATTGGCTGACCCTGCAATAGGGCCGTTTCGGCTCGCTGCAAAAGAGATTCATCGAGGGGTTTAGGCATGGGATAACCTCCAAGCGGTCGACAGGTGGGTAGCGATATAGCCCGTGCAAGGGTGGCCAGCGAATGGCTGGCGCAGCTGGCACTAAGGACGAACATACTTAATCGCCTCAGCGGTGTCTTCATCGACGCGACCATTAGGCCGCACCCGGCTGAGAAAATGTTCTTGAAAGGCTTTGATAGCCCCTTCGGTTTGGGCGGTGAAGTTGCCATCTACCGGGCAAAAGTAGCCAATGCTTTGTAGGTCGGTTTGCAGCTCTGCAATCACCGCTGTAGTGACGGCAGTCCTGACTTGCGCGCCATAGCGGCGGGTCGAGTCGCGATCGCCCACGCGCAAACTGCCCCCTGGCACCATCACAAAGAAATTGCCATACAGGCTACCGGCCAAGCCCGAGCGACGAGCGCGGGGCATTAGGCTCAGCCTCGCCGCCGACGGAATTGGCAACCCTAAGCCCGCAGCCTCTAGCTGCGTCCAGTCGAATTCTGGCCCCGGATCGGTGAGCTTACGCCCCACCTTTCGAGGCGAACTTTGGCTCGTGGCCACATCGCTATGGCCAATAATCTGTTGCGCACCGATGGTGAGATACTGCGCGCGCAAACTATTAAGCAGCGCAATCAAAGCCGCATACTGCACGGGCTCATAGGTGCCTCCGGTACGGTGCACCACTTCAATGCCTACCGAGAACGCATTCACACTGTCTTGTCCGGCCCAGTGGCTGCGCCCCGCGTGGTGAGATTGTTGCGACTCATGCACCAGTTTAATCACCTGTCCATCGCGGGGGATTAAATAGTGAGCCGATACGATCGCAGCAGCATTCATAAACGTATTGAGCGGGCTAGATGCGGTTGTCCCGCCGGTGTGATGCACCACGATGTGGGTGATGTTAGTACCTGCCGGACGCGGGCTGTGGTTTGGCGAGGCCATCCACACCGGGTGCAGGCCGACGGATACGGTTCTACCGGAAACACGGATATTGCCGTGGGAACTACTGATCACTCGCCCGCCTCGAACCGTCACCGTACCTTCTAGGCTGCGCCAAATACGGGCAGGGCGAGGGGTGCTGCTGGCGATCGCCGGCCCCACCCCGCTCGCCGTTTGGCTATCGGGACTGACCCGAAGCCGGTAGTCACCATCAGCTAAGGCAGAGAGCGCCACTTGCCAACTACCCGCACGATTCACCCGGCCATTGAGCGTGCTACCCGCGCCAGTAATCTCGATACTGCAATCGGTAACAGCATCGTGGGAGAGAATCTGGTTGCGAATGCGAAAGAGGGTATCGCTCGCCGCTTCGGCCCAATCGTGCGACTCGAAAAGCGCAGATCCCAGAGACTCTGGCCGTAGGGATTCTGAATGAGATCGAATTCTCAGCAGCATTTGATTGGCCGGTACGCGCCCGGTATCGTCGGTAATGCGGCGAGCAAACTGATGGCTGCGGGTATGGGGAAATGCCCCCGCTTCTAAAACCTGAGCGTATCGGCCCGAGGAGGCTACTTCCCCTCGCAGACCATGACTGAGCAAATCACAATCGGGCATCATTTCGCCCGATACCAGCATGGCCGCATGGGTCAAATAGGTTTCGCCCACAGCCCGACGCAGCACTAATAAGCCCTCTGGCAGCGTCCCTTCAACCGCTTCTCCTGGCGGTGCCACCACTTCAAAAAACTGTTCATAGTAGCGCCGAATAGCTGGACTTCCCTGCGGCAAAAAGGCTTCAAAAATAGCGGCAGGATACAATGGCGCGGGGTGACCCTCGGGGGAAATTTGTTCGGCAAACTGCTCAGGTTGAACCAGCAGCGTGAGCCAATCTTCGGCGCGGGTGGCGGCGGCATTGGTTGCGATCGCCCAGTCTGCCAAATCCACCATCGAAGGCATAGAGAACTCCCCATCCGCCGCTAAAAGATCCGCCCCAGACATTTCCGCGTAGGTCTTCTCATAGATTTCCTCATAGATTTCCTCGTAGATCTCCTCATAGATAGCGTCATCATCCGCTTCTAAGGGTTCGCCAGAGCAACCCTCAGAGAAGCTATGAGAGAAGCTATGAGAGAAAGTCTTCGCCTCGACATTCTCATCTTCAAGATCAAACCCATCGTGGCCACAGCTTTCTAAATCCTCTATCCCCGCCGCCTCTGACAAGACCGCCTCAAGCCCTGCATCCGATTCTGAAAGAGCTGGTTCTAAAAGGGCTGAGCGTGAGATTTCAGCATCCAAAACTTCAGACGCGAGCGCCGCTGTCTCATCTTGCCCAGCATCATTTCGCGCAGAATCAGCGAACCCAGAAGCGTCCGTAAATTCTAGCCAGTCCATCGCTTCTGTACTGCTGCCATCGGTGGCAAAGCGTTTAATCGTGGCCGAAGCAACCAGGCTAGGTTCACCACCCGTAGCATGAATGGTAGAAAAGTCTACTTTGCCCTCAACCCCTTCGGTGCGCACTCCAAAGACCTTAGCCCAGCGCTTGGCAAAAGCAACGGTATTACAGCCGATAAACCGATGGCGCTGAGTACTGCCAGCGGATTGAAAGCGCGATCGCAGCTGTTTATTCGCTTTAATGGCGTCTCCGGTCACAATGGCAGCACTGTCCGGGGCGACTGCTACTGATGCATCACTGTGGGCAAGGGTGAGCCACAGATCATCTCGCGCATGGCCCCAATACCAAACGCGCGAGATAGGGTCATGAAAGGTTTTAAGCAATTGCCACAGCCCACTGGCTGAGCTAAACCAAGTCAGATGCCAGCCGCGCTGGGCTGCTCTATTTTCTAGCAAATTGATATAGGAAGTGAACCCCTGCTTTTTAACGGCCTTAGCGGCCTTGCGGTTTTTGGCGACATCATCTTCCCAGCGCTCGCGGTAGGCAGGCTTATATACCAACCACCAAATCTCTTCATTCGCCTTAGAAAATGCCTTGCGCTTGGATTTAGTATCGGTGAGCAACAGCGGTGGCGTCACATAGTTCGCCCAGGATTTGTCGTGCTCTACGTCGCGATCATCGTATAGCCCTGGTCCACCAGAAATGAGAATAAAATTATGCGTCTCCGTAGCCTCTAAAAACTCATGGGCTAGGGTATCGGTGCGATCGCAAATAATCTGATCGATCTGTTCTGGATCAGAGCTGTAGATCTGTTCATTAGCGTTGTTATTCATAACCTCTGCCCGCCTTGTCTCTTCTCGTTTTGGCTGGTCTGGTGCGATCTCTGCCGGTTGTGTTTCTGCTGGGCTGTTGCTGGAGATCACGATGCGTGGACGACTCGCAGCCACCGCCCGCGCAATCTCCAAGTAGCCACTGCCCACCCGCGTCAAGGGTTCAGTTTCATTGGGTTCAGCGCTACTGAGCAACCAACGCCGGGTATCTTCTATCGGTAACTGCCGCTGCGCCGCCTCAAACATCAGCGCTACGGTGCCTGCTACATGGGGCGCGGCCATACTCGTTCCCGACTTGCGCATCAGTAAAGGGGCATTGGCATCAGCCTGATGCCGAGTAGACCGCGCTGCCAAAATTGTTACCCCCGGAGCCACCAGATCTGGCTTAATGCGCCCATCTCGCGTGGGCCCTGAACTAGAAAACGAAGCCATCTCTCGCCGCATTGAATGGGCGTTGTAAGCGCCCACCGCAATGGTTTGATAGCCATTGCAAATGGTGCCAGTGGTGGTGGTTTTCACCACATCACGTGGGTCGAGATGAGACTGGCTGTGGGGCAGTGCTGCATCTCTCTCGATCCAGGAGTGAAAACGGCCATTGACGATATCTTCTCCAGTAAGCGCCACCGTCCAGTCGCCAGCGGGGCTATGAGAATAGAGGAAAATATCGATGTGATTATCTTGAGTGTTGGGCTCTTTTTGCCGATGGTACAGTGTGCCAATCTGCTGGCCGTTGTGTTGAATCGGAACATGATCGCCCAGCGCTACCCGTAGCCGAATAGACGGCACTGGGCCGGTGAGGACAATCACGAAGCGATCGCGCCCCGAATACCAAACCTCTAATTCATTCGGCGTCCTATCCGCCGGGTTTATCTGCCACACAAACTGTTGGGTTTCACCGGGACGCAGCTGCCCGCTGGTGTGAATGCGCTGGCTGTAGTAATTGCCGCAGCTTTGCACCAAGGCCCGCCCGGGCTGCGCGCTGACAAATGCATCTAGCCCTTGTTCCACCAGCGTTGAGCCATCGTGCTGTTCCCCGTGACGGCCAAGGCTTGTATTAATCACACAGGGGCGATCGCCTGCCATTTTGTCGATAAAATCAACCGCCTCTAGCAGCGCCGCCGAATCACCTAAATTTTCACCCGCCCTCGGTCCTAGGTTAGAAAGATGAACAAACACAAACGCCACCGCAGGGGCAATGCCCAGAGGGCCGCCACCGCGCCCATTGCCCCCGGCGATGCTGGCAACATGGGTCGCATGGGCATCAGGTGCCGGGCGATAGCCGAGAGTACGGTAGGGATCATCACTATTGAGGGCACGATTAATCGCAGATCGAGAATGCACGACCCCATAGCCATAGGGCTGAGGAGGGGGCCGGTTGGGCTGCGATCGCTGATCCCAAATGGCCAAAATGCGACTGCTGCCATCGTCATTCATAAACTCTGGATGGGCAAAGTCAAAGCCCCAGTCAATCACTCCTAGCACCACGCCTCGGCCCGTTTCAGGTAGATCCAGCGGTCGGCGGCGATCGCTCTCTCGCAAATCCTCCGAAACAGACTCTGGCCAATCGGGTTCAGGCCACAGCCCCGTTCGCGGAGCCTTAAGGCTAACCACCGCTGCCGCCGCCCAAACCTCTGGGATAGCCTGTCGGCTCAGTCGGGCTGTGGCAATATTGCCAAATTGAGTGACGACACGAATATTTTCCGGCAGGTCGTGGGGGCGATCTAGTCGAACGATGGCGGCGACTTCGTCTTCACCCTCGCCCGATTCAAACAGTTCATGCAGTGCTGGATCCATCGATCCAACCTCTTTCTAAACACTGGTTTAGGGGTTCTGGGCTGAATCGGCTGGAGATTGGCCGATTCAGGACATTCAGAGCGCCAGTGGCTAGCGGGTGGGGAAGCCGATGCAATTACTAGCCCACCACCGCCTCCTGGCTCGTAACACACAGCTTTACCAGGCTAAATAGCGCCACAATCGTGCCCGCTTCAGGGACTTGTTTTTCTACCCTGCCATTCTGAGACCCTGTCGCTTCTAGATCGGGTACGAGTCGCTGACTGGTGAGGCTGAGCGCGGCTTGCAAGGCTGTCATCCCTTTTACATCGGGCACCGTGACTGCCCCCATCACCATCAGCGTAGGCCGAGTCTCAGGGCCAATGGCAGAATCCGGATCGGGATTTTGCATAATCACCGTGTTAGGTGCGGCCTTCATCTGAGAAAATCCATCTACCACCGAAATCTTAGCCTTGTCAACTGCACCCGTTCGCACCAGCGTCTCTTTGGCCTCGTCAAGAGAAAGCCCTAGGAGCAGCGGCATTTTACCTGGAGCGGTAGGAACCATCGCCTTACGAGCAATTTTTACCTCTACCGTGGTGCCTTTGGGCACAAAGTCACCTGCCTCGGGCGTTTGGCCGACAATGGCCCCATCGGGGTCGTCGGCGCTGTAAACGCTGGTTTCTTTTGCTTTCAGCTCAATGGCAGCGAGCGCCGCCCGAGCCTGTTCAAAGGAGTCGTACTGAACAACATCGGGTACTTTTACCTCTTCAACGGTGGGAGGGCTGTCAGGGGAAGTGCCGTCTTGATTGGCTTGCTGTCGGGCGATCGCAGCAGTCGCCACTAAGCCGATCACTGACGAGTCGATTAGCCCTCCAACTAGGCCCAGGCGCAGCTGCTCTCCTGGGTCAGAAATCCCCTGTTGTTTAGCCAACTCCTTACCGATGATCGCCCTGCCAATTAAAGTATCTAAAACCATAGCTATCTCCTTGAGCAGCGATAAAGCTGCTCACTGTACTGTTCAACTGACCACTGTTCAACTGACCGTTGAGTGCAATCAAGTCACGCGGGAGTGATTACTTTTCGACTTGCTTTTCGACCTACTTTTTGCCACCTAGGCCACCGCTCAGGGCAAGCACCAAGAGCAACATATTCATATCCGAGCCCCCCTTGGAACTGCTGCCGCCTAAATCACCCAAGATCAACAGCGGTAGTAAAAGACCCAACGAAGAATTCTCGCTACCCGAAGTCAACAGTGGCAACAGCACTAGGAGCTGAAGCTTACTTTTGAGATCGGTCATTTCTTTTTGTCGAGCCATGCGGTCTTTCTTGAGCAGAGCCATTTGGCGCTTTTGCTCATTTTGAACCGTAACAACTCTGGCGTTAAGGCCGTTGACCTTGGCATCAACTGCTTTAATCGATGCGCTGTTTTTATTGATCGCAGCTGCTAGAGCAGCGTTAGAGGACGATGGCTTGCGAGAAAGTCGCTTCGACGGTAGCTGCGAACGACGGGGCAGCCCCCGACGCGGCCGTCTACGCCGTTCACTATCATCTTCCCCATCGTCTTCTTCATCTTCGAGATAACTCAAAAAGTCTTCTAAATCACTGACGCTTTCGTAGTCATCCATTTCAATATCGTAATCGTCATCGAGTAAGACTTGACCGTTGCTAAACATATTAGGATTCTCCTTGTGTTGAGGATTTAAGCGATTTATCCTACCTTTATCACCTTTAAAGAGATTGCGAAAAAGCGTTCAGATGCTTGCAAACGCTGGTGAAAAGGCTGATATTTGTTTGCTGAGGAAACTCTAAGTCCCTTACGTTCCAATCCGAAAATACATTTTCATGTCCTCCCTCGGCTTAAAACTCAATAGTCGTCTTCATCCACGGTGGGATATCTCAACTCCCCATAAAGTCGATGGGGAATCGTCGCCCCTGAAGCTGGCTCTGATGCATTCCCTGTCGCTGATGAACGGGCCCGGCCTGTCATCGCCGGACCGGAGATATCAGGATTGTGCGAACGTGTCTGACGAACCTGTTGCTGATATTTTTGCTGTCGCTGCAAGCGCTGAGCAGCAGGCAGCACATAGCGTTCATAGGGCCTGGGCTTAGGCATAAAGGCCCCTGGCCGCCCCCGTCCACCACAGACCTCACAGTCTAAGTTTTCTCCCCAGCAGAGGTGACAGGCCCCAAGCGCTTCGGCCAGTACATCATTGCGAGCTTGCAAGTCTTCTAACTCGGCATAAGTGTCACTGAGCCGATGGCGAAGCTGATGAACAATGCGAGTCACCCGAGAGAGCTGCTGTTGAGCACCTTCTAACTTTTCGGCCTGTTTCTCAAAGGCAGCTTCTACCTCAGCAGGATCGTAGGGCAATATCTCTGTTTCTGTGGTCAAGGGGTCGTCGGCTGGCATCTCATCTTCTGTAGAAGCGTCGGTGAGATACTTTGCCAGCATCGCGACTGTAGGATCTTCCTCGTCTAACTGCGACAGTAAAACATCTTGGGGTGACAGCCCTGAGTTGCCTTCCGTAGCTGTTAATGCTTTTAGTAAAAGTGGATTAATAGACATTTTTTAAAGACTCCATACCTCGACGTCGTCTTCATCTATCAGATAAAACTGATCGTCTTCTGTATCTTCGTAATCTTCTCTGTCGTGATAGAACTGTTCTAGCTGCTCTCTCAAATAGCGATGATGGACACCAGAATTGCTTTCAGTATTCATGCCGCCCTGGGTGTGATTGGCATAGTCTTGGCTAACTAGCTCATACACTCGAAGTGCCCGCTCATCTTGACTCGCAGGATCGACTAGGAACGTACCGGATTCGTCCATCAGATAGCTGCTGGGCACGGCTTCGGGGTGAGCAGCATGGAGGGTAGTGTATTCGGCGGCGGCTTCTCGAGCAAAGACTTCAACGGCATTGGCGATCGCACCCACCGGCACCGACGCTCCGGCGAGCTGTACCGACTGCCGCCCGGCACTCCCCATCAACAATGCCAATAAAGACTGTTGCACGCTGGGATGGGCCAGCAGTGCGGCGAGCTGAGTAGCCGCAGGGGCAGCGAGGGCGGATGGCTGACTAGTCGCCGGTCGTCGTCCTCGCTGCCCTGGGCGTCGAGCCGGTTCTCTGGCGGGTTCTCTGGCGGAACCTTGAGCAGAAGGTTGCGGTTGGTTAGGGCGTGGGGCGGGCTGCGGCTGAGAAACCTGGCCAAGGGCCTGCCCTGCGGCTGAACCTACTGCGCCCCCTAGCGCAGCCCCCACCGGCCCACCAATCGCCGTCCCGGCAAGAGTACCCACCACTGGCGCTGCCGCTGCCGCAATAGGCGCAACCTGGCGACCGACGCTGGCAAGGTCTCTACCTAAGTTTTGCAAAGAGAACTCAACGTCTTCCGGGCTGAGGCGATCGCCGAACATGCCATAAAACAGGTCTTCTATCTCTGCTGCAGGCATGGATTGATAGTCAGGGGCGAGCAGTCTTCGAACCGCTGGATAGTGGTGATCTAAGGCGACGTATCGGTCAGAGTCGAGCTCGTTAGCGGCGGCGGGATGAGCGTATTTCGTGCTAGATAACACTGTTGTTGCCCTCCTTAAATATGTAAATGGGGCGTGATTATCGCATCAGTATCTTTAGAGGTATTGCGATAAAAAAATAATGGCTGAAATCATTGATACGAAAGGCACTTAACGATCTCTGCGAGAAGATCGCTGAAGCCCTCGTAGCCTCTGGCTTATAGCGCCTTTCGAGCCTTGTTAAACAACAGGTCTTTTGTATACGAATGAATAAATAGCTGATTGCAGACTCGAAAAGAACCTCTCTGAAGATGCTTTAATCATAGACCAATCAAAAACGTTATCTGGTCGAAGGCTGAATCTTTTTACATTTCCTTATTAATTTTTACGAGAGTTTTCAGGTGGGTCTATGCCTGCCCAAGCCAAGGAATCGCCTCTCTAACTCGGCTTCAAACTCGGCCATGAGACTTTTGACCTCCCCCGGCTTCTCTCTAACTAGACCTGAGTTCGATAGTTAAAAAGCAGCTTGGCTTGGAGCAATTCACATACCTGCTGTGCAGTTGCAGGCGCAAGCAGGACACCATTGCGATAGTGGCCTGTCGCCAGCGTCACGTTTTTACAATCGCCCAAGGGCTGAATTACTGGCGCAGCCTGCCCTACCGGACGAGGCCGCAGTCCGCTCCACGTTCTAATCACTTCTGCATCCGCTAACGCACCGCAAAATCGCTCTGCCCCAAGGCGCAAATTGATCAGCCCATCAGCTTCAGCCTTCAACATTTCTTCATTCTCTATCACTGCTGCGGACGGAAATTCAACAGTGGCCCCTATCCAATAACGCCCTTTTGTCAGAGGAACCAGATGAATATCGTTGCCGTTAATGACCGGCTGAAAGGCTGAATTTCCCAAGTCATTCGGTAGCTGAATCTCCATTGCCTGCCCTAAAACCGGCATCAGCGTCAGCGGTTCGTGCTCTAAATGCGCTGATGCTGATCGAGCGATCGCCGCCGATCCTAACCCTGCGCACAGCACGACCCAATCTGCGGCAAAATATCCCTGCTGAGTTTGCACCCCAACACAGCGCTGCGCCTGCATTTCAAGCTGAGTCACGTCAGCTTCATTGCAAAAGGTCACGCCGTTGACCTGCGCGGCCTTGATTAGCGCTTGTGTCAGCGCTGGGGGAGACACCTGACCATCTTCAGGAGAATAAATAGCCGCTTTGACGCTACTGTCTGCATAAGTAGTCCCGCTCGCTTCTACATCAATATGCGGACAGCGCCTCTGCAATTCTTCAGATGTCCAAATTTCTAATGGCCACCCCTGATCCTTACGCGTCTGCTTTAACGTTTTCCATCGGGGTAGCTCTTTCTCATCAAAGCATAGACTCACAATGCCCTGATTGTTAAATGGAACCGGTTGTCCTTGCTGTGAGAGTTCTTCAATTAAAGTCGCATAGCGCCGAACGCTAGTTTCTCTAAGCCGCCAAGTACGACCTTTCACCTTGTGGCTAATAATGCCCATCAGTACGCCTAAAGCCGCACCAGTTGAGCCTTGTCCCGGAGACTGCTGGTCTAACACCTGAATATCGGCTTCAGCGGCTGAGAATTGGATACTGAGCTCATAGGCCAGCATGGCACCTACAATACCGCAGCCAACAATAACAATTTTTCGGGGAGAAACCGTCATAAAAACAAAAAAATGAATAGAGAACAGGTACCTATCCTCTATTCATAGCTATAAATCACCAGAAATCACCGGTGCAAATTACAGTTGCCAACAGATTAGCTAGCCGCTGCCGCGTTGTCATCTAGTAAAACTGGTGTACGCACCATATCTTCTGCCTCAGGGCGCACTTCTTCTGGATCTGGAATCGAAGTCGTCATGTCGTAGACGCTGGGCGTTTTGGCCGTAGGGGTGCTGGCTTTTTGGCGGGCGGCTTCAGGCACTATGCTCAGCAGTGCATCATAATCACCCACAAACTCGCGGTACTGGGCGATCGCTCCGGCATAATCACGCTTCGAGGACGCCTCATCTAGTTTTTGCAAATGACCCAGAATATCTCCAGAAAGCGTCTCTGCCTTGCCCTGATCGGCAGGCAATAGCTGATTGGAGAGGCGCATCAGTTCCGATCTAAGCTGACCTAATGGGCCATGGGTGAAATTATCGACATTGACCCAATTGTCTTTTTCAATGTAGTTTTCTAGCTCCGGTAGGCGAACCCGATTGGATTCAATTCGGCCCACATAGGTTTGAAGCTGAGCAATTTTTTCAGGGGTGTAGGTGGGGGCCTCGGCGGTAGGACCGCTGCCACAGCTCACCAAAAAGGTGGCGATCGCTGCCAGCAAAACCCCAACGACGGCTCGATAGCGTTTCATGGAAAAAACCTCGTATTTATAATCAAGACTGCGTTTCTTAGTGTAAATCACCGAGCCTTCAGATCAACTGCCGATCTGGGGCTGATCTAGCAGAGAGATCAGATAGAAAGCGCTAGGATGATCGCCATAAAAAATCTGCCATCTGGCAGACATCGCGAATTTCGCGGCCATCGTGAACCCTGACGAGATCCGCGCCATGAGCGATCGCACAGCTCATCGTCGCCGCCGTCCCCCATCCTCGGTCTTTGGCTTCCGGCTGATTGAGCAGCTTACCGATAAAGCTTTTGCGCGAAGTCCCCACTAAAATTGGGCAGTTCAAAACCCGCATTTTTTCTAGCTCACGCAAAATCGTCAAGTTTTGTTCTACGGTTTTGGCAAAGCCGATCCCCGGATCGACGACGATTTTAGTCGGATCGACGCCTGCGGCTACGGCTTGATCGCTTTGCGCCGCCAAAAATTGAATAATTTCACCCATCAAGTCGTCATAGTCC
>JBGTNW010000007.1:0-16792 GCA_041742865.1 Phormidesmis sp.
CACTTCAACCCCGACAACCTAGAGCCTGCCCAGCTCAAAACCGACGACGACGGCAGCTACTTCATTCTTCCGGCTCATTCCTACGGCCTCGGCGTCGCCTTAGAGCGGCTGCAAATGCCCAACGACATTACCACCATCTGCCTTGGCAAAAGCACCTACGCCCGCTGCGGCATCATCGCCAACCTCACCCCTGCCGAAGCCGGATGGCGCGGCTACTTGACTTTAGAATTTTCCAATTCTTCCAGCGCCGACTGCCGCATTTACGCCAACGAAGGCGTCGTTCAGCTTCTTTTTTTAGAAGGCGAAGAGTGCGAAATCAGCTACGAAACTCGCCGTGGAAAGTATCAAGATCAGCCTGAAGCGGTGACGATTGCCCGTATTTAGCCCGTAGTCAGCTAATGGCAGACATTTGGCAGATACGTTTGCTGATCGAGATAGATTGCTACAGCGCTACGGTTAGCGGGAGCAAAATTTCAAATTCAGTGCCCGTGGGTGATCGCTTCGCCTCACAAGCCTCACTTTCCGATGCGTGACAAGAGCGTATCCAGAACCGGCCGCCGTGCTTAGCCGTCACAATCTGATAGCTCATAGCTAAGCCCGTTTCTTGACGAGAGCGACGCTCAGTAGAAAAGGATTCAATAATTTGAGCTTTGGTTTCGGGCAGTAAACCTGGGCCATTGTCGCTAATGATAATAGAAACCCAGCGAGACTCATCGGGCCTAGCTTCAGGGCTCTCTTGGTCGGCGAGTACGCAGGTTGTGATCGCGATTTGAGGGGTTTTATCGGGGGTGGGGCTGTCGGTGTAGTGCTCTGGCTGCGCTTGCACGAGCAAAGAATCAATAGCACGAATAAAGATGTCCATAAATACTTGACCCAGCTGTCCCGGAAAGCAGGGCACAGGTGGCAGCTTACCGTAGCAGCGCTCAATTTCAATCGGTGTGCTCAAGCGGCTGCGCAATAGCCGTAAGGTGCCGTCTAGCAACGTGTGAATATCCGTCGGGCGAGGATGAATTTCATCGATGTGGCAGAAGTTTTGCAAGCTCGTGGCTAGCTGCTTCAGCCGATTAGCACCATTGCGAACGCTGCTAATCGCAGCAGGCAAATCGCTGCGCAGATAATCAATTTCAATGTTTTCTCTGAGCTGAACAATCCGGGGCGGCGGCTGCGGCATTTCAGCTTCGTAGGCCACCAGCAGCTCATGTTGTTGCTGGGCATAATCAGCAATGTAGCCCAAATTGCCCCAAATAAAGCTCACAGGGTCTAATATCTCATGGGCGACGCCATCGACTAGGCTACCGAGGGCGGCCATTTTCTCATTTTGCAAGAGCTGCATGTGCAGTCGCTCGTAGCGGATTTGAGTTTCGATACCGCGAATTTGCCAGTGAGCAACGTTTAAAGTATGGGCATCTAACAGTCGGTAGCCATCGGCCTGTTTGATGAGCAGCGGATCGCTTTGCTGTTCAATCGGGCGCTTAAGCGCTTGCTGCGCACCTAGCAAAATGGAGGTATTACCCGATAGCTTCAGGGCTTTGCGATTAGTTTGGCTGAGAATGAAGCGAATCGAGTCTTCCTGAAAAAAGCTGGTGTAGCCTAGTTGCAGCATACAGTCTAAAAACTGCTGTCGCGAGAGCAGGCTGACTCGTTCTGAGGCAGTAATGACCACACCCGGTAAGTCAGGGGCTTGAACGAAACAAGCCATGAGCGCTTGAATAGTGCAATCGGGGGTGACTGAAAAAGTATGTAGGGACAGATCGCTCAGCACGGAATGAATGCCAAGCGATCGCAGATCGCCTTCTATGAACTGCGGCTCTAGCAGAGGTTGTTCGGGTGCAGATTGCATAAAAAGCAGTTGATGTACAATTCACCCAAGGGCTATGGCGCTAGTGTGCCCAAAGCGGCTAGATCAGCTTGTCAAGAGAAGTAAGTTTTTACGAGAAGGAATTGATATGAATAGCTGTGATTCGGATGTAGCCCAGCCATCAGCCCTGCGAATTGTGTCCCTAATTCCGAGCGCGACGGAGATCGTGGCTAGTTTGGGCTATGGTCAGTATTTGGTGGGGCGATCGCACGAATGTGACTATCCCAACTTTGTCCAATCTCTGCCAATTTGCACAGAACCCAAGTTCGACCCCATTGGCAGCAGTGAGGAGATTCACGAACGTGTCACTGAGCTGCTAACGTCAGCGCTCAGCGTGTATCGGGTGAAAACAGAAATTCTTGCAGACTTACGGCCTACGCATATCATCACCCAAGCGCAGTGTGAAGTCTGCGCGGTGAGTTTAAAGGACGTTGAGCAAGCAGTCACAGAACTGGTCGCCGCCGATGGCTCAGACTCTTCTCAAGCAATTCAGGTAGTGTCGCTTCAGCCTGAGCGGCTAGCCGACGTCTGGACGGATATGGAGCGAGTGGCTGAGGCGCTAGCTAGCTCTCTTGCTGGCAGACAACTAGCTGCCAACACCATACAACAGCTCAAGTCTCGAATAGTTTCACTAAATCCCGAAGTTCGGCCAACAGTTGCCTGTATAGAATGGACAGAGCCGCTGATGGCTGCTGGCAACTGGGTACCGGAGCTAGTGCAGCTAGCGGGCGGCGAGGACTGTTTCGGCAAAGCTGGGGCACATTCTGCTTGGATGAGCTGGGCCGAATTAGTCAGCGCTAATCCAGATATTATTATCGTGATGCCCTGCGGCTACAATCTGGTTCAAACTCGCCAAGCTGTCACAGAAATGGCTGCTCATGCTGAATGGCATCAGCTCGATGCCGTCAAACACAAAAAGGTATACGTGACTGATGGCAATCAATATTTCAATCGACCAGGGCCAAGACTGGTGGAATCGTATGAGATTTTAAGAGAGATTATCCAAGGTCAGCGCGCCAATTATATGCCCACTCACAAAGACAAAGGGTATGAGCTCTTCTAGACTCTGCGCTTAAAGCTTGACGCGACAATCGCACCAAACTGTTCAACCCATAAGACTTGTCTTACCTGACGTATCCTGCATTGATCTATATCTTTCATAATTTCGATTACTTGAAAGAATCAACTGGTATTGTAAGAAAATCGATTTTTTGACAAGGGCAGAGTTTCAGTATGGTATTACTCGCATCGGCTTTACTCGCACAAGAATCAATCGCTAGCCCAATTCCTTATTCCCTATTTTTAACCATTGTGGGTGTCGTGGGCTTTGTCGCGGCTGTAAGCATTGGCTCTATCGCTTGGTACAATTCCAAACGACCGGCTGGCTGGGAAGGCAAAGAGCGCCCTGGCATTGTGCCTAATATTGAAAAAGATACCGATTCAAACTAACCGATTCAAACTAATTGACTGGCCGATTGATCGATCAATTGGCCAGTCAATTAGCCAGTCAATTAGCCAGTCAATTGAACCATTATCCTTAGCTAGAAAGCTGGCCGCCTGTGACATCAACTAACGCGCCCGTCATGAAGCTACTGTCTTCGGCTGCCAAAAATACGTAAGCGGGCGCAAGTTCTTCAGGCTGACCCGCTCGTTTCATAGCATTGTCGCTGTCGTAACCTTCGACTTTATCGATGGGCATTGTTGCCGGAATGTTCGGTGTCCATACCGGGCCAGGAACCACACAGTTGACTCGGATTTCTTTCTCAGCTAACGCTTGAGCCAAAGATTTCGTCAGGGTATGCACCGCCCCTTTGCTAGCCGAATAATCCACCAGCATTCCCTTGCCCATTTTGCCTACAATGGAGCCGGTATTGATAATCACATCGCCTGCCTGCAAGTGAGGCAGCGCCGCTTTAAACATGTGAAAGTAGCCAAAGACGTTGGTTTCAAAGGTTTCATGAAACTGCTTAATAGTTAGATCGGCCAAATCTCTTTGCACCATTTGAAAAGCGGCATTGTTGACTAAAATATTGAGCTGACCAAACTTATCAAGCGTCTGCTGAACGGCTGATTCGCATTCTTCAGGTTTGCGCACATCCATCTTGATGGGTAAGCACTCGCTGCCGCGCTCTCGCACCATCGCTGCGGTTTTGTCGGCATCAGCGTCGTTGACATTGTACAAAATAGCGACTTTCGCGCCTTCCATCGCATAAGCAATTGCAACTGCTCGACCAATGCCCGAATCACCGCCTGTAATAATCGCAACTTTTCCAGTGAGCTTTCCAGCGGCTTGGTAGTTAGACAAATCACTATCAGGGGCTAGGTTCATATCTTCTTGGCTAGCTGGATAGGTCAGCTTTTGACCGTGGATTTCATCAGGGGTAGGCCGATGTTCTGCTGAAGTCGTCGTCATAATTCGAGAAAGCGCGTTTCGCGGGACTAAGTTACAGTTTCGTGGACAGTTGTAAACAGGTTTTCAAAGAATACGCCTACCGAATGAATATAGTCATTCGATAGGCGCATTCTTATCGATAAAGGAACAGACGTGAGGTATCTAGAGCAAGCCCTTTAGATACGGCCCTCATCTATCGAGCCTCAGTGCCTTGGTTGGGGCTGCCGGGGACGTTACCATCATTGCCCGGAGCTTCGGCTTCAGCTCCGGGGCGGGTGTCGGTGTTCGATCCTTGTCCGGTTGTGCGAGTGCTCTCTTCTATCGTGGTTTGCTTTCCGCTAGTATCTAAATCGTTCTCTTTTTTCTGGTCAGACATAATAAAATATCCTGCCCTTACGAGCATTTGGTTTGCTCTTTTATTATCAAAAAAATGATTCGCATGAGACTCTATCAAGGGGATAGGACTACGGTGAAAACGCCCCTGACAAAAGAGTGACTTGAGTTAATTTTGAGGGAACTTGAGGATAGCTGAGTTTAATGTTCCTGCCTTTATAGGATCTGCTGATGATGGCCTTTGCCAAAGCAGACGGATGAAGCCAAGAGCATTTGCTGCTATGTTCAAGGAAAGAACTAACCCAACTGACCACTAACCCATATCAGGATATTTATGAGGCTTGTTTCTGATTCGGCGATCGCCACCAAAATTGCCCGAATGAAAGAACGGGTGCGCTGGCAGCATCCGGCGATCGCTCAGCAGGGCATCGATCAAACTCGCTTAGTTATTGACGGTAACGATTCCGCCCTAAGTGAGAGCGGATTTTCCTTTTTGGTGTTGGGGGACAGCGGTACGAGCAGGCATTTGCATGATCGACCTCAGCGCCGAGTAGCCAAACGTCTGATAGAACACATTGACGAATGCGAGTTTATTTTGCATACGGGCGATGTTGTTTATTTAACCGGATCGAGCGAACAGTATCCCGACAATTTTATCAAGCCTTACCGGGAGTTTTTGGTAGGCGGCGAAACACCGAATAAAATTCGCTTTGATAGAATGATCTTCAAAAAGCCGTTTTTACCCGTACTCGGCAATCACGACTATTACGATCTATCACTAGCAGCAGGGCTGTTAAGTCGGGCTTTTTCGCCTTTGCGGCAGCTGTTGCATAAACGCATTAATTTAGACATTGGCTGGCACGGATCTTTTCAAGGCGAAGGGTTTGCTAAAGCCTTTATCGATTATTTGGAACCGATGGGTGCTGCGCAAGTTGCCGATCACTTGGCTCAGCACTACACTGCAAAAACAGACACCGGGCGGTGTTTGCACTACGTACCGGGGCAATTTACTCGACTGCCGAATCACTACTACACCTTTCGGCGCGGCGGCATTGATTTCTTTGCGCTCGATAGCAATACCTTCAATGCCCCTCAACCGCTACCCGAAACAGCAGAAGGCCGCGCTCAGCGCGAAACGATTGAGGCTTATCGCAAGCAGCTAGAAAAAGAGATTAGCGCGGCTGAAAAGGAGTCGGATGGGCTTGATATGACTGTGCATGATCAAGCAGAAAGAGCAACTAGTCTCTATGCCGACATCGAGCAGTTAGAAGAACAGCTGTGGGATATCGATAAGCAGCTTAGTGCTTCAATTACAGGGGAAACGTTGGATACAGAGCAGCTCAACTGGCTGCGCGATCGCCTGATCGCCTCCTGGCGAGATCCTGAGGCCAAAGGCCGCGTTTTGTTCTTTCACCATCCGCCCTACGTGACTGAAAAGACCAAGTGGTTTCAGGCGCAAACGCTAGCGGTTCGGTTTCACTTGCGGCAGGTACTCGATCAGGTGGCAGCGGCATTGCCAGAATCCGAGGGCGCTGCCGCCCGTCCGCTAGTGGATTTAGTGCTCAGCGGCCATGCGCATTGCTTTGAGTATTTAACCACGACTGATACTGGGCACGGCGATCGCAATATTCCTTGGGTCGTCTGTGGCGGCAGCGGCTTTAGCCTGCGTAGACAGCGCTCAGAAGGCCCCATCATCGAAGAATATGGACGGCCGGTGGCCGAATGCCATCTCTTTATTGGCCGCTCTGGCAGCGGCAGTCAAAAGCGCCGCCCCTACTCAGCGCTCAGGGTCGATGTCCGCTACGACGAAACCGGCGACATTCCCCAGCTGACGCTGCGCCCGCTTGTGGCCGAACGCTATCAGGACAACTGGGAAAACTGCGATATCGATCCGATCGTGCTAACCAATTGCGCTAAAACTCATTTCGCCCACTAGAATGCTCTAATACTGTGAACTGATCGGGTGAGTCGATCATAAGGAACCGTAGCGGCGTGGAATTGCAATATAGCCCAGCAGAAATTGAAGCGAAGTGGCAAACCTATTGGGCTGACAAACAGCTGAATAAAACCCCCGAAGGCGCAGGCAAAAAGTTTTACGCGCTGTCGATGTTTCCTTATCCATCAGGCGATCTGCACATGGGGCATGTGCGCAACTACACCATTACCGACGTAGTGGCGCGAGTGCGCCGAATGCAGGGCTACCGGGTGCTGCACCCCATGGGCTGGGATGCGTTTGGCTTACCGGCTGAAAATGCGGCGATTAAAAGAGGGGTGCCTCCAGCTGAATGGACGCTGAATAATATTGCGCAAATGCGTCAGCAGCTCAAGGCACTAGGGCTTTCTTACGATTGGGATCGCGAGGTAGCCACTTGCTTGCCCGATTACTATCGCTGGACGCAGTGGATTTTTCTTCAGTTTTTTGACGCGGGCCTCGCCTATCAAAAAGAGGCGGCCGTGAACTGGGATCCGGTTGATCAAACCGTGTTGGCAAATGAACAGGTCGATAATGAAGGCCGCTCTTGGCGATCAGGGGCCAAAGTTGAGCGCAAGCTATTGCGGCAATGGTTTTTTAAGATTACAGACTATGCTGAGCGGCTTTTGAATGATTTGGATCAGCTTTCGGGCTGGCCAGAGCGGGTGAAAACCATGCAGGCTAACTGGATTGGCAAATCTACCGGGGCCCAAGTTACCTTCAAATCAGAGTCGGGCGAAGATCTGGTGATCTTTACCACGCGCCCCGATACGCTTTGGGGGGCCACGTTTATGGTGGTTTCGCCGGAGCATCCTTTAATGGAGGCGCTCACAACAGCGGCTCAGTCTGAAGCAGTCAAAGCCTATCAGGCAGCGGCGGCGAATTTGAGTACAATTGATCGCACAGCCGAAGGCCGTGAGAAGACGGGCGTTTGGACCGGTAGCTATGCGATCAATCCGGTGAATGGGGAGAAAATTCCCGTCTGGACGGCTGACTACGTGATGATGGATTACGGCACGGGCGCGATTATGGCGGTGCCTGCGCATGACCAAAGAGATTTTGACTTTGCCCAAAAGTTTGAGCTGCCGATTAAGCCAGTCATCCAGCCAGAAAGCCAGCCAGAAAGCCAGTCTACAGTAGCAAAAGAGATAGATACGGCCTACGTTGGGCCTGGGATAATGGTGAATTCTGGGCCGCTGGATGGGATAGCGGCTGGGAAAGGCGACACTCAGAGTGTGGGAAGCGCGATCGCTTACCTAGAAGCCCAATCGCTCGGTCAAGGCACCACCACCTATCGCCTGCGCGATTGGTTAGTGTCTCGTCAGCGCTACTGGGGCGCGCCGATTCCGATTATCCACTGCCCTCAGTGCGGCGCGGTGCCGGTGCCGGATGCGGACTTGCCGGTTAGGTTGCCTGAAGACGTTGAGTTTACGGGCAAGGGCGCATCACCGCTATCAAAAATGGCGGACTGGGTAAACGTGCCTTGTCCGAATTGCCACTCGGCGGCAAAGCGGGAAACCGATACGATGGACACTTTTCTCGATTCGTCTTGGTATTTCTTGCGCTACGCGGATGCGAACAATGATGCGGCGGTGTTTACGCCGGAGCGAGTAAATGACTGGCTTCCAGTTGATCAGTATGTAGGTGGGATTGAGCACGCGATTTTACATTTGCTCTATTCGCGGTTCTTTACGAAGGTGTTGCGCGATCGCGGTCTGCTCAATTTTGACGAACCCTTTCAACGGCTGCTCACTCAAGGCATGGTGCAAGCCATTACCTACCGCAATCCCGATGGAACTGCGATTGGGCCTGAGCGCATTGCTGATTTGGAGCATCCCAGCGATCCAGAGACCGGATTGCCGCTAAAGGTTTCTTTTGAAAAAATGTCCAAGTCGGCTTTTAACGGAGTGCCGCCTGCTCAGGTATTAGAAAAATATGGTGCGGATACGGCGCGGATGTTCATTCTCTTTAAAGCACCGCCTGAGAAAGATCTTGAATGGGATGATGCAGATGTCGAAGGGCAATATCGCTTTTTAAATCGGGTCTGGCGAGCGGTGACTGAGTTCGCGAGTACTGAGGGCATTAGCGGGCTCAATACGATCGCAAAAATTGATCACAGCCGCCTCAGCAAACCAGACAAAGCGCTGCGTCGGGCGACTCACACAGCCATCAAAGAAATCACTGAAGATATTGAAGGTGACTACCAGTTCAATACAGCAGTTTCTGAGTTAATGAAGCTGAGCAATGCTATTAACGAGGCTCCCGATAAAACCACGCCTGCTTTTGCAGAGAGTATTAGTACACTCATAAAACTGCTTGCGCCCTTTGCCCCTCACATTGCAGATGAGCTATGGGCTCGAATTTCGCAGGTAGATCGCTCCATCCATCAGCAGGCTTGGCCAGTCGTTGAGACTGAGGCTTTGGTAGCCGATGAGATGACTTTAGTAATACAGATTATGGGTAAAACGAGAGGCACCTTGCAAGTACCAGCAACGGCTGATCAGGCCGAGCTAGAAGCCTATGCGCGCGAGTCAGAAATTGCTCAGCGGTATTTAGAAGGTAAAGAAATTAAGAAGGTTATTGTGGTTCCAGGCAAATTAGTGAACTTTGTCGCGGTGTAATTTAACGCTACAAATTTTGCGGTGATATCGGTAATTTAACGGGCTTGCAAGGGTTTAGCAGCGTTAGCTAGCGGCTCAGCGGCAGTCTAAATTAAGGAATCAATAACTAAAGTGCGATCGCAGGTTAAGTCTAGGTTAAGCGCCGTTTAAGCTAAACATCTTTCACTCCGCAGATATCCCTGATAAGATCGATATAAAGACACACAGGATGCCTTGAATGGTTTCTTTAAAATCAAAAGCAGCGCCCGCAAACTCAGAGATTCGGGTCGGTCTTGGCAAAGTTTTATTAGTTGAAGACGAAGCCCTGATTCGAGAGACGGTGGCGCTGTCTTTGGCAGATGAAGGCTTTGAGGTGCTAGTCGCAGATAATGGCCAGCGAGCTTTGGAAATGCTAATTGGCAGCGCAGACTCAGGAAAGGGCGCAGCTGGCGATCTTAGCCTAGTCATTCTCGATCTAATGCTACCGGGCATGAATGGCCTAGATCTGTGCCGTTTAGTACGCCATCAAGGCATGAACGTGCCGATCTTAATCTTGAGCGCTAAAGGCACCGAAACTGATCGCGTTGTTGGCCTTGAAGTCGGGGCAGACGATTACCTCACTAAGCCCTTCGGTATGCGCGAACTAATCGCCCGCTGCCGAGCCTTGCTCAGGCGCTATCAGGCCAAGACCCCTCAAAATAGTAAATCAGTCCTCAAATTTGAAGACATTGCCCTACATACCAACGAATGTCAGGTCTTTTTGTCCGATAAAGAAGTCAGCCTTTCACCTAAAGAATTCAAAATTTTAGAGCTACTCATCTCTCAGCCCAAGCGCGTTTGGTCGCGCGATCAAATCATCGATCAGGTATGGGGCTATGACTTTATGGGCGATAACAAAACTGTCGACGTCCACATCCGCTGGCTGCGCGAAAAGTTAGAAGAAACCCCTAGCGATCCTAAGTATTTAAAGACGGTGCGCGGCTTCGGCTACCGATTAGGCTAATGAGGTCGCATCGCCTAATCGGCAGTCGCATCTTTTGTTAACGAATCAGCGCCCAATTTGTGTACTTCTTGCATACTTGCCGTACGTAGCTAAGATTCGTTAAGTCATGCAAGTCTTGATCTGCGGCCTTCAACAAAGCTTACCAACATTTTTAACTCATCACTTACATCGGTTTGCTTTGGTTACAGGGCTCTATTCAGTCTCCTTGGGCTCTTCCAATTCTTCCTTCTTTTGCTCCTTTTTTTCAGCTCCTTTCTCGTCAATATTATCGACGAACTCTTGAATGCGTTCTTCGTTTTTCTTAGCAAAAGATTTATTCTCTTCAGCACTCATATCGTTAACCTCAGTTACGTTTGTAAAATCAATAGCCCTAATGTAATCAACCCCCTCAAAACAGCCATCTACTCAATGAGTGATTTGAGGTGAGTAATGGGCTATCGCAAGGGTTAAAGTTTGAAAATCTTCACTTGTTGTATAGCGGCAGCGTTTAATAACTTACACCGCTGATCTGAGCGTTGCTAATGGATATTGAGGGCGGATTATCATAGATTCCATTAATAAAAACTTAATGTGCTAAGGACAGCAAGCGGGCGGTGTGTCAGAGCGTTCTGCAAGAGCATATATAGTCGCTCCTGGGCAAAGACTGTACACAGCTAAACTGTACGCAGGTGAGACTGTACGAAATTTACTTTGGTGTACTGCATAACATGCGCCACCTCTACCACTCATGTTCCAGACCACTCGCCGCCGTCTCGCCCTCTGGTATACCACCGTCACCGCCATCTTGCTATTGCTATTCGCCAGCGGCGTTTATGTCTACGTTCGTAGCACCCTGGTTGAGCGTGTTGATGACACCCTTAACCATGTAGTGGAGATTGTTGAGCGATCGCTCGTCATCGAAGCCAAAACCGGCGTCAACATTGAAGCCAGCTTTCGCAATAGCGGCCAATCTAGCGAAGACGATCACATCGATCTCGAATGGTTTAACCCAGCCGGAGAACTTCGCTGGACCACCTTTGCCAAACCCCACGACATTCCTTTACACGTCAACCCTAAAGGTGAAACCGTCACCCCGCCTGACGGCATTGTCCTGCGGCAAATCACCCAGCGTCTCACCGCAGGCGAACAGCTTCTCGGCTATCTGCGCGTCAGCCACCCCTGGTTTGAAGTCTCTAAGCCCAGCCGTCAGCTCATTATCGATCTCGCCCTTGGCATTACAGCCATGATCCTCACAGTCGCTGGCATCGGCTGGCTGCTCTCGGGCCTTGCCATCAAACCCGTACGAGATGCCTACCAGCAGCTCAAACAGTTCACCGCCGACGCCTCACACGAGCTGCGCAACCCCATCGCCGTCATTCAAACCAACGTCCAAGTCGCCCTCAGCGACCCCGATGAACAGTTTCAGCGCCGTCAGCTAGAAGTTATCGAACGCCTCACCCGTCGCCTCGGCAGATTAGTAGACGATTTGCTGTTTATTGCTCGGCAAGAAAGCGGCCTGATCCCCATGCAGCGAGATCGCTTCAGTCTCACATCGCTTCTTCAAGACGTGATTGAAGAACAGCAAGCACTCGCTCAAGAAAAATCTTTGGTCCTCACCGGCAATTTCCCGGACACTGACGTGTTGACCCAAGGCGATCGCGATCAGCTCACCCGCCTGTTCACCAACCTCATTGCCAATGCTATTCACTACACCCTAGCAGGCACCGTCAGCCTCACCCTTAGCATCAGCTCCAGCCAAGTCACTATCACGATTACCGATACCGGCATCGGCATCCCCACAGAAGATCTCAATCGCATTTTTGATCGCTTCTACCGCGTTGATCCCGCGCGCACTCGCAGCGCAGGGGGATCAGGACTCGGACTCGCGATCGCCAAAATTATTACCGACAATCACCAGGGCCAGATCGCCCTCACCAGTGAGCCCCCTCAGGGCACCACCGTCACTATCACCCTACCGGCAAAAACCAACCTCAAAGCAGGCCATAACCCAGCCTCGAAAATCCCATCCGCCAGCCAACCTATCAGCTCTTGAGTCCCAATTTGATAGACTTATTCTCTACAGGCCCATTGTTTGTAGGCAAATACCTTGCAGATTCATCCTACTGACGCTGATCACCTAACGCTTATTACTGAGTCGTCACCAAACTGACATCGGGCCCAAACGTTTTCTCTTCAGGCATCCCCAACTCACCCATTGGCGCAGCCTTAGACTGATTATAAGAATACATCACCCCACCCGCGTTGCCCACCCGCACCGTAATCGACTGATCCGCTGCCCAAGAGCGCGTCTCCCCCTGCTCCAAAATTGCCTCAAACTCGGTCGAGCCATCGGCAATCACCCGCACCCACGACTGCCCCGTCAGCATCAGATTTACCTCTACCGGACGCGATTGAGTCTTGGGCTTAGCCTCAGCTTGCACTACCGGCGGCGTTTTAGCCGAGACGTTTTGCTGGGGCATGAGTTGGGCGATCGCGACTGGATCCAAAATCGGCTGAGCCGTCACATTCGGCGCACTGTTTTGCAAAAAGCCCGAAAGTGCAGTCACTGCTCCCATAATCAGCAGCACATAAGCCGCATACAAATGCAGCGGGCGCAACTGAGCCGCAGGTGAATCCTTCCAAGAACTGCGAGGCGGCTGCACCACCGGATGCGTAAAAAACTGACTCGAAATCGTCTCACCATCTAACCCCAAAGCGTTGCCATAGCGGCGCAATAAAGCTCGAACATAAACCGGCTCCGGCAAATCAGCCAAGTTGCCCTGCTCCAAAGCAGACAGCAGCATCCGGCGAATCAGTGTCCGTTTTTCAATCACCTCTAATGACAGTCCCTGCTGTAAACGTGATTGCTGTAAAAGACTGCCGAGCGAAAGCAACTGCTCTTGCTGTAGCTGCTGAGCGGTGGATTCTTTAATACGGGCTTTCTGCTTCATAGGTTCAGTAGCGGTAGTTCAGTGGCGGTGGTTCGGTGACGGTGGAGAAAAACACAGACTATACAGAAGGAACACAGACTATACAAAGAGGTCATAGCCAATCACTAGAATCTAGCTTCATCTAATGAAACAGCCCTGGATAAAGCAGCTTCTCGTTTAAGCTGCACAACTTCCTCATTTGTCAATAAACGGTAGCGGCCAAGGGGAACATTTCCTAGCCGGAGTGAGCCAATTTTCATCCTGTGCAGAGCTGTCACAGGGTAGCCGAGCAGATCAGCTACCCGACGAATTTGGCGATTACGCCCTTCAATCAATCGCACCTTTAAAAGAGTCTGATGATCGGGTAATCGCTTTACAACATCGACCTGAGCAGGCAGGGTTTTGCGTTCAGCTAGCATAACGCCTGTTCGCCACTGGTGAAGATCAGCTTCTGTAGGAAAGCCCTTCACACGTACCTGATAAAGCTTGCTGATCCGGTGGCGAGGATGCGTTAGCTGATACGTCAGTTCGCCATCGTTAGTCAGTAAGAGAGCTCCGGTCGAATCGGCGTCTAATCGGCCGACGGGATGAATGCCTAAGCCTGATCGCATGGGCGCATCTAACAAATCCAGTACAGTCTTTCGCCCTTGGGGATCGCTGCAGGTAGAGACAACAGCTTTTGGCTTATGGAGCAAAAGGTAAGTGCAGCGAGGTGGCTGGCCTAGCTCCACACCGTTGACACAAACACTGTCAACGGTTACGTCCGCCTGCTGGCCGATTTCGGCAATCTTGCCATTGACTGTCACCCTACCACTTAAAATCAGCTTTTCGGCTTGCCGACGAGAAGCAATGCCGCGCTGAGATAACAGCTTTTGTAGCCTTTCAGTCATAGTTGAGCATAGTTGAGCAATCGTCTGTGATTGATCGGGTTATGGCAGTCGTGTTTATGGATAAGTACACAAAGCTCAGTGCCTGAGCCACAAAAGTCAATCCTGTAAAACTTAGACAGATAAAAGTTCCGTAGAAAGACTTAAGTAGCTGATTGCTTTGTCATTTCTTATTTATTCAAGCAGCAACTTCTAGTTCTTCACAAGGGGGTAACACCACTAAATAGACAAGATTTTACACATTTCTTATAATCGCCGCTGCTGTATGTACATACGTAGCCACGATAGACCGAATCTGAACCAAAATCTACAGTCAGCTATTCGCAGTTTTTACCACTCCCAACGCAGGCACTTTATGATTCCTTTATTTTTTTGATAGAAGATAATTTAGGCAGTAGGTTTTGTCAATTGCTTTTGAGGAAGCCATACTCGCAGCCAGCCGCCGCCTGTTTCAGGGCTATTTCTAGCCTCGACCCAACCTTGGTGAGATTCTGCAATCTGACGGACAATGGCAAGTCCTAAGCCGGTTCCACTGCTAGAAAGTTCGGCTAGCTCTACTGTCTCTGCACCGGCCGCTATGTCAGCTTCTGAAGCGTTTTCTGAATCGCTAATGGCTGCTACTGCCTGACGGCTACGAGCCGGATCGGCTCGGTAAAATCGGTCGAAAATATAAGGCAAGTCTTTTTCGGCAAGCCCTGCGCCTGCATCAATCACTTCGATCAAAATGCATAAATTCGGCGTGAGCGCCGCTGCATCTCCGGAGCTAGTCGCTGTGCTTAATCGCACTTGAATCGCTTGAGCCGATGGACTGTACTTAACAGCGTTGCTCATTAGATTGAAGAGCATTCGATGCATTAAGCCCGCATTGGCATATATCATCATCTCTGCTGGGCCTTGGTAGTCTAGGGTAACTCGCTTGAGGTTAGCTAGGGGTTCTAGGCTTTGCCACGCCGCTTGAATCAAGCTTACTAAGTTAATATGAGCGGTGGCTTCTACCGGCGATCGCCCTTGCTCTAAGCTGCTCATATTCAACACCTCATCCACCAGCCGACTGAGCCGAATCACTTCTTTCAGCAGCCGCTCAATCCAGCTCACCAGCTTGGGATCAATTCTAGACTGCAGGGTTTCGGCTACTAAGCGAATAGAGGTGAGCGGCGTTTTTAGCTCATGGGCAACATCTGAAATCCAGCGATCGCGCTGCTGCGCCAAACTTACCGCCTCCTGCCGATTTTCTAGAAAAATCCCGACATGACCGTGACTAATCGGTAACCCATAGCCCTGTAACGGATAAGCAGGCCGCTCTAAATAATTCGAGGGATCGGTAGAAATTGAGTTAAATGTCCAGCGGGCCTCACAAATAGCCTGAGCTTGGCGGGTACGTTCGACGAGCTGATCCAATTCATAAGAGCGCACCACAGCTAACAAGAGCCGAGGCTGATCATAGTCACACTGCTCAATGTCTAAAAATTCTTGAGCTCGTTGGTTGCACCACAGCAGGCGATTTTCTTCATCCACTTGCAGATAGCCAACCGGCGCAAATTGCAGCACCTGACGAAAATCTTTAAGCTGCTCAACCATCGACTTAGCCTGGGCCTGCTGCTCAGAAATAGCGCTGGCTATTTGAGCGTCGTACCCTAAAGTCGGCAAAGGCTGGCGATCTTCTAAGAGACTGAGTAAATGCTTCAAGCGAGCATCGCTTCGCCGCCGATGGATCATCCACGGTATCAGGCCCACAGCTAGTCCTAACATGAATTCCAGCATGTACCCTGAACTCCCAACAACAGTTAATCCGACACTCATAGCGGTGTGCGAATACATTGTGTACATCGCTAGTTGTTTGACCTGCCGTTATCTATAAGGTTTTATTTAAACTCCCTGTAGTCAAGTCAAGTCAAGTCACCAAGGCAGTGAGCTAATGTTTGGCCACTGCTTTAGCCCCTAAAATAAGCCTTTGGAACATAGCGCTCTTTGGAATATAGCGCTCAAATGAGCGCATCACTATTTACTGCTACCGTCAGTGAACATAGTACCGCAATAGAAAAAAGGCGCATTCTTAGCTAAAATGCGCCTTTTTTCAAAATAGTTAGATCAAACTGAGCTTAGACCCAGTTCAATTTGTTAAGTCAGATGCTCTTTAGTGAACAACCGCACCTCGATACTTGAGAACATCGCTCAGCTTCCGGGCGGGCGCATTCAGCACTCGACGAACATGGTAAGTAGCGCCGCGATAGTGGCCGATTTCTTGGCTTTCAATCACTTCAACAGCAGGTTTGTGGGTGCTGTACTTTACGCCACGGTAGGAGAGTTGCATGGTATTCGCCTCAGAGAATATGTGTAGGGTAAGAGGCGCGTTCCTTCAGAGAAATTGAGAGCTTGCTTAAGACAGGCTGAATCACTCTTACTTCCGTCTTTATTCGATCATCACCCTTGAACTAAACATCCTAAGAATGAATAAGCAACGGTGGCTGAGCTGAGAAAAGATGAACGCTTGATTTGTTCTGTATTCAAATATACTGTTTTACCCTCAAAATAACCATACGCCTAAAGGCTTATTCCACATTTCTTAATCTTTTTGCTGAAAAATTTTCTGGCTCTATTGGGTATCAAGCTTTTTCCCCATGGGCAGACAGCAATCGTCCAACGGCGATCGCCCATCCCGCCGAAAGCCCCCGTAAAAAGACCACCCTGGCAATCACTAGCTAACGTGAGTTCGGGTTAAGCCGCACCTGGCAAAGCCCATTCTAAATGAAGTCTAGGCTTTTTCGGTTGGTGGCAATAGGCAATCAGCCCGCAGATGATGCTGACAAAGCAGTTGGATGGGCTACGGTGTCGTGAATG
>JBGTNW010000008.1:0-28189 GCA_041742865.1 Phormidesmis sp.
GGTTGATTTTGCCTATCGGATTCATACTGAGGTGGGTAATCACTGTGCTGGGGCCAAAGTCAATGGCCGCATTGTCACTTTAGATACGGCTTTGCAAAACGGCGATATTGTTGAAATTATTACGCACAAAAATAGCTATCCTAGCCTCGACTGGATAAATTTTGTGGTGAGTACCGGGGCGCGTAACCGCATTCGGCAATGGTACAAAAAATATCACTACGATGAAAATCTGGCTCGCGGCCACGAAATGCTCGAAAAAGTGATGGGCAAAAGCGGACTCGATGCCCTGCTTAAGTCGAAGCCTGCTCATGCCGCGGCTGAACGCTCTAACTATGCTTCGGCTGACGATTTGCTGGCCGGTTTGGGCTATGGCGAAGTGACGCTGAATGCGGTGGTTAATCGGCTGCAAGAAGCGGTGAAAGAAGCTCAGCCCATTCGCGCCAAAGAACCCGGTAAACTGGGCACGTTAGAAGATGAAATCCCGGCGGTTAAAGCGCCTGCGAATCGCAATACGGGCTATGATAACGCCCCCATTGCAGGGCTAGAAGGGCTTGTTCACTACATCGCAGGTTGCTGTCATCCGCTGCCAGGGGAGACGATTTTGGGGGTAGTTTCGACTGGCGGCCGGGGGATTGCCGTGCATCGGCAAAACTGTCCAAATGTCGAAAATATTCCGGGTGAGCGGTTGATCCCGCTACGGTGGAACCAGCCCGATATGGCTAAAGGTCAGCCCGATACCTATCCGGTGCAGCTCAAAATTGAAGTCATTGACCGCGTTGGGGTGCTGAGAGATATTTTGACTCGATTGTCAGATCTCAAAATTAATGTGCACAAGGCCGGGGTGACGACCCATCCCGACCAGATTGCGGATATTGATCTAGGGATCGATATTCGAGATCATGATCACTTAAATAAAACATTTGCTCAACTTCGCAAAATGTCTGATGTGCTGAATTTGCGGCGCGTGACCGCGGTAGATTAGCCTTAACGGATTAGCTTCCACAGGTTTGCTTCCACAGATTGGCTCAGCTAGACTAATCAGCTAGACTAAAAGTAAATGGCTAATCCTCTTCTCATGCTTCCCTACGAGTCAGCATTGGCTGATTTGGGTGCAGACTATTATGACCCGGTGATAGCAGCGACCTTTCCTGAGCATATTCTGCGCTTTCGCAATGATGAGCTGCTAGGCAAGGTGGGTTTGGATGCAAAAGAGGTGAGCGATCGCCACTTCATCGAAGCTTTTGGCCAATTTCAAGGCCATCAGCCGCTACTAGCTTTGCGCTACCACGGCTATCAGTTTCGTAGCTACAATCCATTTTTGGGCGACGGACGTGGCTTTCTCTACGGCCAAGTGCGCGGCATTGATGGCAAGCTTTACGACTTTGGCACCAAAGGATCGGGGCCTACACCTTACTCACGCGGCGGCGATGGCAAGCTGACGCTCAAAGGCGGTGTCCGCGAAGTGCTTGCTTCTGAAGCGCTACATGCGTTAGGCGTCAATACGTCTCGCACCTTGAGCCTAATCGAAACCGGCGAATCGCTCCATCGTGGCGATGAACCTTCGCCGACTCGCTCAGCGGTAATGGTGCGCTTTAGCCATTCGCACATTCGCTTTGGCACGTTTGAGCGGCTGAGCTACATCAAGCGCCCGGATCTGATTCGCAAGCTTTTAGATCATGCGATCGCCATCTACTATCCACATTTACTGTCCATAGCAGATCAGCAAAATCGCTACGCCCACTGGTTTGCTGAGCTTGCAGAGCGGCTAGCGGCTTTAGTGGCCCAGTGGATGAGCGTGGGCTTCTGTCATGCGGTGCTCAATACCGACAATATGTCGATTACGGGCGAAAGCTTTGACTACGGGCCATTTGCGTTTATGGATGAGTACGACCCGCGCTTTACAGCCGCTTATTTCGACTATTCAGGGCTTTACTGCTACGGCAATCAGCCCGGTGCCTGCTACTGGAATTTGGAAAAGCTGGCGATCGCGCTGACTGACATCCTCGATCCATCCAGTTTAGAAGCAGGCTTAGCGCAGTATCAGCCCAAGTATGCTGAGGTGTTTAGCGATCGCACTTTGCAAAAACTTGGCTTCACTCCCGATCTCGCCCGCGTCCTAAGCGCCGTCGAAGCTCGTGATTTGCTGACCCACACACTCGATCTGCTGGAAAAAACTCGCGTCAGTTACCCCGGCTTTTTCGCCACGCTCACCCGCCAATTCGATTCCACTTGGCAAAGCGACGTGAGCAGCATCCTAGCGCCCACCCTCGAAAAATCAGACCCTGCTGCGGCTGAGCTGCTTCAACAATGGCGATCGCACTACCAACACTGCCTCAGTCAGCTGCCCGCTGAAAAAATGAGCGATGTGCGGCAATGTCTTCGCGCTACTAATCCTCTGACCTCTTTGCTACGTCCTCAAATCGAAGCTATCTGGGAGCCGATTACCACCGCAGACAACTGGCAACCTTTTTATGAATTGCTCAAAAAAGTGCAAAATCCTAAAGCAGCATAGCCATCTATTGCACCGACGCCAGCAATTCAAATTCAACGTTATCGCGTCTAATGCTTCACAAACAGCCTGATCAGCCAGTTGCCGTTCCCAATAGTCAATCCGTAAACCCTGTTCCCTACCAAGCTGCTTGGCCGCTCAATAACGGGCTTTTGATGACCCTGTATGTCGCGTTGCAGGCTAGCAAAAACTGGCAAACGACGCTTGCCGAACCTGAGCCTGAGTTTCACGAGCACGTTTTCATCGGGGCCAACAGGGTGCCGATTTTTGGCTTAGTCGCCATTCCAGCCAATCCCGTAGGCACCATTATTGGCACCTACGGGATTACTGGCGATCTCGAAGATCAGTGGTTTTTGCGAATTATGGCCCGTAAAGCCTATGCCCGAGGCTATGCAGTCGTGATTTTTGACTGGCGAGCGCACGGTAAAACCGCAAAGCTCTCACCTGCTTTGACCTCTGATGGGCTGTATGAAGGTGAAGATTTTGTCCGCATTGCCGCAGCAGCCAAAGCAATGGGCTGTACGGCTCCGATTTGGTTTACGGCATTTTCTTTGGGCGGACTGCTGGCGCTGTGGGGCACAAAGGCGGCTCAGACAATGGCTGACTGGGGGCCAGATTTGGATTTGACACTGGCTGATATTGGCGGCTGTGCGGTGATTTGTCCGGCATTGGAGTCATTGCGATCGCTCCAATACCTCGAAAAAGCCCCCCTCGGCAAATACCTCGAAAAAGCCATTGCTCGCAAGCTTAAACAACTCCTAGCGCAGCTCCAGAAAGATCATCCCACTGTCTTTGATCCCGCTGCGATTGAGCGAGTGCACAGTATCTGGAGCTTTGACCAGGAGATGGTCATTCCCCGCTTAGGCATTCCCTCCGTCGAAGCTTACTACACTCGCACGAGCGGCCTCTATCTGCTACCTGAGATCAAGAAGCCCACTTTGATTCTCTATGCTGCTGACGATCCGCTTTTTGATCCAACCCTAGTGAGTGATATTCAAGCGGTCTGCGCAGCTAATCCTGCGATTGAGCTGATAATGACTGCTCAAGGGGGCCATGTTGGCTACATCAGTAGCCCCAAATGCCAGCATCAAATCAAAGATCCTGACCGCTGGTGGGCTTGGAATAGAGTTCTCGATTGGTGCGATAAATTAGCTTCAGACATAGCCTGAGCCCGCTCTTGCGGCCAAGGGCGACTTTGTGCGTCTGTCCTGTGTCGTTTAGTCAAGAATATAGACATGAAGGGGGCTATTTCAGCAAGGGGCCGCACATGTATTCAGTAATCTGGCTTAGACTGTAGATTGCGGCGTCTATTTAAGTCATTGCGACTTAGTACTATTACGTAGCCTCTAGTCGAACTGGCCAGTTTACTCAAAAGCATCGCTCTAGCTGACTTGTCGAAGTTGTCGTAATTTTCTTTTTATATTCATTCTTTCAATACTTTTCACAGGCGTTTAGTTTTAATCGCTAGCCTATGCCACTAGCTTCTCGGCCCGCCAAAGAAACCCTGCGTCTGGCAAGACTTCAGAGCTATGGGATTTTAGACACATTATCTAAGCCTGCCTATGATGATATTACAAGGCTGGCTGCTTATATTTGTCAAACGCCGACTGCGCTCATTAGCCTCATAGATGCTAATCGTCAGTGGTTTAAGGCCAAAGTTGGGTTTGAAGCGAGTGAGTCTGCTCGTGATATTGCTTTTTGCGATCGCACCATCCAGCAATCAGACATTCTCATCGTTGAAGACACCCATCAATCCGCTCAATTTCGCCATAATCCGCTGGTCACCGGAGCGCCCTACATTCGCTTCTATGCGGGTATGCCGCTGATCAGCCCCGATGGTTATGCGCTCGGCTCTTTGTGCGTGATTAACTACGTGCCATATCAGCTCACACCCAAACAGTTGCAGGCACTACGGGCGCTCAGCCGCCAAGTTATGACCCGAATGGAGCTAGCTCGTCATGCCCGGCAGCTCAAAGCTGTTAACGCTCAGCTAGAGCACAAGGTCAAAGCCCGCACTCTCAAGCTCAGCTTAGCCTTACAGCAGCTTTTTAAAAATCAAACCAAACTGCTTAAGCGAGAAGCCGCCTTGCGCCATAGCGCGCTGCACGATCCGCTCACAGGCTTGCCCAACCGCAGCTATTTCTTGCAGCGACTCGATCAAGCCATTCAGCTAGCCTATCGTCAGCCGCAGCACCTATACGCTGTTCTCTTTATTGACCTGGATAACTTTAAGCCGGTCAACGATACGCTAGGGCACGAAATCGGTGATTTGCTGCTTCAGCACGTTGCCAAACAAATCAAATTCTTGCTGCGTAAAAGCGATTTGGTGGCACGGCTAGGCGGCGATGAATTTGCGGTTTTGCTCGATGATATTCCCGACCAAGATCACGCTATTTTTGTCGTTAAGCGGCTACAAGCTAGGCTCGCACAGCCTTTTGTCGTTACTAAGCGTAAGGTCTTTATCGGCGCGAGTATTGGGATTACCTTTAGTAGCGTAGGCTATCGCCATCCGGAAGCGGCGCTGAGAGACGCCGACATGGCCATGTACTATGCCAAAACGCAATCTAAGCAGCAGTTAAAAGCGCTGCTTCAAAGCCAGCTTCAGCATCAGCGTTCTGAGGCGGCGATGTCCTCTAGTACTTCGTCTAGTGAGATAGTTACTGGCCAATTATCATCGGGCCAATTATCGGGCCAATCGGGTAAATCGCCCATTGTTATCCAAGACGAAGCTTTGCTCAATCAGCAGTTTGCAGTTTTCGACGCCGTTTTGCAAGGTAAAGCTGCCACTCGTATCACGCTCGAAGATGAGCTCCGCCAAGCCTTGCTGAGCCATCAGTTTCACCTGTACTATCAGCCGATTTTTAATCTCAGCGCGCAGCCCTCTCGAACCGATACCCTCAAGGGGTTTGAAGTGCTTCTTCGCTGGCATCATCCGACTCGCGGCTGTTTAGAAGCCGAAGCGTTTATTGCGATCGCTGAAGAAATTGGCATCGTCCGTCAGCTCTGCTCACAGATTATCAAAACCGCCTGCAAACAGCTTAAAATCTGGCGCACTTATCCGGCCTACGCCGATTTGTGTCTGCATATCAACCTATCTTTACTCCAGCTTAGAAGCCCGCAGATCGTATCTCAATGGCGCACTTACTTAGCCGAATACGATTTGCCTGCTGCTGCCTTTCAGCTAGAGATTGAAGAGCAGATTTTGTTGAGGGATGATCCCACGGTTACTCAAGTTCTGCATCAGCTTAAAGCGATTGGCTTACGCTTTTGTGTAGATGACTTCGGTTGCGGCCACTCTTCGTTAAGTCGATTGCATCAGCTAAAAATCAGCACCCTCAAAATCGACCGCAGTTTTATTAAAGAACTGATCCACACAGACGTAAGGGCCCAACTAAATTCACGAAATTCACCCTCAGAGCCATCGCTAGATTCACTGGATCAAGCGCCGATCAGCGACGCTGACATCATCAAAACTATTCTTGATTTGGGCAATAGTGCTGGGATGAGTGTCATCGCCGAAGGGATTGAAACCGCTGCGCAGCTATCGGCTTTAGTTACCTTAGGCTGTCGGTTTGGTCAAGGATTTTGGCTCTCTGAGGCGCTTTCAGCGGAGGCGATTGATCGCTACCTGGCGAAATAGGGTCATCACGGTTAGTCCTAGCAGCACAGGCGTTAGCCAGTCGCCTACGCGCACATACAGCGTCTGTGTGTGCCGCCGGTAGATGTGAGCTACCTGAGTAGTATAAGTATCAGGCTCTGAGAGCCAGGGCGATCGCCCCTGAGCATCCACGATTCCCGAAATGCCGGTGTTCGTCACCCGCACTGCCCAGCGATCTGTTTCTACCGCGCGCATCACGTCTTGTGCATGGTGCTGAATCATCTGACGAGGCGAGTAGGGATCATTATTTGACCCTGTAAAAATCGCCTGTCCGCCAAGCTTTACCTGCTGCCGGTATAGATCCGCGTAAGCCGCCTCATAGCAAATGCCCGCCGCCATCGGGCCAAAAGGCGTTTGTAAAAGCTGATCTCGTGTACCCGGTACCATGCTGCCCTCCATCAGCGACAGCCGCCGGATCACCCCCCCTAGCACCGACTCAAACGGAATATATTCCCCTAGCGGCACTAGCTTGATTTTGTTATAGCGCCCGGTTACTTCTCCATCCGGTGTCAGCGTCAGCAAGCTTTGCGTCAGCGGCGTTTGTGTATTGTCAATTTGTTCATGCACAAACGTGCCGAGCACCAGCGGCACACCTGCTTTTTCCACCGCTCGCTGAAACTCGTTATCCGTCTGTAAAAAAGCGTTCCACACCTGCGGCAGTGCCCCTTCGGGCGTAATTACAATGTCTACTCCCGCCTTCACTAGCGTCTCATAACCCTCTAGGTAAACTTGGCGCGATCGCTGGATTCCTTCAGCCGTCAGCTTCTGACGAGTGGGAATATTCCCCTGAATCAGCCCCACTGCCAGCGTCTGATCCGCCCGCTCCGCTGACGGCCAAGCATACAGCCCAAATCCCAATAAGTGCAATGCTAAAAAGAGCGTGATTGCCCCCCCGCAGCCCCGCAGCCCTAATTCTCCCAATCCTGTTGCTACTAGCCCTGTTGCTACCAGTCCATTTACCGCGACTACCCCCGCCGTCACTGCCATCGGTCCCGCCAATTGCCCCAAATGCAGCGCCCATAAATTCCCCGGACTCTGCGTAAAGCTCAAAGACGTCCAATACAGCGGTCCTTGACTCCACACCCACTCAATTGCGCACCACAGCGCTGTTCCGACTAGCACTCGGCTGAGCCCTTTGATTGGCCACCACCGATTCAGCCCCATCATCAGCGCCATCCAAGTTACGCCAATGCCCGCGCCCCACAGCGAGACAAAAATCCATGAAGATAAAGCGATCGCCACACTCGCCAACCAAGGCACCCCCATCCAAGTCAATGGATGCAGCCCCGTCACCCACGACAGCGCTATTCCGTGATAAACAACACCCCAAATCGCCGCATAGAGCACGCGACGAACCGACTGCTCGGCGTCTTGGGAAATCCACCACAAGGGTACAAGCGCCACCCAAGCCAAGGGCCAAGCATTGACTGGCGCTAGGCCCATCATTGCGCCGCCGATCACAACACTGCCAATCGGCAGCGCCGCCTTTTTAGTACCCGACCACTCAACAATCTTATCCAGCTGATTTAACAAGCGAATGACAACCCTATACGGCCTCTAAGCCGCCCCTATAAATCGTTCTTATAAATCATAGAGAATCGCCGCTACATGTGCGTGAAGCCCCGACTAGCTTGCTATAATCCACGCTTGATCTAACTTCTTTAAAGGGCAAAAGCAGCATGGTAGATTGGCAGGTAATCGAAGGCGGCGTGACTGCGCCCAAGGGCTTTCGCGCAGCGGGCGTTACAGCAGGACTCAAGCCCTCTGGCGCACCCGATTTAGCGCTAATTTTGTCGGATTGTGAGGCGATCGCCGCTGGCGTATTTACCACCAGCCAAGTGCGCGCCGCCTGCATTGATTACTGCCAAGATTTGCTTGAAACCAAACCCACCGCCCGCGCCATTCTCTGTAATGCCGGACAGGCCAATGCCTGCACCGGTGAGCAAGGCAAGCAAGATGCCCTAGCCAGCGCGGTAGCGTTAGCCAAAGCGCTAGCCATAGCGCCAGAGCAAATTCTCACCGCTTCTACCGGCGTTATTGGTCAGCGCCTCAAAATCGACCTCCTCACAGCAGGCATTCCAGATCTCGTCGCAGCGCTAGCAGCCGATGGATCAGACAATGCTGCCCGCGCCATTGTCACCACCGATTTGATCACCAAATCGATTGCTCTAGAGACTCAAATCGGCGATCGCCCTGTGCGCATCGGGGGCATTGCCAAAGGCTCGGGCATGATTCATCCCAACATGGCCACGATGCTAGGCTTCATCACCTGCGACGCCGCCGTTTCCCCTCAGCTTTGGCAAACCATGCTGCGCCGTGCCACCGAAAAAAGCTTTAACCAAATCACCGTCGATGGTGACACCAGCACTAACGACTGTTTGCTCGCACTTGCCAATGGCGAATCTCGCACCCCGGCTATCACCGCCCCCGGCCCCGAAGCTGACCAGCTCGAAGCCATGCTAAGTGAAGTGTGCATTCACTTAGCTAAATCCATTACACGCGATGGCGAAGGTGCAACTTGTTTAATTGAAATAGAAGTCACCGGGGCTATGAGCGATCGCGCTGCCAGCCAAATTGCCCGCACCGTTGCTGGTTCCTCGCTCGTAAAATCCGCCATTTTTGGCCGCGATCCAAACTGGGGCCGAATCGCTGGAGCCGCGGGTCGCGCGGGTATCCCCTTCGAGCAAAGCGAACTCAGCATTGCCCTGGGAGACTTTATCCTGATGCGCGCTGGCACACCTCAAGCCTTTGATAGAGCCGGTGCTAGTGCCTACCTCAAACAGCAGTCAGAGCGCAGCAGCGCAGCGATGTCTAAAATTTTGATTGCCCGCTCTGCCGAGTCAAAAGATATTGCGATCGCTGAAACTACCGAGCCCCTTACCCGTCAACAGCTAGAGATTGAAGCACTCTCTCACCCGGTCAAAATCACCATTAATGTTGGCAATGGCAGCGGCTATGGTCTCGCTTGGGGCTGCGATCTCAGCTACGACTACGTAAAAATTAACGCTGAATACACGACCTAATCTACAAAAACCTCACAAATTGTTGAGTGGCAAACTACTGCCTTATGGACTGCTAGCTTTATGGACTGCTATTGGACAAGCTGACAGATACATCAGCCTCAATGCATGGCTACAGATGACAGCTGTCACCGCTATGTATGCGATGGCAACGAAGCAAAAAACGCGTAAAATGGGCAACTTTTATGAGCCCCGTTTCGTCTCTTCATTTAGAAGGCATATTAAGGGTGACTACATCTGGTGAACTTAGAAAAACTTTTGACTATCAGTTTTTGACTATTATATTGCCATGTGTTTGAGAAGTCCGGGTAATGGCTCAAGCATCGTTGCTTAAGATAATTGCTCAGAGCTTCAGATAATTTGAATTCAGACATCATAGTTTTTGCTACGTTCATCTGACACTATTTTGATTTCTTAGCTTCTCTTTCTGAAAATTTACCGCTCGCACCCCAAACGTCATGCGCAAAGTCACCGCCTCAGCCGTCATCCTCGCCGCCCTTAGTGGCTGCAACCAAAGTGGTGGCGTTCCTAGCTCACAATGGAGCTTTGAACCACCTGTTGACGATCAGGCTAGCAACGCTCAAGCAAGCGTTCAAAAAAATGTTCAAAACGCTAAGGCTAGTAGCCATAACAGTCGTCTAGCGGGCTTACAGCTATCTGCTGATGCTCAGCCTTTCGTAGATATCAGCAACCAGCCCTCGAATACCGCTGTTACCGACTCTAAGGGTTTACCCTCCAGCAATTTAATCAGCGCTGCATTAAGCTCATCTCGACCTGATCCCGTCGCACAGGCAAAAGCTTACCTCCGCACGAGCGCTGCTCCTAACATACTGACTAGTCGTACGCCCGGTCAGGTCATACCTTACAGCGCCGCCCAGACTGTAGCCCAAAACGTTACCCAGAATGTAAGGGATGCACAGTCCTATCTTTCAACTACATATTATTCTTCGCCTACATATTCATCAGTCTTACCGGGCTCTCAATCCGCTCAAGGTAGTTCGGCTAATCCGACTCTTGTGACTACGGGTGAAGAGCCTCAACCCGCTTACGGGGCTTTTGTCTTGCCCGTAGCTGCCTCTACCCCTACTCCGGTAGCTACCTCTAATTCTTCTTCTGCGCTGAATGTAAATTATCCGAGCATGACTAGAGACGGCTTACCACAGCTAGTGCCTAGTCCAGCAGTTCCAATTAGCAATTCCGCTCAACCCGAGTCAGAAGTTCCGATTGGCACAGCTATTTTGAATGACTTACAGCGTTCAGCCAGTCGCCCAGTTGCTTTGCCAGGTGATCTATCTGTTGATCGACCCATTGACTTATCCGTTGAGCCACCCATTGATCTCTTTGCGCCCGTAGCCTCCGAAACATCCGCAGCGCCTGCAATGCCCGCAATGACGATGACTGGCGCAGTTGAAACGGCTGCGCCAATAGACAAATCAGAACCTACCGAACAGCTTACTGACTCAATTGCCACGCCGCTTGCAGATCCACTTGGCTCTCCTACTAATTCTGAAGCCCAATCTCAACCGACCTTAACTAGACTCCTACAAACCCTGCCTACCAGAGAGGCTTCGCCCTTAGTCCTCAGCGATCATAATTGGGAAAGGCCATCTGACTTGTCGGCTATTAGCACAGCCTCCCCTCTGCTTTCAAGCTTAAGAGAAGCAAGGCTTTCGTCAGAAATTTATCTCCCTATGGTTGAAGCTGCGTCAGCAAATGCAGCTCCTCCTTTAGCACCGACAAATTTTCTGCCAGGGAGTGGGTTTTCTGCTGAACCTGCCAGTGAGCTTCCTAGCGTTGAGTGGGGAGATGCCTTACCTCAAAAAGTTTTGATTAAACTCAACCAGCAGCAGCCGTCGAGCAGCCGTCGTCAGGTCGTGACTTGGCGGTAAGGCTAACAAGGTCAGCGGTGGGGCAAGCAGTCACGAAACTGTCTCAGCTACTGCCCTAGTTGGCCGCTACTAGCTCAACCACGTTGTCGCGATCGCGAATTGTCACATCATATCCCCGCAAAAAATCATTGCCCAACAGACCCACCTCAATCGATTCACCAATGCTAATGCTGGCATCTGTCAGTACGATGCTGCCTACTGATATTGATTGCATACGCCCAATATCGAAAACCACTTCTGCCTGACTTGCTGTCGCTGCGATCATTCTTTCAGTCGCGACAACCCCGAGTTCGCTAGCCATTTGACGAGTAATCAGCGTTCGACTAGCGCCTGTGTCCAAAATCATCTCGTAGCTTTTTTTCCCATTAAAAGTTACGCGGATCACGGGTGTACTATGCAGTCGGCGAACAATCGGCACTCGTACAGATTGAGCGATCGCCATGATCGGCGGTGTGACTTCAGCCGCTGGCCAAGCAGCCTGACTAGCCGCCGATGGCTCTGGCAACCGTGAGACTTCAGCAGGTTTTTGCAAAGCGGTTACTAGGGCTAGCGCTTCCTGTGCATGGCGGGTGTACTCTGCTGTTTTTTGCTGCGCCGTCTGATAATTGGTGTCGCTTGCACTAACGCCTTTAAGTTGCTCGGCCGCTCGCTGCCAGCGGCTAGCCACCAATCCCCAATCATCTGGCGATGTCGCTACCTGGCTCAGTTTATAAGCGCTAGAAGCCAGGTTGATCGCTTCTCTATAGGCTGCTGCCGCCTCGGAAGATCCTTTCGGTGAAGCGGTAGGCGTGGGTTCAGCTGGTTCCAGATCCGCAGATACTGCTGTTGTGTCTATCTGAAAAATGGCCGTTTCTTCCACATTGGCTACCGTTGTCCTGCATCCGTAACAGAGCAATCCCAAAAAACTAAGCAATAATATGAAGCGATATTTAACGTGCAATAGGCCCATAAGAACGGTAAAAAGATTAAGCAGTTGCGTCGCACTGAACGCTGTAGCGTTAATTTTCCCTGACCTGTTCTTGAGTTTGCTCACGTCTTATACGGATATTATTGACAAGGATTAATTGAGCCCAGTGTTTTTAGCCAGTGTTGTTAGCTCAACTTAAATCGACCAAGGTCTTGTTAAATTTTCCGCGTCTGCTTATCCATCATCTATCAGCTTTCTATATAGCCCTCTAACCAGTCTTTTCAAGCCTATGTTTGACCCCGCTGCTCAGCCTGCTTTACTTGTCCTAGAAGATGGAACTCTCTATAGAGGATGGTCATTTGGTGCGACTGGCACCACGATGGGTGAAGTCGTTTTCAATACTGGCATGACCGGCTATCAAGAAGTATTAACCGATCCGAGCTACTGTGGCCAAATGGTCACCTTTACCTATCCAGAGCTCGGCAATACAGGCATTAATGCTGAAGATGAAGAGTCTTGTCGGCCCTATGTCAAAGGGGCAATCGCCAAGAATATCTGCGATCGCCCCAGCAACTGGCGCTCCACTCAATCGCTCAGCGACTATCTCAAAGGCCACCAGATACCCGGCATTTATGGCATCGATACCCGCGCTTTGACCCGCAAACTGCGCAGTGTCGGGGCGATGAATGGCATCATCTCCAGCGAAGTGCTCGATTCAGAAGAACTGCTGCGACAGCTCCAAACCCTGCCTTCTATGGAGGGTCTCAATTTAGTCAAAGAAGTCAGCACCCGCGAAATCTATGAATGGAACGAAGCCACTGATCAAAGCTGGGCCTTTAGTGCCAATGCGATCGCTGACAACTCATATTCAAATCGACCCCTAACCGTCGTCGCTGTTGACTTTGGGATCAAACGTAATATTCTTCGGCGGCTAGCTAGCTACGGTTGTCGGGTGATTGTCGTGCCTGCCGATACTTCCCCTGAAACGATTCTTAGCTACCAGCCCGACGGTATTTTTCTATCCAATGGCCCTGGCGATCCGGCTGCGGTCACGGGTGCTCCTGAAATTGCTAAGGCCCTATTAAAAAGCGAATTGCCAACCTTTGGCATCTGCATGGGCCATCAAATTTTGGGTCTTTCTCTCGGCGCTGAAACCTTCAAGCTCAAGTTTGGCCATCGCGGCCTTAACCAGCCTTGTGGCCTTAGCGAGCAAGTCGAAATTACCAGCCAAAATCATGGCTTTGCGCTTAGCTCAAATTCTATCGATAGCGATCACCTCGAAATCACCCATCTCAATCTCAATGACCAAACTGTCGCCGGCATTCGCCATAAGCAGCTGCCGGTTTTTTCAGTGCAGTATCACCCCGAAGCTAGCCCAGGCCCTCATGACGCTGACTACCTATTTGCTAACTTTGTCCAAACGATGCGAGAGCGTCAAATTGATTAACTTAAGCACAAAAGAATTTGCTTTGTCGTCAGAAATGGCCCCTCAATGAGGCATGATATCTATGGCTTTTGTCAATGCAGCTATTCGCGCAAGTACAGCTATTCGCGCAATTACTTGGAGCAATTTTTGCCCAACTGTTAGCGCCGCCGTAAGGGCTAACATCTTTCTTGCAGTCGATAGGATCTTGTCCTATACTTAAGCGTCATATTCCCGTTCAATGCTAGGCATATCAGGAGGATCCTCCCATCGCTGAGTCGCTTACCCTAACAGTTAGTCTTAGAGGCACCCGCGAAGTTAGGGGAAAATGTCAAATTTTTCGCCTAACCGGGCTCTTGGATGCGTTTTCAGAACCGACTTTTTTGAAGGTTTTGAATAAATACATCGAAGATGGTCCAGCCCATATCATTCTAGATTTGTCTACAATCGACTTTGTAGACAGCTCTGGCTTAGGCGCGCTAGTTCGCTTAGTCAAAAAAGCCAAAGGCGAAAGTGGCAGCGTTCAGGTAGTCAGCAATCCTCGAGTGACCCAGACGGTCAAGCTAGTTCGCTTAGAGCAGTTTTTGTCTCTCCAGTCGAGCGTAGATGCTGCTATCGAAAATCTAAAAAATCTCTAGGCTCAGTTAGCTGCTGAATCTTGCTAAGAGCTGCCGAGAACTGACCTATGGTTTCGTCGCTCCCATTTTCACCCGCTCCACTGTCGCCAGCCGAGATTAGTGCAATTGCACCTATTTCGTTAGCGTACATTGGAGATGCCGTCTTTGAGCTGTATGTGCGATCGCACCTTTTATTTCCAGCCAAGCGCATTCGCGACTACCATCAGCAGGTGGTTGCTCAAGTCAAAGCTGAGCAGCAGGCACAGCTCATCGAAAGCTTGACCCCCTACCTAACTGATACTGAAAAAGACGTTCTCCGTCGTGGCCGCAACGCCACATCCGGTCGCCACCGTCGAGCAGATCCGTCAAACTATCAAAAAGCAACTGGGTTTGAAGCTCTGATTGGGTTTCTCTACCTCAGCGATCACTCCCGTTTGCTAGAATTACTCAGTCATCTAGAGATAGCCTAAGTACTCATTTCAAAAACAGTGCTGAGCAGCTCGATAAAAAACAAGGTAACTTCGCGGCGACTGCTAGTGGACATACACTGTCCGCATACTCTGTATACACTGCTATAGAGCCAGCCGCTAAGGCTATTCAGTCTAATCAGACTAACCAGCCTATTAAAAATAATTTAATCATTTAGAGGAACACCGCGTGAGTGGCCCAGACAATTCATTTCCTAATCCAAAGCGTTCTTCTCCTTCTTCTAGTAAAAAAAGTGGCCTAAAAAGTAGCCCAAAAGGTTCGGGGAAATCTTCTCACACATCCGGTCCAAAGCCTAGCTCAAAGCCTAAGCTAAAGAAGCCCCAGTCAGCTTCTTCAGAAGGTCTTCCTAAACGAGCTGATCGCCCATACTCAGCAAGTGATAGACCTACCACCAGCAATAAATTTGCGGGTAAAGGGCCAAGTCCCATTCGCAGTGGCTCCCACCGACCGCCCAAAGCTAGCTACAAAGATAAGGCCGAAAACCGTCGTAGGCCCGCTTTAGATCAGCTGGCTTCAGACAACAAATACGCCTCTTCAGACCTACTCTCTGCAGACTGCATCTCTCAACACTTAGACGAAGGGCTCAGCCCTGATTTAATCTACGGTCGCCATTCAGTGGAAGCAGCCATTGAAGCTAAGCGATCGCTCAACCGCCTATGGGTGAATGCCAAGCTCCGATATGATGCTCGCTTTCGACCCTTAATTATTGAAGCCAAAGCCAATGGTGCGGTGATTGATGAAGTCGATGGGCTCCGTCTCAGCCAGCTCACGCAAGGTGCAAATCATCAAGGCATCGTTGCTCAAGTATCAGCTTATGGGTATGTTGAACTAGACAAGATGGTCGAGCAAGCGAAAGCTGCCGCTCGTCGTCCGGTCATCATTGCTGCCGATGGCATCACCGATCCGCACAATCTAGGTGCCATCATTCGCTCAGCCGAAGCAATTGGGGTTCAAGGAATAGTGATCCCACAGCGCAGAGCAGTGGGGATCACCTCCACCGTTGCTAAAGTTGCCGCAGGCGCTTTAGAAAATCTTCCAATTGCTAGAGTTGTTAATTTGGGCCAATCGTTAGAGTATTTAAAGAGTCAGGGATTTTGGATCTACGGCTTAGCCGCTGAGGCTGCACAGCCTATTCACACCACAGACTTTTCAGAGCCTGTGGTACTGGTGGTCGGAGCCGAAGGGCACGGTATCAGCCTTTCAGTTCAAAATCTCTGTGATTTTTTAGTGGCCATTGAGCTTAAGGGTAAAACGCCTAGCCTCAATGCTTCTGTTGCTGCCGGTATGGCACTCTATGAAATCTATCGCCAGACTTGGCTGAACAAGTTGCCGGCCTTGACAATTGATGGCATTACTAACACCGATAGCCCTGTGAATGGCGACTCACTTAGCGGCTGACGCCGCTTGAATGGCCGCTTGAATGGCCGCTTGAATGATTGGGCCTTGCCGAGGTAAGGATTAATTGGAATTACTTTCCAGGACTGCTCTTAAGATGTGCTTTCTTAGGAATCTGTTATTGTCGAACGTTCACAACTGAAAAGCTGTTCTAGAATAAAAGCCTTAAAGCGTTTTGTTGGTTGAGCAGCTTAGTTTTGAGAGTGAAAGATATTACGGCTTCCGATTTAGCGTGAGCTACTTCGGGGATCGCAACTGGCCAACTCAACCATCCACCTGTAAAGCCATTCCTAACTATATTCAATGAAAAACTTCTTTACTAGCCTATTTGGTCTGTTTTCAAACCCTTGGTGGGTAAAAATCACAACTTCAGAGCCTAATTGCGTTTATTATTTTGGCCCATTTGACAATGAAGAAGAAGCCACTCAGGCCAAACCAGGTTACATAGAGGATCTTCAACAAGAAGGTGCGCAGCAGATTCAATTTGTTATCAAACAAATGGCTGAACCTAAGGAACTCACCATTGAAGCGGAGATGCCGGTGCCTTCTTCGGTGATGATGCCTGTTTGAGAGCCTTGTGCTTTGTTAGGGCGTTCTCAAAAATAAGACGCTCTCAGAAAAACGTTTTTGTAAACGCATTGCTAACACAGATAAGTGCGATGTCACTGCGATTCAAAAGTTCCGAAATCGGGTCTCCATCTGTACTGCTTTAAGTTTATCTTGCCTTGTACAAAGATGATCCCCTCTTTCTCTAATAACATCTGCTGTAAACTATCGGTGCCGTCTCTCAACGAAGAACGAGAAACTTTGCCTTTAGCGTTGATAATTCGGTGCCAAGGTATTTGAGCACTAGCCGTAACTCGATAAAGAGCATAGCCCACGACTCTAGGCTTTCCTGCTAATCCAGCTAAGTCAGCTATTTGGCCATAGGTAGCGACTTGGCCCAAAGGAACTTGCCTAACCACGTCGTAAATTTTTGAGTAACAAGACATTTAAGGAAACTTTGAGAACGGTTTGCTTAAGGGCTTAAGCCCGGTTACCGATAAACCCGGTTAAATTCAGCCATGCTGAAGCAATGGGGACACTTGAGCACTACGAGCGATCGCGCCACCACCGTTACTAACTGCTTTTGGCGGTAGATTTTACCTGATTCTACAAAGCCAGATGGCTCTTTAGTATCGATTAAAATCTGCCATTCTTGATTCTCAATGGATCTAGGAATGCTAAAGCGTAGGAGATCCCCGGAAGGATTAAAAAACAGCAAAAAACTGTCGTCAAAAATGCGTTCTCCTCGGCTATTGAGATTAGGGATTTCGGCCCCGTTTAAAAAAATGGCGATCGCATTCGTCGAGCTATCATGCCATTCGCGATCATCAATCGTGCTGCCGTCAGGGTGAAACCAGCCAATATCCACCACGCCAGAACCATGAATTTCACGCCCAAAAAACCACTGATGCCGCGTGAAAATAGGATGACTTTGGCGAAACTCGATGAGCTTTTGAGTAAAGCTCAGTAAAGTTTGCTCAGAGGCTTTTAGCTGCCAGTCAAACCAAGACAGCTCGCTATCTTGGCAGTAGGTATTATTATTGCCGCCGGTGGATCGGCCCATTTCATCGCCGCCCAGCATCATCGGCACACCTTGGGACAGTAGCAACGTTGTTAAAAAATTACGGCGCTGTTGAGCCCGCAGGGCCAGTATTTTGGAGTCATCGGTTGGGCCTTCAGCCCCGCAGTTCCAAGAGCGGTTGTAGCTTTCACCATCGCGATTGCCTTCCCCATTAGCTTCATTATGCTTTTCGTTGTAGCTTACTAAATCGTTGAGGGTAAAGCCGTCGTGAGCAGTAATAAAGTTAATGCTGGCATGGGGCAAGCGGCCATCGTCTTGATAGAGATCAGAACTGCCGGTAAAGCGAAGGGCAAAATCACCTAGGCTATAGTGCTCTCCGCGCCAAAAGTCTCGAATGGTGTCGCGGTATTTGCCATTCCATTCAGACCACAGCAATGGGAAGTTACCGACCTGATAGCCACCTTCACCTAAGTCCCAGGGTTCGGCAATCAGCTTGGTCGTTGAGAGTATCGGGTCTTGATGAATAATGTCAAAAAAGGATGAGAGCCTATTGACTTCGTATAGCTCACGCGCTAACGCAGAAGCTAGATCAAAACGGAAGCCATCGACGTGCATCTCTTGCACCCAATAGCGCAAGCTGTCCATAATCAGTTTGAGGACTTGAGGATGGCAGACGTTGAGTGAATTGCCACAGCCTGTAAAGTCCATATAGTAGCGAGGAGCGGATTCCACTAATCGATAGTAGGCAGCATTATCAATGCCTCTAAGCGAAAAAGTTGGGCCCAGATGATTGCCCTCTCCGGTGTGGTTATACACAACATCTAAAATGACCTCAATGCCCTCTTTATGAAGGGCTTTGACCATTTCCTTAAATTCTTTTACCTGCTGGCCTACCTGTCGATCGGCGGAGCCGGAAGCGCTGTAGCCAGAGTGGGGTGCAAAATAGCCGAGCGAATCGTAGCCCCAGTAGTTGTGTAAGCCGGTGGTCACAAGATGGCCAGGATGCACATCGTAGTGATGCACGGGCAGCAGCTCTACAGCGGTAATGCCTAAGCGCTTGAGGTGAGCGATCGCCTCAGGGTGGGCCATGCCTGCGTAGGTGCCTCGCAGCTCAGCAGGAATTTTTAAGTTTTGCTGGGTAAAGCCGCGGACGTGGACTTCGTAGATGATGGTGCGATCCCAAGGAATATCGGGAGCGCAGTCTCCGGCCCAGTCAAAGCTCGGATCGATAACGACCGATTTGGGCATAGCCGCAGCGCTGTCTGCAACTGAAAACTCTAGGTCTAGATCGCGATCGCCAAAATGATCCATCGGAAAGCTAAACACCTCTGGGCCAAAGCGAATATCGCCCGTAATCGCCTTCGCGTACGGATCAATCAACAGCTTATGCGGATTAAACCGATGACCTTCGAGCGGTTTATAAGGCCCCTCTACCCGAAATCCATAGCGCTGCTGAGGCCCAATTCCCGGCAAGAACCCATGCCAAACATAATGGGTCACATTGTTCAACCGCACTTGAGTTTCAGTGCCGTCCTCATCAAATAGACAAAGGATGACGCCTGTAGCATTCTCAGAAAACAGGGCAAAATTAGTTCCGTCACCCGTCCAAGTTGCGCCTAGCGGATGAAATCGCCCTGGCCAAACTTCTACCTTCATAGGGGTTGCAATTCTAGAATATAGATCAAAAACGACAGTGCTCTAGCTTTAGGAAAAGAAGCCAATGGATGTATAAGCGTGTGTCTTAGAAGCGGTTTAAATTTTTAAGATCTGGCACTTCATATTAGAGCAGCCTTAAATAAAAACTAAATCAGTACTTAAGACTATCAACTTTCCTGGAGCAACTGACTCAAAAAATATCAACTCGTATTAGTAGCAACTTGGCTTCGCAACAGCTTTGTCATCCGGCGGGGCACTTAGCGTGATGCTCATCACACTCACTGGCTACTTTAGTTGGGCCTGTTTTTTGTACTCAGTAAGCTAGTAGCATTGCGTTTGAGAGTGTGTCGTATGCCAACTTTAAGCCACCGTTTGCTTAAACCTAATCCCTTCGGCTTGCTTCGCGATCCGTAAACAAGCCTGATAATCGAAAAGCCTGAAACTGAAGCAGCTAGATAGTAAAGCATAGCCGCTGCCTAATCTGCTGCTGTACTTCTCTGGCAGAATGCTGGCAAAATAGGCTCAAAATAGGCTATGTATACTTTTCTGCTATTATCCGCGTCTGCTCTATGCGTCAGCTTTATTCGCCGATTGAGCCCTATTATCAGGGCTATCTGCCTGTTTCTTCGATTCACACGCTGTACTACGAAGAATCAGGTAACCCCAGTGGGCAGCCAGTTATTTTTCTGCACGGTGGCCCCGGCGGGGGTAGCTTACCGCTTTACCGTCAGTTCTTTGACCCAACCAAGTGGCGCATTATCCTATTTGATCAGCGTGGCTGTGGGCGTAGCACGCCTCAGGCGGAGCTTACTGACAATACCACTCAGAATTTGGTCAGCGATATTGAAAAAGTGCGATCGCAGCTCACGATTGAGCAGTGGACGGTTTTTGGCGGTAGCTGGGGCAGCACGCTAGCCTTAGCTTACGCTCAAGCCCATCCGGAGCATTGTAGCGGCCTGATTTTGAGAGGCATTTTTATGCTGCGGCCCAAAGAAATTCAGTGGTTTTATCAATCGGGTGCTAGCTACCTTTTTCCTGATGCTTGGGAGCATTATCTCGCGCCGATTCCAACCGAAGAACACAGCGATTTAGTGAGGGCTTATTACCAACGCCTTACGAGCGCTGATCTAAAGACGCGCCAAACAGCGGCGCGCGCTTGGGCCATTTGGGAGGCTAGCACCAGCAAGCTGATCCCCGATCTTGATCTGATTAACCGCTTTTCTGAAGACAGCTTTGCCGAAGCTTTTGCTCGCATTGAGTGTCACTATTTTGTCAATGGCGGCTTTTTTGAGCGCGAAAATCAGCTTTTAGAAGAGATAGATCGCATTCGTCATATTCCGGCGGTGATTATCCAAGGCAGGTATGACGTGGTTTGCCCCGTAACCTCCGCTTGGGAACTGCACCGCGCTTGGCCTGAAGCTGAGTTCACAATTGTCGCCGAGGCAGGTCACTCAGCAACAGAGCCAGGGATTATGGATGCTCTAATCGAGGCAACTGACCGATTTGCCAAGGATTAATTTCAGAAATGACTGCTAAGGGTAACGTCTATTTCTGCCAAAAGCGCTTCTGATGAGCGCTAGGTACGGGCAACCCTAGGGAAGTGTGAAATTCTTGCTGTACCTTTTTCGTCAGACGCTTAGAAACTTGACGCACAATTTGATTCAAGAGCTTGTCGCCGGAGGATTTAACTAAGCTATCGGGCAGTACTTGAATAAATCTGGGGACTTCGACCCAAGTAGAAAGATTGAGCTCCCATTCCACATGGGTGGTTTTTTCAATGGATAAGTCTGCTGGCAGGTCGCTAGCAGACACTTCGCACAGGGTCATACAGGCGCGAAAGTCCACGTCATAGCCCACAGGCTCATAGCCTGGAACCTGAATCGTTTCGATGCGGTAAACGCCTTGCTCTTGCGGAAGTAAATGCAGCCCAATCTTAGGCTCTACCTCGTGGTTTAAGCTTTTGAATTTGCCGACGGTCAGGCCATAGCCATTTTCGCCAATCGGCTCTATGGTCATTGGCTGGGCGCAGCGATGAAACCACTCTTGGTGAGCATCTAGATACTTAGCAACGCTCGCTGCATCCGCATACATCTCCATGTGACCAATGTAGTTGCCTTGAAAGTGCAATGTTTCTTTCGAAGAAGATTCTACGGGTGAAGTTTTTTTGCCTTCAATCAGACTAGCACTCACCTTTAGAAATTGGGAGCTTACGGCTGAGGAAGATATGCCAGAAGGTTGAATGGATGGAATCTGCATGGGCGTAGATAAAAATATAGCTGTTAGTGTATTTACGGAATCTAAAAGTATGCTGTAGCTTGGGCAACAGATTGGTTAGTCGGCATCGCTTGAGCTTTACCCATTAGCCGTTGGCAGGGCTTTAGGGTCGCATAAAATATCTCAGTATAAACAAAGCTTTATGACATACAAAATATACGCTCAAATTACAATAGCTACGGATGGTTGGTAATAGCCTTCGTTCTTTTACGGATGTTTGGTGGAAGCCGATGTCTCTGAGCCTAAATACACAATCAGAAAGACTATATAGGTGTCAGCAAACACCTATACTGCGTCTGTATTTTGTCTTCTTTTATTTTTTTAAGGGAAAGGTGGTGACATGAAAGTACTGGTCGCAGGTGCAACGGGTCAAACCGGAAAGCAGGTGGTGGAGCAGCTTCTTGCTCAGGGCAGGGAGGTGAAGGTGCTGGTACGCGATCGCGCCAAAGCTCAAGCCAATCTTCCTGATGCCGTTGAAATTGCCATTGGCGATGTGCTCGATCCTGCTAGCCTTAACGGGGCGATCGCAGGTTGTCAGGCGCTAGTGTGTGCTACGGGCGCAGCCCCGAGTCTTGATCCGACCGGGCCGTATAAAGTCGACTACGAGGGTACCAAGAATTTGGTTAATGCGGCTAAGTTGGCCAACATTGAACAGTTTGTGATAGTTTCTTCGCTGTGTGTTTCTAAGCTTTTTCATCCGCTAAACCTATTCTGGGGGGTGCTGTACTGGAAGCAGCAGGCCGAAGACTACCTAAAAAATAGCGGTGTGCCCTACACCATCGTTCGTCCGGGCGGGCTGAAGAATGAAAATAATGACCAGGCAATTGTGATGTCTTCAGCCGATACCTTGTTTGAGGGCAGTATTCCGCGCCAGAAAGTGGCGCAAGTCTGTGTAGAAGCGCTCAGCCAGTCAGCAGCAAAAAATAAGGTAGTTGAAATTATTACCAGTGAGAATGCTGCGAATCAACCCCTCAGTGCTTTGTTTGCAAACGTTGGTTAAGGGTTTGCAAACAGTTGGCTAGAGAGTGGCCCAGAGGTTGACTAAGGCTAACTAAAAGAACCAGCCATAGCTGTGTAAGCCTTTTCCTAAAAGATTCACACCCAAGTAGCAAATCCACACCACGACAAACCCTGAAGCGGCTAGGATGGCCGGCCTTCTCCCCTGCCACCCTTTGGTGATGCGAGCATGTAGATAGGCGGCAAATACCAGCCAGGTAATCAGCGCCCAAGTTTCTTTGGGATCCCAGCTCCAGTATGATCCCCAGGCTTCGTTAGCCCATACTGCGCCCGCAATGATGCCGATAGTTAGTAGCGGAAAGCCCAGGCCAATGATGCGATAGCTGATGTTGTCTAAGGTATCGGCTAGCGTCAAGCGCTGTGGCGAAAGTGCTGTATGAGTGGTTTGGGCAGTGGTGGTTGGGACCATTGGAGGCGCTTCCAAGACGGCTGTGCTGCCGCTAGCGAGGCTCAGCGAGACTGGCTGGACTGATGGTTTTGGTGGAATGTCTGAACTTTTACGGGTTCTCTCGTCAGCACTTTTGTTGGCACGGTTGAGTTGGTATTTGCGATCGCGAAATCCGCCGGTTCCCACAGAGCTACCTTTTAGCTCAACGGCTTGGCCTCGGGTGACGATCAAAAAAGCGATCGCAATCAACGCGCCTACCATCAAAGCCGAATAGCTCAGGAGCATCACGCTGACATGCATCATTAACCAGTTGGATTTGAGTGCGGGCACTAGCGGCTCAGAAACCTGCATCGTATCGGGCAAAGTCAGTGCTGCGAAAGCTGAAATACCCATTGCCGCAGGCGAAGTGACAACGCCGATCCAGCGACTGCCGCTCATGCGTTCGGCCACAAAGTGGATGGCCGTGATTCCCCAAGCAATAAAAAATAAAGACTCGTATAGGTTGCTCAGCGGAAAGTAGCCGCCCTCTATCCATCGAGCCGTGAGCAAAGCGGCTAAGCAGAGATTGCCAATAGCCATGCCTGCTCCCCCGAGCATAGGCAGCAGCTTGACATGGGCAAACGCTAGCGCTCCCCAGTAGGCCAGCATGGTGACAAATAATACTGCAAAAGCCGTGTTATCTAACCAGCTTTCGAGGTTGGCAAGATTGAAGGCGGTGAAATCCATATGAAACTTACTATATGAAATTTACTAAGGGTGCGAACGATGATTCAGCTCAATTTAATTCTAAGCAGTGCATGGAAGATTACGCTGTCTGTATATTAATCTTACCGATAGCCGGTTACCGGATAGCCTATTTTATTGGCGGCTCGAGCTGAGGCGAACGCTGTGAGTGTTAAAGTCTTTTCTACTTTTTTGAATAGAGTACTATCAGGCTTTATTACCCAGTAGCGACGAGCGTGTTTATAACGAGCTTATGACGAGCTATTCGTTACTTAAGCGGTTATTTAAACTACGGTTCTAGCGGCCAATATCCAGTAGACCTACGGCTATATCAATAACTTTCAATGAGAGAATAATCATGGACGCGGCTGCACTCTGGAAACGCTATCAGGATTGGCTCTATTATCACGAGGGGCTAGGGGTTTATGTCGATGTTAGTCGGATGAGTTTCGACGATGCCTTTGTCGATCAGCTTGCACCTCGATTTGATCAAGCTTTTGAGGAGATCGTGGCGTTGGAAGCAGGGGCGATCGCCAACCCCGATGAAAATCGCATGGTCGGCCACTATTGGCTGCGCAATCCTGACCTTGCACCGTCAGAAGATCTGAAGAAAAATGTGACTGAAACCCTGAGCGCAGTTAAAGCGTTTGCGTCCAAAATTCGCAGTGGCAGCATTACGCCGCCGAACGAAGCCCGCTTTACGGACGTGCTTTCGGTGGGCATTGGCGGATCGGCATTGGGGCCTCAGTTTGTCTCTAGAGCGCTAGCCGCCGCCAATCCCGATATTGATATTCATTTTATTGATAATACTGATCCGATCGGAATTGATTATGTGTTCGCGGAGATTGGCGATCGCCTCAAAACCACCCTGGTGATCATCATCTCCAAATCTGGCGGTACGCCTGAGACGCGCAACGGTATGGTGGAATGCCAAGCCCAGTATGAAAAAGCGGGGTTGGATTTTGCGAAATATGCGATCGCCATCACTGGCGAAGGCAGCAAGCTAGACAAAGTGGCTCAATCCGCAGGCTGGCTCGACACCTTTGCGATGTATGACTGGATTGGCGGGCGGACTTCTGAGCTGTCGGCGGTAGGGCTTTTGCCAGCGGCGCTGCAAGGCATTGATATTCAGGCCATGCTAGACGGCGCAAAAACAATGGATGATGCCACTCGCGTCGCCAACATTCGGCAAAATCCAGCGGCGCTATTGGCATTGTCTTGGTACTTTTCTGGGAAAGGAAAAGGCGAAAAGGACATGGTGGTTTTGCCTTATCAAGACAGCCTTTTGCTCTTTAGCCGGTATTTGCAGCAGCTCGTGATGGAGTCACTGGGCAAAGAAAAAGATTTGGACGGCAATACCGTTTATCAAGGCATTGCGGTTTATGGAAACAAGGGCTCTACTGACCAGCACGCTTACGTTCAGCAGTTGCGCGAAGGGGTGCCGAATTTTTTTGCAACTCTAATTGAAGTTTTGCAAGATCGCACAGGCGATTCGGTTGACGTCGAGCCTGGGGTCACGTCGGGAGACTATCTTTCTGGGCTATTGCAGGGAACTCGGCGGGCACTGTACGAAAATCATCGTGACTCGATTACGATTACAGTACCTGCTGTTACCCCGGAAATCGTAGGCGCACTGATTGCTTTGTATGAACGAGCGGTGAGCCTGTATGCCTGTTTGGTGAATATCAATGCGTATCATCAACCGGGTGTTGAAGCCGGGAAAAAAGCAGCCGCAGAGGTGCTCGATTTGCAAAATCAGGTCAAAGCAGCCTTGGCGGATTCAAAGAAACCGCTCTCGCTAGCTGAAATTGCCGAAAAAATAGCGGCCACCGACAAGATTGAAAATATCTATAAGATTGTGCGGCATTTAGATGCCAACGGGCGAGGGGTCAAAATTCAAGGCAATCCGAGTCAGCCCGCTGATTTGAAGGTAGCGGTTCGGTAGGCAGTAGGTGATGCTGGCGCTACGCTTACGGTGTGAAGGATGGAATTTATCCCCATGAATATCGCCCCTGGCTACCCCTAGGACGGGCGATGCCTTCTAAAATTAAGGACTGAATCTATTCATTCCTGCTGTTCTAGGCGGGTTCGCTTCTAAAGAACTTTTCATGGCGCTTTCTTCAATTACTCGCGCGATCGCACGCACTGCTCTGGGTCAAGAGCTCGTGACTAAGCTGACCAAGCAGCCGCTTGGCACTTTACAAGCATTGCAGCTTAGTGGCTTGCCGAGGTTGCCCAAAGGGTTGGTGGCTTCGGCCTTGGCGCAAGCTCAGCAGCGGCCTTTACTGGCGATCGCCGCTACGTTAGAAGAAGCGGGGCGCTGGGCGGCTCAGCTCGAAGCGATGGGCTGGGCCACTGTTTCGTTTTATCCCACCTCCGAATCCTCACCCTATGACCGCTTTGATCAAGAGTCAGAGCTAACGTGGGGGCAGCTGCAAGTGCTTTGTGATCTAATTAACGGCAAGGCTCAAAGCGAAACGTTGCCACCGGGATCAAAGCATTTAGGGGCGATGGCGATTGTCGCGACGGAGCGGGCCTTGCAGCCACATTTGCCGCCAGTGGAAATATTTCGGCCTTACTGCCTAGAAATTAAGCTGGGCATGGATCTCAACCTCAAAGCGCTGTCGCTGAACTTGGCGAAGCTAGGCTATACAAAAGTTGCGACCGTAGAAACCGAAGGCCAGTGGAGTCAGCGCGGCGACATTATTGACGTGTTTCCGGTGGCCTCTGAGCTGCCGGTGAGGCTAGAGTTGTTTGGCGATGAGCTAGAGCGCTTGCGAGAATTTGATCCGGCCAGTCAGCGATCGCTCGACAAAATCGAAACTCTGCTGCTCACTACCACTGATTACAGCCCCATCATTTCAGCCGTCCTAGCGCAAAAGGGCCTGCTAGCAGATCTGCTGCCACCTGAGGATCAAGAAAGCTTTACGAGCACTCAGCAGGTCGAGGGCATTCGCCGGTTCATGGGGCTAGCTTTTGAACAACCAGCTTCACTGCTCGATTATTTGCCCGATAACACGCTGATCGCGATTGATGAAATTGAGCAGTGCCGCGCGCATTCTGATCGGTGGGTAGAAACGGTAGAAGATCGCTGGATAGAAGCTGAAGCGGCACTGAAAGAGCATCCCGATGTTAAATTGCCAGCGGTAGGGCTGCCTAAAATTCACCGCTCGTTTGAAGACGCCTTAGCCGAACTCAGCTTGTTCCAGCGGATTGAACTGGCTGAAATTGCCGAAGCAGGGGTGGGCCTCAACCTGTCTAGCCGACCGATTCCGACGATTCCGCATCAGTTTGGTAAGCTGGCTGAGGTGTTAAGGGCAGAGCGCGATCGCAAGTTCTCCCCTTGGCTAGTCTCAGCTCAGCCCTCTCGCTCAGTAGCTCTCTTACAAGAGCACGACTGCCCCGCTCAATTTATTCCGAATCCAAAAGACTACCCGGCGATTGACAAGCTGCAAAATCAGCGGATTCCTATAGCTGTCAAGTATTCTGGCCTTGCTGAACTCGAAGGCTTTATTCTGCCGACTTTTCGCATTGTGGTCGTGACGGATCGCGAATTTTTTGGTCAGCATACCCTAGCGACGCCTAGCTATGTTCGCAAGCGTCGTCGCGCCGCTTCTAAGCAGGTTGATCCCAACAAACTCAATCCTCACGATTACGTCGTTCATCGCCACCACGGCATCGGTCAGTTTTTGCGGCTCGACAGCCTCACGGTAGATGGCGAAACTCGCGAGTATCTAGTGATTCAGTACGCGGACGGTCTGCTGCGAGTTGCGGTCGATCAAATGGCGGCTTTATCGCGCTATCGCACGTCGGTAGAGCAGCGCCCTCAGCTCAATAAAATGACGGGCAAAACTTGGGAGAAAACCAAGGGCAAAGCCCGTAAAGCCATTCAAAAAGTGGCCGTTGATCTGCTGAATCTGTATGCGCAGCGATCGCAAATGCAGGGTTTTCCCTACCCCGAAGACATGCCTTGGCAGCAGGAGCTAGAAGACTCTTTTCCCTACAGCCCAACGCCTGATCAGCTCAAGGCCACCCAGGATGTGAAGCGCGATATGGAGAGCGATCGACCGATGGATCGCCTTGTCTGCGGCGACGTAGGCTTTGGCAAAACCGAAGTTGCTCTCAGAGCCATCTTTAAAGCCGTCATCGCGGGCAAGCAAGTTGCTTTACTTGCGCCCACCACCATTCTCACGCAGCAGCACTACCACACACTCAAAGATCGCTTCGCCCCCTATCCGATTCAGATCGGCTTGCTCAACCGCTTTCGCAGCGCCAATGAACGCAAAGACATTCTTCAGCGACTGCTCTCTGGCGAACTCGATGTCGTGGTCGGTACCCATCAACTGCTGGGCAAAATGGTCAAATTTAAAGATTTGGGCCTGCTTGTCGTCGATGAAGAGCAGCGCTTTGGCGTCAATCAAAAAGAAAAAATCAAAGCGATGAAGGCCCAAGTCGATGTGCTCACCCTCAGCGCTACGCCAATCCCTCGGACGCTGTATATGGCGCTTTCTGGCGTGCGTGAAATGAGCCTGATCACGACCCCGCCGCCCTCTCGCCGCCCGATTAAAACGCACCTTGCGCCCTACGATCTAGAAAAAGTTAGAGCGGCAATTCGCCAAGAGCTAGATCGCGGTGGGCAAATTTTTTATGTGGTGCC
>JBGTNW010000009.1:0-11080 GCA_041742865.1 Phormidesmis sp.
TTAAAATACATTATGCCCGTGATGTTTGCAGCAGCGGCAAATATTCAGGCGCAGCAAAGTGATGTGACTTTTTTGGTGCCGGTGTCACTGCCAGAATTTAGAGCGGAGATTAGCGCGGCGATTGCTCAAGCCGGTTTGAACGCGCAGCTGATTGAAAAAGCTGATGGTCAGCGGGCGATCGCGGCAGCTGATGTCGTCATCAATAAATCAGGCACCGTCAATTTAGAAGTCGCGCTCATGAATGTGCCACAAGTTGTTATGTACCGGCTCAGCCATTTAACGGCTTTGATTGCCAAGTACATCGTGCGCTTTACTGGCGACTTTGTTTCACCGGTTAACTTGATGGAAAATCAGCCCATTGTGCCCGAGTTTTTGCAGTGGGCCGCGACCCCCGAAGCGATTGGCAATGCAGCGCTAGACTTGCTGAAAGATGACGCTAAGCGATCGCAAATGCTGGCGGGCTATCGTCAAATGCGGCAGGCAATGGGAGCAGTAGGGGTATGCGATCGCGCTGCTAACGAAATGCTAGACATGTTGCCGGCCGCACCGCTATCGCATCTCAAGCAAGTTTAGCGACTTAAGCGCAGCAATTGAAGATTAAGGAATCACTGCCAGTTCAACTGTCAGTTCAACTGTCAGTTCAACTGGCAAATCAGATGTCGGTTCATTTAGCTAGCGTAGTTACCACAAATAGAGTTATCTATATACGCACGATGCACTACACTAAGTCAGAAAATACTAGCCAATTAATTCACCTCAACAGCGATTGAACAGCAATTAAAGCAATTGATATAAAAATCAGATAGCGATCAGATAGCGATTAATCGCTATCTGATACAGAATTTATTGTTGAAAGAATGTTGAGCTGACAGGGTTGGGCGGTTAGGAGATAGGCGTGAATATTACAGAATTATTTAGGCAGGGTGGCCCTGCTATGTGGCCCCTGCTTTTTCTTTCGATTTTGGCGCTAGGCACCATCATCGAGCGAATTTGGTTTTGGTCGAAAATTTTGACCCGTGAGCGCGAAGTTTCAGGTCGAGTACTAGAAGCTGCTCGCCGTGAGTGGTCAGCCGCCACGCAGCTCGCTCAGCGTGCGAATGGCTTACCGATGGGACGGTTTTTATTTGGCGCACTCAAACTCAAAGATCAAGACCCTGAAGTGTTTCGCTTAGCGCTTGAAACCTCTGCCAATGAGGAGCTTGCTAACATGCGCAGAGGTGAAAAAATCCTGGAAGCGGTGATTGCCCTATCCCCACTGCTAGGTCTTTTAGGTACCGTCTTGGGCCTAATTAATTCGCTCGGATCAATCAATCTCAATGATTTGGGGGTCGGTGATGCGACCGCTGGCACCGCGCTAGGCATCGGCGAGGCGCTCATCAGCACTGCAACGGGCCTGATTGTGGCAATCTTCAGTTTGGCGTTTTACCGTCTATTTCAAGGCTTTGTGTTTGGCCAAGTCAAGGTTTTTCAGCTTGCGGGCAACGAACTGGAGCTGCTGTATCGTCAGGCGTGGGCCTACACGGATGGCAAGCCGAGTCGGCTGAGTGAAAACTTGATCAATTCACCGCCTTCGCCTACCGTCGATATGCCGCCGTCACGAAGCAAAACCGAGAAGCCGACGACGTTTTAAAGGCATAGAATTAAAGGCATAGAATTAAAAGCATAAAGTTTGAAGCATGAGGCACAAAACTTGAAGCACAAAACCTGAAGCATGGCATCTGAAGTATGAAGCTGGACACGAACAATCCTCAATCAGACGTGCATATTGAAATTTTGCCGATGATTGATGTTATTTTTTGCATTTTGACGTTCTTTATTTTGGCAGCAGTTGGACTGACCCGGCAGCAGGCGATAGCGCTAGATCTACCCGCTGTCAACAACAGTTCGCCTGTTGAAGGCAACAGCCGCGATCGCCTTTACGTCAGCGTCGATAGCGCTGGTCAGGTCTATGTTGATCAAAGCCCCGTACCGCTGGGGTTGCTGTACGATGTCCTGGTTCAGCACAGGCAAATTGCCCCCGGTGGCACTATTGTCCTCTACGCTTCTCGCAGCGCCCGCTATGAGGATGTGATTAAAGTTCTAGACCTGCTGCGCACCGTAGGTGGCGATCGGGTTGCTTTAGCCACCTTGCCCAACGATGCCTCGCTAGATCCCACCAGAAGTAGCGGCACAACCACCGAGGATCTCTTTCGTAATCAGGGCATTGATCCTACTCAAGGGACTCAAGGTTTTCCCAGTGACGGCAGTGGACTTAACGATGGAGGCATTAACAGTGTCCCACCGTTTAATGCTCCACCTATCATTCCAGATGGCACTCAACCCCAATCTCCTAGCGATCTGCCTCCCATTTCTCCTTCATTCCCTACCGATACTTCCCCCGGCGTTCCACCCTCTCCAGAAACAGCTCCCTAAGTTCCCAATTTTTTCTCTTTCTACCTTCTTCTCTGCCCACTTTCTTCCCGGTAGGTGGCGCAGTCGATGCCAAACTTCCCTACCGTTTCCGTATCACTTGCCACTTATCGAGATAAGATAGCGAGATTAAATTATTGGGTTAAGGAAAGAGCCCCAGCTCTATTTTTTTGTAATGAAGCATACGCTTTCTGTATTGGTTGAAGATGAAGCAGGGGTTTTAACCCGAATTGCTGGATTGTTTGCCCGTCGGGGCTTTAATATTGAAAGCCTTGCCGTTGGGCCTGCCGAGCAGCCCGGTATTTCTCGGATCACGATGGTCGTGCCCGGTGATGATCAAGTCATTGAGCAGCTTGCAAAACAGCTTTACAAGCTGATTAATGTTCTTAAAGTTCAAGACATTACCGAAACGCCGAGCGTTGAGCGTGAGCTGATGCTGCTCAAAGTCAATGCCGATGGCTCTACTCGTTCAGAAGTCGTGGGCCTTGCTCAAATTTTTAGAGCCCGCGTCGTCGATGTCTCAGAAGAGTCGCTGACGCTGGAAGTTGTGGGCGATCCCGGTAAAATGGTCGCCATTGAAAAAGTACTCACCCGCTTTGGCATTCAAGAAATTGCCCGCACGGGCAAAATTGCCCTAACGCGCGAATCAGGGGTCAATACCGAATACCTAAAGTCTCTGGAAAGTCGAGTTTAGGGGCTTTTTAGGCCGACGTAATCTGCTTGGCAGCCGTGATCGCTGCCTGACTCGATGGGGTCTCGCTTCCCAAGGCGCTGCTGGTATTGACCTGCGGCGGGTGGTTTTGTGGCTGACGCATCTCCCATACCTTCAGCAAAATGAGGTACTCATAAAAGGATTGCAAAACGCACCAAGTGAAGCCCGCGCGGCCATCCCACATACCCCCCAAGAAAAAATACATGTAGATAAAGCGCAGCAGCGGTCTAAAGGGCAGTCGCAAAGACAGATCTTTGAGTGCCCGGCGGCGTTCTACTTCAGATTGGCCAGCAAAAAGCGATTTCCAGGAGACGTTGCCGCCCGTTAGCTGCTTAATTGTTTCATTGGCTTCATCGGTGGAGTAGCGATTGTGCTTTTCAATCCAGCGGCTGAAGCCTTTGCCGCAGGTGTAGTGGGGGTAGGTTTCTTTTAAAAAGCCGTGGGAGCCTTCAATCACTTCTCGCTCGGTGTGGCCGTAGTCATTGAACCAGACGCGCGACTTATCTAGCAGGCGGAGCTGATAGCGAGGATATTGGGTGCTGCGCTTGATCCATTGGTTCATAAACATGACGCGTTCGGCAGCGTAGTAGCCTGCGTGCTGATTGGCCATAACGGCAGTGCAGCATTCTTTAAACAGTGCCGGGGTCATACGCTCGTCGGCTTCTAAAATGTAGGCCCAGTCATATTTGGTTTCGACATGGCGTAGCATCCAGGTACGCTGCTTGCCATGGCTTTCAAAGGCGTGCTGAAGGACGCGGACAGCCGGATAGCTGTGAGCAATTTCTGTGGTGCGATCGCTACTAAACGAATCAATCACAATCACATCGTCACACAGTGCTGCTGACTCAATGCAGTCCGCAATATCGATCTCTTCGTTATAGGTCAAGATAAAAATTGAAAACATTTAGGACGATTTTTACCCCATGTGGGCGCAACGGCAGATCTCACGTTTGGCAGCTTTACAACGTTTGGGGTTAGTCGTCCGCACGATTTGAAGTGAGGGCTATAGCAGCGCCGAAGACCATCGTTGAATATTATAGTTAGCGCAGAGCCAGCAGCCATGACAGCTTTACGGAACTCAGCGATTACGGATGTCAAGAAGTATACTAACAGTCGCCGCCATTTTATCAATGTTGGTCAGACTAGGTATTGACCGCTACTGATCGGTCGCTGGCTAGTAAGTGACCTCACTCGGTGCAAAGTCATGGCAGTGAATGGCTTCTTCGGAAAAGGCGCTAGAGGGATGGACTGAGCATTTCAGCCGATAGTCGCCTGTGGCGTAGCAGCAGCCCGCACAAGGAATACTGTGCAAACGGCGTACACTTAAAACGCTACGACGCACGGACAGTATAAAGTCTATGGCCAATCGCATCATTATGCCCCAGAGCATCAACCGAGCAAGGATAATCAATCCAAACCGTAATCCTTGATCCATCTCAATTCATTTAACTCACTGAAGACAAACTCACTCAAGACAGTCTAGTTAACAATCTAGTCAGGGGATGCTGAACTTGCTAGTAGCCTAAATAGGGAGATTGATGAACGTTAGGCATGGTTTTCTAGAAATTTTAGGCTGAAGCCAACGAGAGTGGATTAAAAATTACAAAAAGGCAACGATTGTTCAGAGCTAGTGACGTACCGGCAAGCTTTGGACTTACTCTTCTGGCAAAGGGTTCTTTTTTTTCAGCTTTTGAGAGATGTCAGCGTGCAGCAGTGCGATATTGGGGTCCCTCTGAATGGCTTGAAAGTAACGTTCGCCTAGCGGCGTCAGCGCGTGTTCGTTGGGTTTGAGCATGAGTCTGGCTTTTTCAAGCAAAATCGAAGCGCTTTCGGGTTTGATGGTTTCTTTTTTGCGCAGATCTAGCAGCTCATCGATTTGCACAATAAATTTGGAAATGGGGCGTAGCCAGCTAAAGGCTTCGTCATCGATGACTAAGCGAAAAAATTCGCCGCTGTTGGCAATAGGGCCGTTGGTTTGCTCATAGACAATGCGCTCTGAATCGAGTAAGGCTTTGTGTAATCGCAGCAGCTCAGGTCGGATAGATTGTAGGCGAGTAATAGCAGAATCAAAAGAGAGGCTCATGGACAAAGGAAATGGTCGGCTTTTTTAGACTAACATTCCAGCGATATGGGTGGCATGAATGGCGCGCTCATCGCCGAGGATGAGCAGGGAGAAAATGAGCGATCGCAAGTCAGCCATCTGTCTTTCATTTGCCATATCGCTCTGATTCTCAAAATCAGCCTGCGTTAGTCCCGGATTCAGTACAGATACATAAGGCTGATTGCGAAAGGCCAGCGTCGGCGTCGCTTGCGGATCAAGCACAATAAAATCAGCCTCTTTACCGGGCAAAAAGCTGCCGATTTTATCTTCCAGGCACAGCGCTTGAGCGCCGCCTAGGGTGGCTAGAAACAGCGCCTGAAAAGGGGCCAAAGTCTGCTGCTGAAGCTGCGCAACTTTGTAGGCTTCACCGCCAGTGCGCAGTAGTGAAAAGCTAGTGCCGCCGCCGACATCTGTGCCTAAGCCCACCTTTATCGGGCGTTCAGGATTTTTAGCTTGGTGCAGTGGAAATAGGCCGCTCCCCAGAAATAGGTTGGAGGTTGGGCAATGCGCGATCGCGCATTCACACTCACTGAGCCGACAACGCTCAGATTCACTCAAATGGACGCCATGCGCAAAGACTGAACGTTTGCCGAGCAGTCCGGCTTGCTCATATACGCCTAAGTAGCTACCCGCTTCAGGAAATAGCTGATTCGTCCAAGCGATCTCATCTGTATTTTCTGACAAATGAGTGTGCAGATAAACGTCCGGAAAGTCTTGCAGCAATTGTCCGGCTACGCGCAACTGCTCAGGCGTAGAGGTGATTGCAAAACGCGGCGTAACGGCGTAGAGCAAGCGGTCTTGTTGATGCCATTTTTCAATCAGTTGTCGACTGTCGCGGTAGGCCGTATCAGGCGTATCGAGTAAAGCCTCAGGTGCATGGCGATCCATCAGCACCTTGCCTGCAATCATGCGCAAATTTCTGGCCTGAGCCGCTTGAAAAAAAGCCTCAGTTGATTGGGGATAAACGGTGGTAAAAACTAGCGCAGTTGTGGTGCCGTGGCGTAAAAGCTCGTCCAAAAAGTGATTGGCAACCATGAGTGCGTAGGGTTGATTGCTGAACTTTTGCTCAGTCGGAAAAACGTAGCGATCTAGCCAGGTTAAAAGCTGTTCACCATAAGCGGCAATGATTTCAGTTTGGGGAAAGTGAACGTGGGTATCGATAAAGCCCGGCACAATCAGCTTATTGGGATAGTGCGTCAGCGGTAGATGGATGTAGCGATCGCTCAACTGAGCATAGGGGCCGATATCGGCAATGATGCCGCTCTCTACGATCATTAAGCCATCAGGCAAATAGCGTAAGCAATCTGACAAGGGACGGTAAAACGGATCGGCTATGAGATGAAGTAGGGGGCCGCGAATAGCGATCAGGGACATTAGTTCAGGTTTTTCTGAGGTTTTCTCAACGCTTCTCAGGGCTTCTCAAGGCTTCTCAATGGCAGCCTCCTGCCCAGTGTTTTTAGCCCGCCCCTGTGTTTTTTATCTAAACTACTTAGCTGACGCTAGCAGTGGTGCAGCTTGTAGCAGAGTTTTGGTGTAGGGGTGAGCAGGCGCTGTAAATATTTGTTCAGTCGAGCCAATTTCGACTAGCTTGCCGCCGTTCATGACCGCAATGCGATCACACAAATATTTTGCCACCCACAGATCGTGCGTAATAAATAAATATGTCAGCGCTAGCTCATTTTTGAGATCTAGCATCAGCTCTAATACTTGGGCCTGGACGCTGGCATCGAGCATACTGACGGGCTCGTCGCAGATGACGAGTTTAGGATGAGTGATCAGGGCGCGGGCGATCGCCACTCGCTGCTGTTGCCCCCCCGAAATATCGCCGGGATAGCGGTCATAATAATCATCTACCGGCGTCAGCTCGACGCGCGTCATCATCGCTTTGACTTTTTGTTTGGCCTCATCTGGACCCGCTAGCTTGTGGATCAGCAGCGGATCGGCAATGCCTCGACCAATTGTCATCATCGGGTTCAGGCAAGCGTGCGGATCTTGAAAAATCATTTGAATATCGCGGCGCTGCGTTTGCAGATCGGATCGCGATAGCTGAGTAAAGTCATTGCCCTGAAACAGGATTTGCCCAGAAGTCGGCTCTACAATTCGCAACAGCGTGCGCGACAGCGTGCTTTTGCCGCAGCCCGATTCACCCACGAGGCCCAAAATTTCACCCGGATACAGATCGAGTGAAACGCCATCGACAGCTTTGATTGGATCGGGCGGATCTTGTCGCAGCAGTTTGCCAATGATGCCTTGCTCTAGGGTGTAGTGCTTGGTGATATTTTTGAGACTTAAAAGGGGCGCGGCTTTATTTTGGCGGGCGATCGCTGAATGTTGCGCTCCGGCGGCCTGCAATTGATGGGCCGATTTGAGCAATGACTGCGTGTAAGGATGCTGAGGATTGTAGAAAACGGTTTGAGTCGTGCCGATTTCGACGATTTTGCCTTGGTACATTACGGCAATGCGATCGCAATACTCTCCCACCAGCGCTAAGTCGTGAGAAATCAGCATTAGGCCCATTTGGCGCTCAGCGCAAAGCTCAGTGAGCTGAGTCAAAATTTGGGCCGAAACGGTCACATCTAGGCTAGTTGTGGGTTCGTCGGCCACAATTAATTTGGGGTTGAGCACTAGGGCAAGGGCGATCGCCACCCGCTGCCGCATTCCGCCGCTAAACTCGTGCGGATATTGCTGCCAGCGATCAGCTGGAATTTTGACAGTTTCTAAAGTGGTGAGCGCGATCGCCTTAGCCTGCTTTTTGTCCAGGTCAGGGCGATGGGCTAGGAGTGTCTCTATGCAGTGATCCCCAATGGTCATCAGCGGATCTAATCGAGTCATTGGATCTTGAAAGACCAGTGAAACGGCTTCTCCTCGAAAGTGCCGCAGTTCATCAGGCGAAAATCCTAAAATTGAGCGGCCTTCAAATTTCGCTTGTCCTTCAATCCGGGTTGCGCTTGGCAATAGCCGCATTGCGGCCCTTCCTAGCGTGCTTTTGCCGCAGCCCGACTCGCCCACGAGCCCTAGTTTTTCACCGGGCTGTACCGCCAGTGACACCCGATCAACGGCCCACACTGACTGCCCCGGATAAGCGACCCGAAAGTCTTCAACGGCAAATAAAGGCGCTGCAACATCGACAGGATTGGGGAAGTCGGCCATAGGTTCAACGCAGTAGGATCGTCTCTACTATACAAATACCGCTACCTGCCGCTAAAGTCATCTAGTAGTTAAGTTACAGGCGATATGGCAACCGGTCGTGGTAATCCATTTTTTTAACCCCACTTCGCATCCAGATTACGCGTCCAGATTGCGCGCCCAGATTACGGGTTGAGATTACAGAGTTCATCGGCCATTGCCTGCAAAAAGTGCTGTAGCTGATTGAGGTGATCTTGAATGTGCGCTTGCGATCGCGCCAATGTTTCCGGCTGCTTAGCCATAGGCAATTTCATCAGCTCCAAACTCAACAGCCGTAGCCGCCGATGCGCCTCAGTTTGAAAAGGTCTAAGCCGCTGCTCTACCGCTAGCTCGATGTCAGCTTCAGCGATCGCAGTCAAAATGTCCTGAAATCGAGACTGCAACTGAGCTACTTGCGGCTGCAATGCACTTATTTTTTGGATATCTAGGCTATCCCAGACATCAGCTTCAGAGTGATCCTGATCATCCATCAATTTATTGAGAGTCTGCAAAGCCGCATTCACTTGGCCGCATAACGTTTCATCGTGATCATTCAATTCCTCTGCTCCCGATTCCTCTGCAGGAGGCCGCCTGTCAGAAATCTATACAAACCGAGAAATTATCTCGACCTCCAAACTTCAGTAGCAGCCTAACCGCAATTTAATTCTCTCAACATCTCCTCTTAACAGTGCCAGTTTTGTTTATGATTGTTATTTAACAGAACTTTTTATCTCTAACTTTATCAGAAGCAAAAAATAGAAGCTGAAAGCAATCAAAAACTGAGGCAAATCCTTAAAAAGCAGCCAATCGCTAGCCAGAGGAGAAGCCGTTCAAGAGCAAATTGCTGAAAAACCTCAAAAACCTCTCTGATGCTTTGCTGGCACGTTGAAGAGGTTCAGAAAACCGAAAAAAAGCGCTTCTCATAGTGTAGTTTTTCGAGTGGATCTGATAGATGTGATTTTTATCTCAGGGTAGTTAATTCCTGCTTTACCTAACGTTATCTTTGCGTTGCGAATGCGAAAGATTAAGTGGGCAAAGTTAGCTATTTAATCCCAGCTTAATTCAGCTTTTCGAGGCTGCGTCACTTGCACCCTCCCAATTATTTTCCAGTCCTCTCATCCGCTCAATTTAGCTAACCCTTATTCAATAAGAACCGTGTCAGCCATGCCTGCAACAGCCCTTCCTAAAGATTGTTCGCTGCCCGACTGGCTATCCTCTTGTTTAAAAGAGCAAGCCTCAGCCAATGCTTCTCAAGCCGTCACTACGCTAGAGATAGTGTCAGAGCCAGAGTTAGGTTCAGAGGAAACTGCGGCGACAACTGCTGTAACAACTATAAAAACTACTGCGGGCGCTCTATCGCTAGATGCGATCCCCGCTTCTGGCAACGAACTGGTCTGCCGCGCGTTCGAATTTGCCTATCAGCTACACAAGGGCCAAACGCGAGCTTCAGGTGAACCTTACATTGCTCATCCGGTCGCGGTTGCAGAGCTTTTGCGCAGCTTAGGGGGCGACAGCGCCATGATTGCCGCCGGATTTTTGCACGATGTGGTCGAAGATACAGCGGTCACCGCCGCCGAAATCGAAACTATTTTTGGCGCAGAAGTTCGTCACCTTGTAGAAGGCGTTACTAAGCTCTCTAAATTTAACTTTGACAGCAAAACTGAACAGCAAGCTGAAAACTTTCGTCGTATGTTTTTGGCGATGGCTAAAGACATTCGGGTGATTGTGGTCAAACTCGCCGACCGCTTGCACAATATGCGCACCCTAGAGCATCTGCGGCCCGAAAAACAGACGCGTATTGCCCGCGAAACCCTAGAAATTTTTGCGCCCTTAGCTAACCGCTTGGGGATAGGTCGCTTTAAGTGGGAGCTTGAAGATCTCTGCTTTAAGTATTTAGAGCCCAACGCTTACTCTCAACTCAAGCAGCTCATTGTTGAAAAGCGCGCTGATCGCGAGGCGCGCCTTACAGAAGTGAGTGAAACCTTGCGTCAAGGCATTCATGAGCTCGGCATTCACTGTGAAGAAGCCAGTGGTCGGCCCAAGCACTTGTACGGCATTTATCGCAAAATGCAGCGGCAGCAGAAAGAATTTAGCGAAATTTATGACATTGCCGCTATTCGTCTGATTGTGAATTCTAAAGATGAGTGTTACCGCGCCCTGGCGGTTGTGCATGATCTATTTCGTCCCATTCCTGGCCGCTTTAAAGACTACATTGGCCTCCCTAAGCCCAACCGCTATCAGTCACTGCATACGGTTGTCATTGGCCCTCACGGTCGCCCCATTGAAGTCCAGATTCGTACCGTGGAAATGCACCACATTGCTGAGTACGGAATTGCGGCTCACTGGAAGTACAAAGAATCTGGCAATAGCCACAGCATTATTAGCAGTAACGAGGAACGCTTCACTTGGCTGCGTCAGCTTTTAGATTGGCAAAACGAACTCAAAGACGCTCAAGAATATCTTTCTGATGTCAAAAATAATCTCTTTGATGAAGAAGTTTTCGTTTTTACGCCCAGTGGCGACGTGATTCCGCTGAGTCGGGGCGCAACGCCGGTTGATTTTGCCTATCGGATTCATACTGAGGTGGGTAATCACTGTGCTGGGGCCAAAGTCAATGGCCGCATTGTCACTTTAGATACGGCTTTGCAAAACGGCGATATTGTTGAAATTATTACGCACAAAAATAGCTATCC
>JBGTNW010000010.1:0-4809 GCA_041742865.1 Phormidesmis sp.
GGCGGGCTTTGACGGGGTGTACAGCTACTTTGGGCACTCGGCTATTGTCGGCTTTGATGGGCGCACGCTGGGTGAGTGCGGAGAAGAAGAGAATGGGATACAGTACGCGGCGCTCTCGAAGTTTGCCATTCGAGATTTTCGCAAGCATTCGCAGTCACAGAATCATCTCTTTAAGCTGCTGCATCGGGGCTATACGGGCATGATGAATTCGGGCGAGGGCGATGAGGGCGCAATGGAGTGCCCTTATGACTTTTATCGGGAGTGGGTGCTAGATCCGCAGAAAGCGAAAGAGAGAGTAGAGGCGCTGACGCGCGATACGGTAGGTACGGAAGAGTGCCCCATCGAGGGGATTCCGAATCAACAGACGAAATCGCCCACCATACCGGTGAAGCGACAAGAATCTATTCCGGTGAGACAGCCCGTCTCTTAACTCTAGTCTCTTGGCCCCAGAGTAGACCTATGCCGTTGTCAGGATAGGCTTGTGAAGTAGCTCGTTAAGCTGGCTTCTCTCTGAGCAGGTGCTAGGTGTCCTGTTAGTCAGCAATCGAGCAAGGTTGCTGACTTCTTTCTTTAATCTTTGAGCGTTAATTTGGACAAGAGCACGCTAATGGTTGATTATGAAATTTTTGAGCTTGGAGATGTGGCGCTTCAGTCGGGAGCGACGCTGCGAGGGGCCAAATTAGCGTACAAGACCTATGGCACGTTGAATGCTGATAAGAGTAATGTCATCGTTTATCCAACTTGGTATTCAGGCCAGCACTACGATAACGAGTGGTTAATAGGAGAGGGCATGGCGCTCGATCCTCAAAATTATTTTATTATTGTGCCAAATATGCTGGGGAACGGCTTGTCTTCTTCTCCTAGCAATATGTTGCCACCGTATGATCGGGCGCGATTTCCTCAGGTTACTTTTTACGATAACGTTGCGGTTCAGCATCGGCTGGTGACGGAGAAGTTTGGCATTGAAAAGATTGCTTTGGTGATCGGTTGGTCAATGGGGGCAGGACAGACCTATCAGTGGGCGGTGAGCTACCCGGAAATGGTTGAGCGGATTTTCCCTTTCTGCGGCTCTGCTCGAACGAGCCTGCACAATATTGTGTTCTTAGAAGGGGTGAAAGTAGCGATTCAAACGGATGTCGCTTGGCAAGAAGGCTGGTACGATGCGCAGCCCAATAAGGGGCTGAGGGCGGTGGGAAGAGTCTACGCAGGCTGGGGATTGTCTCAGGCGTTTTATCGTGAACAGCTTTACCTGGAGATGGGATATTCGTCTTTAGAAGACTTTTTAGTGGCTTTTTGGGAGGGGTTCTTCTTGCGTAAGGATGCTAACAATCTGTTGGCGATGCTATGGACTTGGCAAAATGGCAACATTGGGAATACGCCGGGGTTTGGAGGCGATTTTGAAAAGGCGTTAGGGGCGATTAAGGCCAAGGCCATGGTCATGCCGGGGCAGACAGATCTTTATTTCCCGCCGGAAGACAATGAATATGAAGTAGCGCATATGCCGAACGCTGAATTTCGGGTGATTCCTTCGATTTGGGGGCATTTTGCGGGCGGCGGCATTAACTCAGTTGATACTGACTTTATTGATCGCAGTGTCAAAGAATTGTTGACGCAGTAGCAGGTTTGATAATTTTTTGGGTGAGTTTTAGAGTTTTAGATATTAGAGTTTTAGATAGATGTATTTGACGCCTAGAGAGTCTGAACGGCTGACGTTGTTCACGGCTGCTGAAATTGCTCGTAGACGCAAAGATCGCGGTATTAAGCTGAATGTGCCGGAAGCGATCGCCTACATCAGTGACTACATTGTCGAAGGCGCGAGAGAAGACAAAACAGTGGCGCAGCTGATGGCCGAAGGCGCGACTTTGCTCAATACAGCCGATGTGCTAGCGGGCGTTGCCGAGTTGATTCCGCTGATTCAAGTCGAAGCTCACTTTAATGACGGCACAAAGTTAGTGAGTGTGCACTATCCGATCAGACCTCAGGAAGCTTGACAATGGCAGAGACTGCTTTTATTAACGCCTTGGCTCCGGGTGCGATGATCTGTGAGTCTGGATCGATAGTGATCAACGCAGGCCGAGAGAGCCAGACTTTGAGCGTGACTAATACGGGCGATCGCCCCATTCAAATCGGCTCCCATTTTCACTTTTTTGAAGTCAATCGCGCGCTTAGGTTTGATCGACCCAAGGCCCTAGGCTTTCGATTAGATATTCCGGCCGGAACAGCCGTGAGGTTTGAGCCAGGAGACACTCAGCTGGTGACGTTAGTGGCATTGGCAGGCGATCGCAGGGTTCAAGGCTTAAACGATCTCGTCAATGGACAGCTAGACGATCCGCAGATTAGAGCTGCTGCTTTAGCCAAAGTCAACGCTGAAAACTACGCTTCTGAAAGCGCTGACGCTGATAGTGATCATGACACAGGTGAGGAAGCCGATGGAAATTAGCCGAGATCGCTACGCTGAGTTATTTGGCCCGACCGTGGGCGATCGCGTCCGGCTAGCCGATACCTCTTTAATCATCGAAGTCGAGCGCGATGATACTGTCTATGGCGATGAATGCGTTTTTGGAGGCGGCAAAACCCTTCGCGATGGTCTCGGGATGGCCGCTGGGGTTACCGCCGCTGACGGCGCATTAGATCTGGTGATTACCAACGTCCTATTAGTCGATCCGGTGCAGGGCATTGTCAAAACCGATATTGGCATCAAGAATGGCAAAATTGTCGGCATCGGTAAAGCCGGAAACCCAGGCATTATGGCCGGTGTCACCCCTAATTTAGTGATTAGCGCCAACACCGACGTCAAAGCGGGTGAAGGCTTAATCGCCACCCCCGGCGGCCTTGATGGCCACGTTCATTTTGACAGCGCCGGGCTTTGCGCCGAGGCGCTGTCCAGCGGGCTGACGACGATGCTCGGCGGCGGGCTAGGGCCAGTGACCGTCGGCATTTGCACCAGCGGCGCGCATCACTTAGGGATAATGCTCAAGGCTACTGAGGCATTTCCGATTAACTTTGGCTTTTTAGGCAAAGGCAGCTCTAGTTTGCCTGAAAGCTTAGTCGAACAAGTTGCCAATGGCGCAATGGGGCTCAAAATTCACGAAGACTGGGGGGCCATGCCCTCGGTGATCGACACCTGCTTAAACGTCGCTGACCAATACGATTTTCAGGTAAAAATTCATACCGATACGCTGAATGAATCCGGCTATGTCGAAGATACGCTTGCGGCCATTAAAGGCCGCACCATTCATACCTATCACACCGAAGGTGCAGGCGGCGGTCACGCCCCCGATATTATCAAGGTAGCCGCCTATGCTCACTGTTTGCCCTCTTCAACCAATCCCACCAATCCTTACACCATCAACACCTTCGATGAACACTTAGACATGGTGATGGTATGCCATCATCTAAACCCCAAAGTGCCTGAAGATGTCGCCTTTGCAGAATCTCGCATTCGCGCTGAAACCATTGCCGCTGAGGACATTTTGCATGACATGGGCGCAATCAGCATGTTGGGATCTGACAGCCAAGGCATGGGCCGTATTGGCGAAGTCATTTGTCGAACGTGGCAGCTCGCTTCCAAAATGAAAGATCAGCGAGGAACCCTACCTGAAGATAACCCGCGCAATGACAACAATCGCGTGCTGCGCTACTTAGCCAAATACACCATTAACGTCGCCCGCACCTGCGGTATCGCAGATTATGTGGGCTCTGTTGAACCGGGCAAAATGGCCGATATTGTGCTTTGGCGACCCGGTTTTTTTGGCATTAAGCCTGAGGTCGTGATTAAGCAGGGCTTTATTGCTTGGGCCGCAATGGGAGAGTCCAACGCTTCGCTGATGACCTGTGAGCCGATTTTGTACCGGCCCCAGTGGAGCAGCTTTGGCAGCGCAGCAGCGGCGACCTCTGCTTGTTTTGTCACTCAGCTAGCCTTAGAAACTGATCTCGCTGATCGGCTAGGGCTAGAAAAAGAGCTTCTGCCCGTAAAGAACACACGAGCGTTGAGCAAAGCCGATATGCTTCACAACCATGCTTGCCCTGACATTGAAGTAGATCCTGACACGTTTCAGGTCAGAATCAACGGTGAGGTGGCAACGTGTGAGCCAGTAGATCAGGTGCCTTTAGGGCGTCTATACATTTTTCGCTGATATTGGGCTGATATGGTTAGTGCCAGTGAAATCAATGCTAAGGGGACGAACACGGTAACGGCTGCGCCCCATCTACCCCATCTATCGATACGGGTGGCACGCTCAGCAACAGATCAGCGTTCTTTTGTTGCCTATCAGTATGCTCGTTATCCTTTTCGGCTATCTAATAATCTACGCTTAGATCCGGCTGATCCCCATCGGGTTTATGCCTACATTATGAATGCCTCGCCAGGGATTTTATCAGGAGATAATCTGCATCTGAGCGCTGAGGTAGGAGCTGGGGCTAGTCTTTACCTGACCGATCAATCGGCGACTAAAGTGCACAGTCAGTCTGGCCATAGTCAGTCTGGCCATAGTCAGTCTGCGGCTCAGTTAGAAAGCGATGCCTCTTCTCAAGTGACTTGGACCGTAGATATTAGAGATGGCGGTTATTTTGAGTATGTTCCGGAGCCGATTATTTTGTTCAAGTCGGCGGCGCTGACGCAGCGGATGCAGATAACGCTACAGGCTCAAGCGCAGATGGTGCTCAGCGAAATCATTGTGCCGGGGCGGATAGCAAGGGGAGAGGTTTATGAGTTTGAACAGTTTCAAAGTCGGCTGCGGATGCAGCGCCCTGACGGAAAACTGCTTTTTGTTGACAATCTGCATATGTTAGGGCGCAACAATCCCTTTA
>JBGTNW010000011.1:0-3477 GCA_041742865.1 Phormidesmis sp.
ACTTTCGTCATGTTGTTCAGCAGTAGAATTTGGCGCAGTCAGTGGGCTGCCCTGTTTACCATCGGCTCTGGGATTGCCTGGGTGACCAGCCTTGTCTGGTACGGGCTGCTGCGTTTAAATATTGGTGAAGCGTATCTTTTAATTCATTGGGCTGTTGAAATTTGGGCTCTGTGGTTGTTGGTAAGACAGTTGGCAGGTAAGTCAGACGATCTGTTGGCGCTATATCAAAGGGCAGCTCAGGCTTGGGGCGGGCTGCTAATGGTGGGGCTGCTGCTGTTTGGAACGCTGATCGCGGGCTTTAACCTTTGGGCGTTTGGCAGCGTTAGCGCCGCGACGATAGGCGATCGCTACACCCTATCGGCGATCATTTTACTAATCGCCGCTCTCGCTGAATCCATTCGCTACCGACCGGCTGAATGGCGCTATTGGAGCTTGGCTTGGGCCACAGCAATCGGGATCGCACTTAGCTTTAGGCTTTGGGACTGGCCGAGCACGCGCGTGGGCATTGCCTTTTTAGCGCTGGGGCTGATCACTCAAATTGCAGGCGATATCTGGATGACAAGATGGGTGAGTGATCGCCTGAGCTGGCACGGCATTCCGCTAGCCTATGCAGGCTTGGGCGCTATCTTAGGCCACAGCTCAATGCTCCAAGCCAATAGCGGCCTGTATACCCTAATATTTGGGCTAGTTTTGCTGGGATTAGGGCGACGCAACCTTCCACTTCACGCCTCATTAAGCTATTTGGGCTTGGCCGCTTTTTCGTGGGGTGCTTATGAGCTGTTAATCTATCGGCTGTTGCAAGCTAGCGGTGGCCAACCGGGAGACGGCTTTACGCTTTTGGCGGGTTTGGCACTGGCGCTAGCGGGTTTACAAACGCTGCTCAGCCCTTGGCTCAGGCGCTACTTTTGCGTTCCCGCTTTCGGATTGCGCAGCCTATCGCAAATTCACTGGTTTTTGGGATCTGGGCTAGCCGTTAGCGCCGCGCTGTTGGGCTTGAGTCAGCCCGCTGGCATGACCCTTTGGACAGCGACAGCGCTGGGTTTAGCAGCCTATGCCCTAGTCACTGGCAACCACCGCTGGACGCCCCAAATCGTAGGACTAGCTCACCGCGATTGGACGCGCCTGGGTTTGTTAGAAATACTGCTGTGCGCTGCGTACAGTCGCTTCATTTGGTTCCCGGATAGAACGTTTTTGATCGCTTGGGGTGGACTCTTCGCTTGCGGGATTAGCCTTGTAATTTATCAATTGCCTTGGCAACGCTGGGGTTGGCCGCAGCAGCCTTGGCGATCGCTGGCGCTGTGGCTACCGCTGACGGCATTAATAGTGGCCCTTAATTTCCGAATTCCGACTCAAAGCCTGCTGATTGTCGGCGCGTTCTATGCTGGGATAGCCAAACAATGTGGCCGAGTGCGGCTGAGCTACCTCAGCATAGGGCTACTGGATTGGGTGCTGCTACGTGATTTTTACGCTCAAAGATGGCTGACGGCAGGCGCGCTGCCTTTAAGCTTAATGATCGGATTTTCAGTGCTGTATGTGGCTCAGGTGGATCCTTACCTTGACGATGCATCTAAAAAACAACAGCGGCACTGGCTGCGATCGCTAGCGACAGCCTTAGTCTGCCTTAGTGCACTTTACCAAGCAGAAACTTATCGGCCAATGCTGCTGTATGCCGGGATAACGCTAGCGCTCTGCACAGGGCTAATTTTTGCCGGGCTAGCGCTAAAAGTAAGAGCGTTTTTGTATGTGGGCACCAGCGCTTTTATTCTGCAAATTATTCGCGTGCTGTGGCTGTTGGTTAACGCCAATTCACTGCTGCTATGGGCGGTAGGCATTGTGCTGGGGCTAGCTTTTATTTGGGTGGCCGCGACGTTTGAATCGAGGCGATCGCAGGTCACTCAGCGTCTAGAAGCCTGGACATCAGCCTTGACCACCTGGGATTAACTAGCAACGTCTAGATTAATTTAATAATTGCTACAGCCCATTGTGGGGAATCTTTACAGCCCTTGATAGCTCGTTTGATGGCTCAATAGCTGAGAGATATACCGAAAGGTCTTAACATTAGTTACATTTGTTAATATATACTTAATGTAATAGAGAAATGAAAGGCATCAAGGAAAAGTGATTATGCACCCAGTACAGAGAAATCAAGCGCAGGTCAAAGTGGCTGTGATCTCAGCTCAAGCCCCTTCTACCGAGGCTCATGAGCTGCAATTGAAAGTCGCACTACTGATTGGTCTCAGCACTTTAGTTTCATTCTGGGCGGCTTAGGCAGAGCCATCCAAACTGAGTTAACTACAGTTGCTTACCTAACTCGGCATATTGGGACCTAGGCCGTCGATTTACTGATTTCTAAATGGATATTGCCATTTGTAAGCTCCATTCTCATATTCCTGTGATAACTCTCCTTATCGCAGGAATTTTTTGTGACTAAAAACCTGTTGTGATTTGTTTTGATAGACTTGCGATCGCATCTCCCCATCACTCGGTCTAAAATCCGTCTAAAATCTGCATCGTCATTGCTATGCCCCCTCACTCCACCTCATCACAAATAAAAACGGCTTGATAAATTGACCGCCCCGTAAAGCTCACGGGCAAAAATATGGATTTTTGGTATAGTCCGTTTGAGGGTGTTTACTGAGTAGTGCCACATGAAGCAAAATTAGCCATGAGAAATACTACCCGATCAGCTGCCCTAGAGCATCGCTTTCCCTACCTCTGTAAAGTGCTTTACTTCCCTGACAATCAGGTGGAAGCCGTCAGCTACGTGCCCAATAGCCAAGCGCCTAGCAGCCAGCTTGCTTGGTACTCTCGAGTCCCGATGCTGCCTAGAGTCGGCGACATTATTCCATACGGTCAGTACCTGTTTTCAGTGACGACCGTGATTTTAGAAGACTGTTGCAGCGGTGATGCTATTCATAAAGTAGAGCGGCAAGCGACCCGTATTGCCGAAAAAGAAGAAATGCCCAAATGGCACGCAGTCATATGGGTGGACTTTTGGGGTGTAAAATCAGCCTAGTCGTCGCAGTCATTGCGTTGTTCTCCAGCAAAAAATCTCCAGCGAAACCTCTAAAAGTTCCTAAAAGAGACCCCCACAAGCGCCTCCGAAAGAGACTCCAAAAAGCATTACAAAAGTGGCTTGGCGACTGCTTTTTGCCACAGCCAAATGCCCCCGGCACACAAAGCGCTTGTCCACCAAGCCGCAGCAGCTTCAGCTTTACCTGCTAAAACGTAGCTACTCCCGATAAGTAGTAGCGCGATCGCACTTGTCCCTGACACCACCAGCATCAGCTTGATAGTTCGCGTCGCCAAATACACCCGCTGAGCCATATCATCCCCGATGCTTAGCACCATAGAATGTTGCACCATGCTCTGAAAAGACTGCACTTTTAGCGCATCGACTTGGTAGTAAGTCCCTAGTTCTGTATCGCGCAATGTCGGATCAGAGCGTAGCCCAAACTGTTTGGCTAGTGCGATCGC
>JBGTNW010000012.1:0-25199 GCA_041742865.1 Phormidesmis sp.
ATCTCACAGGTAGTTTTTGATCGGGGCGGCAAGCTCTATCACGGTCGAGTAGCGGCTTTAGCTGATGCGGCCCGTGAAGCTGGCCTTAAGTTTTAAAGGCAAATCACTCGCGCATACATCTAAAGTTTGAAGGTTTGAACATATGGCAGACAGTAAAGAAAGAGATCGCCGGAGCAATAAAAAAAATAAAGCTCGCGAAAAAGAATCTGAGTGGCAAGAACGCGTGGTGCAAATTCGCCGCGTAACTAAAGTTGTCAAGGGCGGGAAAAAGCTCAGCTTTCGCGCAATCGTAGTCATCGGCAACGAGAAAGGCCAAGTCGGCGTGGGTGTTGGTAAAGCGAGTGATGTTATTGGTGCCGTCAAGAAAGGCGTTGCCGATGGCAAAAAGCACTTAGTAGAGGTGCCCATGAATAAGGCTTACTCGATTCCGCATCCTTCTAATGGCAGAGCGGGTGGCGCTAAGGTTTTCATGCGTCCGGCGGCTCCCGGTACTGGCGTAATTGCCGGTGGCGCGGTGCGCATTGTATTAGAGCTGGCAGGCATTCGGAACATCTTAGCCAAGCAACTTGGCTCTGATAATCCGCTTAATAATGCTCGGGCGGCAGCAGAAGCGCTTAATTCACTCCGAACCTTGGCCAGCGTGGCTGAAGAGCGCGGTATTCCTGTGGAGAAGCTTTACGCATAAGCGCGTGTTATCTTTCAAGCACCCTGTCAATTAGCACCCTGTTGCTGCCTTATTAGTATTAAATTTACTAGCATATTCGCACCATACCCGTAAGAGACTATGAAACTAGAAGACGCAAGGCCCAAGGCGGGCTCAAAAAAACGCAAGAAGCGTAAAGGGCGCGGTATTGCCGCAGGCCAAGGGGCTAGCTGTGGATTTGGAATGCGCGGGCAAAAATCTCGTTCAGGTAGCGGCACTCGCCCTGGGTTTGAAGGTGGTCAACTACCGCTCTATCGCCGGGTGCCTAAGCTGAAGCATTTTACGATTATTAACCAAAAAGCCTACACTGTGATTAACATCCGAGGATTGGCTGATTTGCCAGCCAATAGTGAAGTTACACTGGCCTCATTGATGGAAACTGGGATCATTACAACCAACGATGGCCCTCTAAAGGTTCTAGGCGATGGCGACATTTCGGTGGCGCTGAATGTAAAGGCAGCGGCTTTTACGAAGTCTGCACAGGAAAAAATTGAAGCAGCGGGCGGTAGCTGCGAGATCGTTTAGGTAATTTCAAGAATTTGGAAAAAGAAATTGGGGGTAAGGGGTCTATTTTCTGACGAAGGCTCCCTGCTCCCTTTATTATTAGAGATAAGCAAGATTAGGATAGTGGGACGTGTCTGTTTTGGTACAGCACGAAATATTTTCAAAGGTTTTCTGAAGGTTTACAGATATGGTTGTGAGTCAAGGCAAGTCGCCCAGCGCTCAAGAGACATTTTTGCAGATGGCCCAAGCTGCGGGGCTACGGAGCCGGTTGCTGGTGACGGTAGGGTTGCTAGTGCTAGTACGCCTAGGGATTTATATTCCAGTTCCGGGAATTGATAGAGTCGCATTTTCCGACTTTGTGTCCGGCGGTGGTGCGGGCGGTGTACTTGGCTTTTTAGATATTATTGGCGGCGGTGGCTTATCGCTGGTGGGCATTTTTGCTTTGGGCATTTTGCCCTTTATTAATGCCTCGATTATTATGCAACTGCTGACAGCAGCTATTCCAGCTCTCGAAGATCTGCAAAAGAACGAGGGTGAGGCCGGACGTCGCCGGATTTCTCAGGTGACTCGGTATGTGGCCTTCGGCTGGACGATTTTGCAAAGTACGATGCTCTCTTGCTTCTTACTGAGAGACTTTGCTGATAATTTTGGGGTGTCGTTTGTTGTGCAGACGGTGATAGCCCTGACGGCCGGCTCTATGTTTGTAATGTGGGTGGGTGAGCTGATCACGGAGCGAGGCTTGGGAAATGGAGCTTCACTGCTGATTTTCTTGAATATTGTTTCCTCTTTGCCTCGGGTGCTGGGTGAGACGGTTGATTTGGCGCAAACGGGCGATCGCAGTACCATCGGCGGCATCGTCATCTTATTCTTAGTCTTTATCGCTACCATTATCGGCATTGTGTTTGTGCAGGAAGGCACTCGCCGAATTCCGATTGTTTCGGCAAGGCGACAGGTAGGCCGCAAGCTGTATCTAGAGAAAAGCAATTATTTACCGCTGCGCCTAAACCAAGGCGGGGTGATGCCAATTATTTTTGCATCCTCGATGCTAATTATTCCAATCTCGCTAGTGCAGTACATTCCGAGTCCTGCTTTTGCAGAATTTATGAGCCGTAACTTTAGAGCCACCTCACCGCTGTACATTTTGGTGTACTTGGTGATGATTGTGTTTTTTAGCTACTTCTATGCGTCTTTGGTGGTAAACCCCGAAGATATGTCGCGCAATTTGAAGAAAATGGGCGCAAGTATTCCAGGAATTCGCCCCGGTAGAGCCACCACTGACTACATCGGTAAGGTGCTGAACCGGCTGACCTTTTTGGGGGCGATTTTCCTAGGGCTGGTGGCGGTTGTGCCTAGCTTGGTTGAAAGTGCAACTAGGGTGCAAACCTTTCAAGGGTTTGGTGCAACGTCACTGCTGATTTTGGTGGGTGTGGCGATTGACACCGCTAAACAGATTCAAACCTATGTAATTTCACAGCGCTACGAAGGCATGGTGAAAAGCTAATGACCAGACTCATTTTTTTGGGGCCACCGGGGGCAGGGAAAGGAACGCAGGCAAAGCAACTTTCTCAAAGCTGTGAAGTACCGCATATTTCGACCGGCGACATTTTGCGAGCTGCAGTCAAAGCCAAAACGGAGCTAGGCCAGCAGGCAGAAGGCTACATGAATGCTGGCGAACTGGTGCCTGATGAGCTAATTTTGAATCTCATTCGAGAGCGTTTGCACCAAGCCGATGCGGCGAATGGCTGGCTGCTTGATGGCTTTCCTCGAAATGTCGAGCAGGCTGAGTTCTTAGATAATCTATTAGCTGAGATTGAGCAGAGCTGTGATTTTGTGATCAATCTAGAAGTGCCGGATGAGGTACTGGTGGAACGGATGCTAGAGCGTGGCCGAGTAGATGACAAAGAAAAAGTCATTCGTAATCGACTCGAGGTGTATCGTGAGCAGACGGAACCGCTAATTGCGTTTTATGAAAACCAGCAGTTGCTGCGCTCAGTTGATGGGGCTCAAGAGATGAAGCAGGTGACTGAGGCGTTACAAGCTATTGTCGCTTGTAACGTGGTGCTATAGAAGTAGCCTATAGCGATAGGGAGCGTCAGGTAGCAGCCGGGATAGAAGTAAGTAATCGGTGTTTTTACAGGGATTTGCTACCCTGGAAGTAACGACTGAAAGTAAAAATATCGTTGAGCAAAACAGTAGTTGAGCAAAATAGTTGAGTGAAGTTAAAGGAAGGGTTAGTTGTCTAAACAAGATTTAATTGAAATGGAAGGGACGATTACAGAATCGCTCCCGAATGCAATGTTCCGGGTTGACCTCGATAATGGATTTAATGTGCTTGCTCATATTTCCGGCAAGATTAGGCGGAACTATATCAAGATTTTGCCCGGCGATCGCGTCAAAGTAGAGCTAACCCCTTACGATCTTACCAAGGGACGCATTACCTATCGTTTAAAAAAGCCTAGATAGGGCCGGATACGAAGTCTCTAATAACTCATGCGATAGGTGATCTGGCAATGCGAGTGATCAATTTGCCATCTAAGCAGCAGATTCCTGTGCTTGGTACGGATACTTAAAGAAAGGGGCAAACGCTGTTACAGCTTTTAGTCTGAAATAGCAGCGCTGCGCTACAGGCTAAATCTGAGGCTATCTTTTATTGACACAGCTGAATTGACACAGCTGAAATGTACGGTGAAGGCAGAACCGAAAAAGCTCCAAACAGTTCAGATTTCAACCACTTGGCTTCTCCATCAAAGCTGTGATTGTGATTTCTGAGCTCATTTGCATTGAGCATATAGATCCAGACTACGCGGCTCTAGACTTGACATTAAATTGTTTAGACACTGGCGCACTGGCGGTCGCTTTTCTAGTCCTTGATTAAGCGATGCCGTTAGCAATGCTTTGACACCCTTTTGATACCTTAGGAATTTAATGCTGAGCCAGAACCCTGATGAGGCTGGCCCATTTCACCATAACCTTAGCGCATCGGCTCCAATGGCCTATAGCTCAAAGCTCAGCTGCCTATAGTTTTGGGGATCGGTCAAATTAGAGAGCGTAATGCCTAAAAGTCTGACCGGTCGATAGGGTGTAAGGTGAGCTAACAGTAGACTTTTTGCCAGTGACAAAATTTCAGCAACAGACTGAATAGGCGTTTCTAACGTGCGGCTGCGGGTAATCACATCGTAGTTTTCGTACTTAATTTTTAGCGTTAGTCTATAGCCACTGCGTCTATGTTGAATCAGGCGCTGATGCACCTCTTCAGCAATATTTTGCAGCGCCGCTTGTATCTCAGCTGGTTGGCACAAGTCTTCAAAGAAACTTTTTTCTGCGCCAATGGATTTACGAATGCGGTTGGGATTGACCGGTCGACTATCCTCGGCTCGAACAACTTTGTAATAGTAATCACCGACTTTACCGAAAGTTGCCATGAGCCGATGCCGCTCCCATTTTTTGAGATCAGCGCCCGTCTCAATCCCTAGCGCTTTCATCTTCGCAGCTGTCGCTGGGCCAACACCATAAAACTGCTCTATCGGCAGCTTTTCTATAAATGCCGTCACTTGCTCAGGCGCAATCAAATAAAGTCCATCGGGCTTATCTAAGTCGGAGGCAATTTTTGCCAAAAACTTGTTGATAGAAACCCCTGCTGAGGCAGTGAGCTGAAGCTCATCTCTAATTCGCTGCTTGATTTGGCTTGCAATCAGCAGCGCTGAACCGATGTCTTTTTTATCTGCCGTAACGTCCAAGTAAGCTTCGTCTAAAGAGAGCGGCTCGACCCAATCGGTATAGTCCAAAAAGATGGCTCGAATCTGCTGTGAAACAGCGCGGTAGGCTTCAAAGCGAGGACACACAAAAATCAAATGCGGACAGCGCTGCACAGCCATGCGAGCAGGCATGGCCGAATGAATGCCGTACTGACGGGCCTCATAGCTAGCCGCTGCCACCGCACCGCGCTTTTCGGGCGTACCGCCAACCACCACTGGTTGCCCCCGTAGATCAGGGTTATCTCTTTGCTCTACCGATGCGTAAAAAGCATCCATATCGACATGGATAATTTTTCGATATGCGGTTATGGAAAGATCTAGCGCCTCCATAGTTTAAAAAGCACCCTATCTAAAGTATGTGCGCCCACCAGCAAATCTGCTGGCATATCCCTTTAATAGAAGAGCCCAGCAGTCACCCATTTGCGAATTGCTCAGCGGGGGCGGGGGGCTGCTAATGAACCAGCCGTTTTTTTATTTCAGCTTTCACAACATCCGAGTTAGCGGCTAAGTGAACAGCAGGATTTGCGTAGTGGCTAGTCACGTCTTCCAATGTCTGGTCATGGTAGCCAACTTTAAAGTCGGTGAATTTTAAGCCGTGGGCGGTGCTGATCACCACGGTTTTGTCACTTGATTTAATGATGCCGCGCTTGACCAATTTAGTGAGCACAGCGAGTGCGACACCCGTATGCGGGCAGGTAAACATCCCGGTCAAATCAGCGATCGCAGCAGCATCAGCCAATTCATTTTCGGTTGCCTGCTCAACAATGCCGTCCGTCGCTGCGATCGCTCTAACAGCCTTTTCATAGCTGACCGGATCACCAATCCGAATAGCATTGGCCAACGTGCTTTGTGCGGTCACGCTGATTTTTTCTGTGAACCCCTTTTTAAAAGATTCATAAAAAGGATTAGCCCTAGCCGCTTGCGCAGCCACCAACCTAGGCATTCGACTAATCACCCCTAGATCCATCATCAGTTGAAATCCTTTATGGAGGGCACTAATATTGCCAAGATTGCCCACCGGAATAATGATCCAGTCCGGAACCTGCCAGTCAAACTGTTTGGCGATTTCGATGCCAACCGTCTTTTGGCCTTCAATCCGCAAACTGTTCATCGAATTGGCCAGGTAAATCGAATTATCTTGCGTTACTTCTTGGACGATTTTCATACAGCCATCAAAGTCGGTATCGAGTGCAATTACATGTGCACCATTGGCGACAGGCTGAATGAGCTGCGCAGTACTGACTTTACCGGCAGGCAGGAAGATGATGGCCGGAATTCCCGCGTAAGCCGCATAAGCTGCCAAGGCGGCGCTGGTATCACCGGTACTTGCACAGGCCACGGCTTTTACAGCACTGCCTTGAGCCATCATTTGTTTGACGACGCTCACAAGCACAGTCATGCCCAAGTCTTTGAAGCTGCCGGTATGGCTATTGCCGCAGAGCTTAATCCACAGGTCAGGAACACCTAGCTGCGCTCCCAATCGCTCTGCCCAAAACAAGTTCGTATTGCCTTCAAACATGCTGACTATATTCTCGTCAGCCAATGAGGGAATGACCCACTCACGCATTCCCCACACGCCGCTACCATAGGGCCATTTTGTGGTGCCAATACGCGATTCAAATAGCTGCTGCCACTGAGTCGCGCTGCGTTTTTTGAGCGCTTCACGGTCGTGATGCACTTCCAGCAAGCTACCGCATGATGGGCATGTGTAAATCACGTCAAAGATCGAGTGCTTGGCAGAGCAGCCCCCAATGCAGCGAAAATAAACAGTCTGATTATCAATATGCGATTTAGGTTCGACGGCTGACAGCATGGTTGGTTTCTAGTGGGGAGGTAGGGGGTTATTATTATGTTCGCTGTAAAATGGGTAAAGAGGCAAGTCTAGATTGCCAAATAACACTCGCACGGCTAAGTTTTGCAGTTTTAGATATGGTTTATCAAGTACTAAAAGAGCAAGCCAATACATCAGAGGGCAAGCTAAGGCAACCATCCAGTACTTCATATGCGAAGACATACGCGAAGGATATTTAGTGCAAACAATTTCAGACTAATGAAAATTAGACTTTAAAACTAAAAACAAATTTGATGCTGTATTTTTTTCGCGATTGGCATTGGAAAGAGGAATATTGAAGAGGGAAATATTGCCTCAAACACTCCATTTGCGATGATAAAGCATACAACAGTAGACATAGCACTCAAAAAAGCTGCTGCTTTCTCATCAGGAGCAAACAAAATGAGAAAGCAGCAGCCGTCACACATCGCTGGCAAGGTGTGAAGCCAAGCTGCTATTAGTATGCGCGCTCTGCGAATGATCAAAGGCGTGGTTACCAAAATGGAAACCTACCATAAAAACTTTTGGTTAGAAAGTTTGGTTAGTGATGCGGATGTCGCCGTTCATTCATCTGCCATTCACTCAATAAAGAGGTGAGCCAGCGGATGTCTCGATGAGTCAGTGCACCGTCGGTGACGGCGAGCTTGTAGGAGCCACAGGGCACTTGAGTACGGTTTTGGTGGGTCAAAATTCTAAGGGCACCGCCATCGGGAAGGGCGCTGATGTTGTAAATATCGGCGCGGCGGGTATTGATGATATAGAGGGGCGATCGCAGCCAGTACCGGTAAGATAGCAGCAAAACATCAGCCTCTAGCTGAACGTGAATAGTGCGCAGCAGCGCCTGAGAGAGAATATACCAACCGCTTCTAAGAAAGCGAAAGCTGTAGCTACAGCCCAAAAAGCCCAAACTCGCCGCCGCTAACGAGGCAATGCCCCTGAACGACGTAATGGTATCGAGCGAGAAATGGAGCAAGCTGAATAAGTAGAAGGCGGTACCCAGCATGAGCCCGCCCATCGCCAAAGGCGGTAATGATTGTCGGAACCGCGCAGATTTGAGCCCAGCAGGTGGAATGGATAGTTCTAAGGAACGCGCTTTTTGGGCTGATCTGATCTGCGTGAAAAAGGGCTGAGCGATATCTTGGCCAAGGCTTGTGATGGGGATGGGCAGCATTTGCATCCGGCTCGGCGTTAGAAATCGTCGCTTGAGCATGGCCAGCGGTAGATGGTTCAGCGCCCTAAGAGCCTGCTTAGCTGAGGTAGGGCGATCGCCGACATAGGGCTCAATCAACCAGTTAAGCCACGCCTGAAAACTAGCGCTGAGCTGCGTCGTAGGGCAGGCAAAGCGCACCTTTGGTCCATTTTTTACGCCATTGCGCGGCAGTTTGGCTAACGGCTGACCGGTCACCAAATAAATCAGCGTCGCGCCCAAGCTGTACAGATCAGAAGCAAAAGTCGCCTGTCCGCCCACTTGCTCAGGTGGCATGTAACCATAGGTACCAACCATTGCGTCACTGCGCTGAGCCTGCACGTATTGCACCGAACTTAGGGTAAGCCAAGACACCTGGCCCAACTCACCTAGCTGCGCTGAAATGACAATATTACTGGGTTTAATATCGCGGTGTACCAATCCTTTGCTGTGGAGATAGACTAAGCCTTGCAGCAGTTGTTTGGCGATCGCTCTGATATCAGCCTCGCCGTAGCGCTGGCCTACATTGTCTGGCCCTGCCAAAAGCTGTTCACTGCCGTGGTGGTGGGCCTGCACTAAAACCCGTTCTTTGCTTTTGGGCGTTGCCGAACTTTGATCGGCATCGGCACCGGCCGCCATATCTAGGGCCATATCCAGGTTTGTATCGAGGCTAAAAGAGTCGATATGGAGTGGAATCGTCGGGTGGTTAAGCGATTTAAGCAGGGAGATTTCACGCTCAAAACAGCTAATATCTCCATTGGGCGTGTTCTCTTTGACGGTGAGTGACTTAATCACAACGCGGCGTTGCTGCTGAATGTCGTGAGCTAGAAACTGCTGGTAGCCGAAGGCGTGACCAATAGCGTGCAAAATTTCGTAGCGATCGCGCAAGCGCGCACTAACCGCAGTATGAGAGAAAGTAGCCATTGCTTACTGCTAAAGAAAAAGATAGTTTGATTATTCCCAGCATCACCCGATGAAAACGTCGAAGGCAGCCTTAAGTTGCACAATAGTTAAGTGCCTTAAGAGCGGCTACTCACACAGTCGTGTCACCCTACGAGTATCCGCAGAGCTGACGTTAATTTATACATTCTTCAGAGCGCTACGATAAGGATGGCTTTGCACCAGGCAGAGTCTATGCTTTTTGCCTGATTAAGGATACCAACATATCCCCGCAATGAATCGTTCAAGGAGAATATTGCGTATTCCTCAATACAGGAAGTAATTTTTGTGATATTTAATCTACGTAAATTCGCGGAATGTTGTTCTTAAACTACTTTTTGAGTTGTTGTTTTTACATAGAGCTAGCACTGAAGAGCAAAGAATTCTGTTTTAGAATAGCTGCTGTTTTGGATAGTGACGCAGGCCATAATAGCAGAGGCAACCGCCACGCTTTCCATGTGCTCATGGATCTCAACTTGATTATTGAAGCTGGGTTTTAGAGGCAATTCGAGTCTTTTTGTGATCGCTCTGCGACAATTCATTTCCGGCCTGCAATTGAGTCACATTTTCCTGTATTACCGTCGCCGCGTTTTTGTCGCCCATTTGCAAAGCCGTATTCGCTGCTGATTGCAGCATCGTCACCGCGCCCTGGCGATCACCCGCCTTCAGCTTATCTTCAGCAATTTGCGTTTGCCGATATTTCGCAAGCGCCAAAATATTTTGCTGCACTCCAGCATTTACGTTCGGCGTATAGGCGTCTTGCGCCGCAATTTCAAGCGGCACTCGCTGCGTCTGCTGAGCGCTCAGCCCTAGGCCCGGATCATCGTAACTCACCTGAAGCTGCCCAATCGTCGCGGTTCCAGCGGCAAGCTGAGGAATATACAAATTGAGCAAAATCACTCGAGGCTGATCCTTCATCAGATCGCCTAAACGCACCTTGGCCTGATTGCCCTGCTGTATGGCAACAAGCTCAACCGTTTCAGGGGCAACTTGAGCTACCGGCTTGAGATCAGCGAGCCGAGTGCCGTCGGCTAATTCGATGGAAAGAAAGGCATTGGTCAAACTAACCGATTGAATGCGCGAAAATAGTCGGCTGAAGATGGCGATCGCCTCTTCGGCGTGCTGAATGTAGCTGAGTGAACCCGCCCCAGCATCAGCGATTTGCTCCAGCACATCTTGGTTCCAATGATCGCCAAAGCCCAGCGTATTCACCGTCAGGTTGTAGCCAACGGCCACATCAGCTAGCTTCAGCGCCCGCGCATTATTGCCATGCTCATTTTCGCCATCGGTTAACAGCAGTAGCTGCGACACATGATCTTCTTTACCCGCAGCTAATTCGCCAATGCCCGCTTTAAGCCCATCATCAATGCAGGTTCCCCCGCCCGATCTGACCGCATCAATCCGCTGCTTAATCCCATCAAGATCAGTTGCAGGCTGGTTTCTGACCAGCACTTCAGCCTTATGATCAAACGCAATAATCGAGATGCGATCGCGCGGCGTCAGCCGATCCACAATTCGCTTAGCCGCTTCTTTTACCGTTTTGAGCGGCGTCCCCATCATTGAGCCACTGCGATCTAGCACAAAGCACAAATTCAGCGGCGCTTGATTGCCCTCTTTACTCGCCGCAATCGATACCGATAGCTGACGCTGATTATTTACTTGGCTAGTCGGAACATGGGCATCGCTAAAAGCCCACTGCAAATCAACCTTCATCTTATTGAACCTACTGCTAACGTAAAATAAAAAATCTGATTATTTTGCCTTCAGAGTTTCTTCTCAGGTAGGGATATCCGCCAAAAACCACCAGTTCATCAGCGCTGCATCCCGTTCGCTCACAAGCTACTATGGAAAGCAGATTATTTCTAGCAATCGTAGCAAGCTGAAGCACTTATGAGTTCTCCCATTAAGGCCGTCCAAGCCCCCTATGGCGGAGGCGGCATGGCCTACAAAACCCCCCCACCTGATCTGCCCTCCCTACTGCTCAAAGAGCGCATTGTTTATTTGGGGACACCGCTGGTCTCTTCCGATGACTTCAAGCGCCAAATGGGCGTCGATGTCACCAAGCTCATTATCGCTCAGCTCCTATACCTAGAATTTGACGATCCTGAAAAACCGATTTTCTTCTACATCAACTCCACCGGTACCTCCTGGTACACCGGTGATTCTGTAGGTTTTGAAACCGAAGCCTTTGCCATTTGCGACACGCTCAAATATATTAAACCCCCGGTTCATACTATTTGTCTTGGCCAAGCCATGGGAACCGCTGCGATGATTCTCTCTGCTGGTGCCAAAGGATCGCGCGCTAGCCTCCCTCATGCCACCATTGTGCTTAATCAGGCCCGCTCCGGCGCAAGCGGCCAGGCCACTGATATTCAAATTCGAGCCGAAGAAGTGCTCTCTAACAAAGCCTCCTTCTTAGACATCCTTTCAGCCAACACCGGCCAAACCAAAGAAAAACTTGATAAGGACACCGACCGGATGTTCTATCTCACACCAGAAGAAGCCAAAGCATATGGTCTGATTGATCGGGTCTTGAGCAGCACTAAAGAGCTACCTACTCAAATTCCTGCAGGCGTCATCTAATTTTTCACTCTCCATACCCCCCGGTAATTTCCTATGTCGTCCGTTGATGGAATCCTGCGCGTTCCCTACAATCTGCCCGGCAGTCGCTCTTGGCAATGGGTGAGCGTTTACACTCGCATGAGTCAAGAGCGTATTCTCTTTATTAATCAGCCCCTCACTGATGGGGTGGCCAATTCGATTGTTTCTGCTTTGCTGTATCTCGACTCGGACGATCAGAGCAAGCCAATTTATATCTATATCAACTCCATTGGCGATCCGGTCATGTCAGGGCAGGCAGATTCTTCGGCAGGCATGGTTTCGATTCGGGCTGGGCTGGCGGTCTATGACACTTTGGCCTATATCAAATCAGAGGTGGTGACGGTATGCCTAGGCACGGCTTACGGGATGGCGGCGGTACTGCTATCATCCGGGGCTAAGGGCAAACGAGCCGCCCTACCCCATACCAGCATTGCGCTGACTCACCCGCAGACTTTGACGCGTGGTCAGGCGAGTGACATTCAAATCGAAGCTGAAGAAGTGCTGGAAAAAAGAAAGCTCATCCAGCAGATTTTGGCCAATAACACCGGTCAAAACGTCGATAAAATTTCTAAAGATATGGAGCGCATGTTTTATCTATCGCCGGAAGAAGCCAAAGCTTACGGCCTGATTGATCGCGTTATTCAAAGCCCAGTGCTGGCAGACGCTTCTGCGTAGAATTTACGTAAAACCTACCTACCATCAACGTCATAACCAACCTCACAACAAACCTCACAGCAAACAGACGAGCTTCTACTCCTCATATTCCCCCTAAAAACCTATGCCTATTGGAACTCCTAGCGTCCCCTATCGCCTTCCCGGTGGCACTTACGAACAGTGGATCAGCATCTACGAACGGCTATTTCGTGAGCGCATTATCTTTTTGACTGAAGAAGTCGATGATGGCATTGCCAATGCCATCGTGGCCTACATGCTGTATCTTGACTCGGAAGATTCTACTAAGCCGATTTATCTCTATATCAATTCACCTGGTGGCTCAGTGACTGCCGGTATGGCAATTTATGACACTATGCAGTATATCAAGTCGGAGGTGGTGACGATTTGTGTGGGGCTAGCGGCAAGTATGGGCGCATTTTTGCTGAATGCAGGTGCCAAAGGTAAGCGACTAGCGCTGCCGCATTCACGAATTATGATTCACCAGCCGTCGGGTGGGATAGGCCGCTCCCAAGCAACCGATATTGAAATTGAGGCAGTGCGAATCGTGCAGGTGCGCAGAGATCTCAATGAGCTGATGGCAATGCACTCAGGGCAGTCGCTTGAGAAGATTGAGAAAGATAGCGATCGCGATTTTTTCATGTCAGCCGAACAGGCTAAAGAGTACGGCTTAATTGATCGGGTAATTGAAGAGCGATTGGCTGTCTAGAAAACGGCATTTGCAGCGGGCAGTCATGACCTTAAAAACTGGGCAGCCATTGGCAAAAAACTTCCCCTTATTAGCGATCTATATTCAGCAAGATCTCTTATAATTTTTGCCAATCGAGGATAAAAAGCTCTAAGGCATTTCTCTAGACTGTACCCTTGTGCCCCACTTGTTTGTGCTGACATGACTTTGGCTCATCACTACCGAACTTTGGGCTTGCGCCGAGGCGCTTCATTTCACGATGTTAAGGCGGCCTATCGTCAGCTTGTGCGCCAGTGCCACCCTGATATCAATCCCAATGAGCAGGCCGCTGAGCAATTTATTCAAATCAACGATGCCTATACGGTGTTGTTGGAAGCGATGCAGCCCAGTGCCAAAGCCAGTGCCAAAGCCAGTGCCAAAGCCAGTGCCAAAGCCCGTTCTAAAGGGGATGATGTGCCCGTTAGCTCAGCTCAGCCAGGGCCGCTGAATCTCGATCAATTTGGCGACAACTTGAGTGGCCATTTTAGGGTTGAAAACCTTAAAGCGCAGCTAGAAAATTTAGGGATTGGTCGGTTTAGTCGCCGCCAGAGCGCTGTTGCAGAAACGGATGCAGAGGGTACCGCCTCGGGTGCAGTCAGCGGCACCCCAGAAGCCATCCATCCATCCACCCCACCACCAGCAGCCAGCACTCAAAGTTCTACAGAGGTGGATCCGGAGTATCGGCTTAAGCATGAAGCTTATCTTCAGCTCAAAGATTTACTGAAGCTTCAGAAGTTTCCCAGAGCGATCGCTCTCGTCGAAGGCTTAGCCCATCGAATTCCTAACGATGTCGAAATTATTCAGTGGCAGGCGATTGTCTATCAGCGGTGGGCACGGCAGTTAATTAGTCAGAGAAAGTTCCAAAAAGCCCGCATTTATCTCGACAAAGCCCTGCGCACCGATCCCTACAACCCGGCTTTATGGCGTGAGGCCAACCGCGATTTTCAGCAGCTTGAGCAGTTGACCGATCAGCCTTCGGCGCTGTAAAGGCTTGCTGCAAAGGGTTAACATTGGCCTCTCGGCCTAAATTCGGCTGTGGTCTAAGCTACTGCAAAAGCTCTCTATCCCGAAGTGATAGATGTAAATAGCAACAGGAGCAGCGACTAGCGGCGGGCAGTCAGTTTCTTGAGTTAGATAATTGATCAATGCGCTGATTTGACCAGCGCTCAAATCTTTGCGAAATTGTGCCTGACAGGCAATGTGACGGTAGCGCTTGCTGAAGCTAGCTAACCACTGTTCATGCGTATCAGGCTCTTGGCCGGATTTGAGCGCTAGAGAAATCGCCGCATCCTCCACATCACCATCGCAGTCTTCAATTTCTTGAAGGGCTTCTAGGGCATGAGGGTAGTCGGAGAGACAAGATCTGAGCTGAGTAATTTCGGCTGGTGTAAGCAAAATCATAGGCGCGAGGCTAAGCGTTAAGTGTCTCCAATCAAAAGTTCAATCTCAAGATGGCAGGCCGTCTTTAGGAGGTTATCTTACTAGAAAAGATTTTATTAAACCACTGCTCAACGCGATCACCCCAAGCCTCTAGAGAATAAGCCGCTTCGGCCTGCTGACGACAGTGGCGACGATCAATTTGATGAATTTGCGCGATTGCCTCTACTAAGCCTGCAATATTATTAGGCTCAACCAACCAGCCAGTTTCACCTGAGCGGACAATCTCAGCGAGCCCGCCGCACCGATAGGCAATCACCGGCACCCCACAGGCCAAGGCTTCAATCGCCACGAGGCCAAACGCTTCTGCCCAATGTGGTGTCACCAGCAGCGCGCGGGCTCGACCGAGCGAACTTTGCAGCTGCTCAGTGGTCAGAAACCCGCCATAGCTAATAGAGAGATGGCTAGGCGCTTGAGCGATCGCCGACTGAATTTGTCGCCAGTAGTCAGCATCTTCGACTGTGCCAAAAATCTGGAGCGATCGATGGGCCAATATAGCCGCAGCTACCGCATCTTCTAGTCCTTTTTCGGGTGAAATACGACCTAGCCAAACCAACTGATCGCTGGGCTGATTACAGTATTGATAGTGGCTGATATCAAGGCCGCCGCCTAAAATTTGCCATTGGCTAGGGTCTAAATTTGTAAAGGTGTGGGTTTGCGATCGCGTATAGGCTCCAATCGTGCCCGGAAACTGCACCGCAACTTGAGCGATCACCGCATCTAAGGCATCGCTTAAAGAACCCATGCTGACAAAATGGGCCACCGGCAGCTGGAAAAAGCGCGTGAGATAAAACGGCAGCCAGTCGTAGGCAAAGTTGACTAGCAAATCGTATTGCGATTGCGCCTGATGGGCGTATTGCCAAGCGTTAGCTAAGGCTGCACCGACAACTATCGGCGCTGATCGAGGCTGGTTTTGGGCAATCGGTTGCCAGTTTCCAGCAATGGGGATCAAGCTGATGGCAAGATCGGCGATCGCATCGGGCAACACAGATTCTTGAGGAGCCGCGATCGCCACTCGATGGCCGAGCTTGGCCAGTGCCTGTGCCAAATTAACAACTGTTAGCTCCACGCCGCCGCCCAAACCAGATCCTAAAGGCCCAACTGGCGTAGACAATAGCAGCAACCGTAGAGATTTCATCACTTAGAAGGGCGATCACCATACTCAGAGATAGCCAAGCATCGCGACCACACTCTAGAAGAAAAATGAGCGAACCCTTACTGAGATGATCGGCGAATCGAAGCTTCACTAGACAATAAATCTATCGGCGCTGAACTACCGCTACCGGAAAAGGAGCGAATATTAGCATCCATATCTTGACTGCGGCGAATCCGATTGAGCTGATCGAGCGCCCAAGTGGCGGTTTGGCGAACTTCGGGGTCTTCATCTTCAGTGGCATGACCCAACATTTGGCTAATTTGCACCACCAAATCATAGACTCGCGTCAAATCACGAATCGCATTTTTGCGAACCTCAGGGTTATCATCTTGCAGCGCAATCGCCAGCGCCCGACTCATCGGCTTCAGTGAGCGAATGCCAATCTCAGACAGTGCCGCTAGCACCAAGCTTTTTTCTTTAGAGTCGGCATCGACCATTGAATCGACTAAGGGCTGCATTGCTAGCGAATTACCTCGCTGTCCCAGCTCCCAGATAGCCTTACGACGATTCGACGGATCGGGGCTGCGCAAATCGCCAATCAACCCCTCAATGACATCGACTTGAGCCAATGGCCGCGTTTCACCCATCTGGCCACTCGTAATCTGGCCGCTTGTAGCCTGGCCACTTGTAGAGAGTGAGGAGTTTACAGCAGGCGGCGCAATCAGGCGCGAACCGGCGTTGGCCCGCTCAGCTTTTTCCAAATTCACACCGCTACCTTTTGTGCCAAATGATTTTGGCACAGGCAGGCGATCGCTCTCTGCCTCAATTTCCGCCCAATCATCTTCCTTGGCCTCCTCCTTACTGCGATTGGCAATAAAAAAGCCAACCCCAAAGCTAGACAATAGCGCGACTAACCCTAGGCCCAACCCCAGGACTCTGCCCAAACCGCCCTGGTTGTTGTCCGATGCGGGATTACTGCCTTCTTCGGTGCCTGCGCTGTCTGCAATCGGAGGGAGATCACTAGCCATCAACGTAGTTTCTGGCAGATTTTGGGCATCAGTAGCGGCTGTCGATGAAACCGGATTAGTCAAACTAGAAAAAGCCTGAAGCTTTTGCCAAGTAGCATCATTCAGCGTCCCAGTATTCGCCAATCCTTCATCAGCTTGAAAGGCACTCACCGCCCGCTGAGTCGCTAGTCCATAGAGGCCATCAATGGGACCATCGTAATAATTACTTTGCTGAAGCCGCACTTGAAGCGCCCTGACAGCTTCACCTCTAGACCCAACACCCAGTGATCTTGTTGAAGGTTCACCGAGTAAATTAGAGCTGCCGTTAGATCCTCCAGAGGCTTGAGCCACCAACATCTGCAAAGATGTACCCGTTTTTGAGCCAGCTCTTGACTCTAGAATCGAAGCCGTCGGCATCGCAGAATCGGCGCTCTTTGCTTGCGTTGCCAAAGCACTTGCTGGAGCAGCCAGCGCGCTCAGAGATGTGAGAAATACTAAAGTAGAACGCCTAATCATCGCTATCCTTACCTGCTATCTTTTCGGTACCTAACGACTCTTTATGAAGAGAAAGTAAAGTAAATACTTTACAATAAGTACTTTGAGGAAATCACTGATCAAAATCTAAATCGAGTGTCTAAATTAAGGCCCAAGCTAAATATATTGAGACTCAAGTCTATCTACAACTCACGCTTTGAGCTGCTATTTAGTCAAAACATCTCAAACTTTTACGTAAACTTTCAACTTAGTGCGCGCGCTTTATAAAGCCCTTTCCTTTAAGTCCTTTGTAGAGCTTTTGTAGAGCTTCTATGGAGCTTTCAGCCAAAGCCAACAACACCTTTCTAACTCGACTGCTATCTATAAAAATAGAATAAAAATAGAATGCCCGCTCACGTCCGTATTTTTTATAACTAGACGCTTACCTCGAAACGAAGACCAAAGAGCAGACCAGCTATTCTCACGCGCTTACTTAAGACTTTTCCCCAAAGCTGCTTTCTCTACTGAGTTTCAGTGGAGATTTCACTGAGAGGAGGTAGCACTGTCACCGTAATCTTACTTAGCGAAAGTAGCAACTTCCGGCAAAATTACCTAAAATTACCTATTGAAACAATACTTTTACAGTTCTATCGATACAAAGAGCAAGCTTATGTGCCTATCAGTGTAGATGCTGACCTTAATAAACGTGGATCATAGCGCTAGCTACGTTAGCCTAAGGCATCATTATAGAAGGAAGATTCATTCTGAGCTGTCTGTATTTTAGGATTGCTTGAGCAACCATATTTTTTGGGCCAGTGAAGGCTTTCTTGAGGCGTCCTGGCAGGGTACAAATAGCGTTTTAAGTGGGCTTTTGAGAGTCTTTAGCAGCGGCTGGTGGCGCTGCAATTTGAATTGATAGCTGAGATGAAAGCCAAGTCGCTAGCTGAACTCGCTGGTTGATTAAATAGATGCTGACCAGTGTTAGCACAACCCCGCTCCACTGCAGCATACTGAGGCTTTCGGAAAGCAGTAGAGTGCTGAACAGCAGCGCAAACACGGGGGTTAGAAACGTCAGGGCACTCAGGCTGGTGAGATTTCCTTGAGCGGCAATATAGAAAAACAAGCCATAGGCGATCGCACTGCCAAACACAGTTGCATAGCTCATCGCTAGCCAACCCGACAGCGAAATGCCTTGCCAAGGGGCAGTCCCATCAGCCAAAGCGGCTTGAATGACGCTTTCTATACCTCCACCGGACAGATCGCTGTATTCGGCCGCATTTCCGAACAGCCAATCTAGCAAAGCAGCCACCATCAGGGGAGCACCACCAATCACCATGTGCCAGCCCGTCGCTGCCACCGGATCGGCCCAACGCACCACATAGCGAATTAAAATAGTGCCCACTGCCATCGATAGCGCAGCCATCAGCATCAGCCACTCGCCCTGCTGAAATAGCCCTGACCAAATTTCCTTTTCAACTGTAATTACTGGCCCTGAAGTGGCTCCTGCACTCAAGATATGCCCTTGAAAAAGCCCAATAATCCACTCATCCGGCAGGCCAATAAAGCTGATGCCAACTAGGCCAATCAATAGTCCAATCCAGCCTAAAGGTCCAATCCACTCTTGAAACAAAAAGCGGGCCATCACCGCTACCGCTAACGGCTGAGAATCAATCATCACAGAGCCCAGCCCAGCGCCGGTGCGCTCCAATCCTTTGGCCAAGAAGCCTTGAAATAGCGTGCCATCGACTAAAGCAAACAGGCTAATCCACAGCCATGCCCGCCAACCCTGCGGCTGCTGCTTACCCAAGAGAACAGAAACTGCCACCACCAGCAGGCCAGCGGGCAATAGCCGTACGCCCGCTAAAAACAAAGGTGTGGTTTCTTGCATCACGCCTTTCATCGCGACCATCGCAGTTCCCCATAAGAAGAAAGGGGCAATCAGAATGAGCGGACTAGAAGCTAAGGCAAACAGGGGCTGTCGAATGGGGATCCGAGGCGCGTCGTTAAGATCGGTATGATTGTTGTCGGCAGAAGAGCGGGGAGCCATTCGTTATTTTTGGAGGTTGAGGCTGAACATTTTCGTGGACTGCCAAAATGCTTAAACTAGATGTCTGTCTAGGTGCGCCTAGCAAGTCGTATACTTACCTTAAAGTAATGTAAAGCACAGTGCGCTGCTGAGCTGGCGATCGCCCGCAGATTTTTACCCTGAGATTTTTATGATTTGGCCCTTTAGACCTCGCTATCGCAAACAGATTGCTCGCATTGAAGTGGTAGGAGCGATTGCTGGGGCCACCCGTAAGCGGGTTCTCGAAGCACTTGAAGAAGTCGAGGAGAAAAAGTTTCCAGCGCTGCTGCTGCGCATTGATAGTCCTGGCGGTACGGTGGGTGACTCTCAAGAAATTTACAGCGCCCTCAAAAAGCTTCAAGAAAAGGTCAAAATCGTTGCTAGCTTTGGGAATATTTCCGCTTCAGGCGGGGTCTACATTGGCGTGGGTGCCCATCACATCGTGGCTAATCCAGGCACGATTACGGGCTCAATTGGCGTGATTTTGCGCGGCAATAATATAGAGAAGCTGCTAGAGCGGGTAGGGGTATCGTTTAAGGTGATTAAGTCGGGGCCCTATAAGGACATATTGGCGTTTGATCGGCCCTTGACACCTGCTGAAGAGACGATTTTGCAGGAGCTAATTGACACTAGCTACGGCCAATTTGTGCGAACGGTCGCCGAGGGGCGCAATCTCAGCGAAGAAAAGGTACGTGAGTTCGCCGACGGGCGAGTTTTTACCGGTGAGCAGGCGCTAGCGCTAGGCGTGGTTGACAGACTTGGTTCTGAAGAAGACGCGCGCCGGTGGGCAGCGGAACTCGGCGGGCTAGATCCGGATAAGGCGGAGTGCTACACCTTTGAGGAGAAAAAGCCATTACTGAGTCGGCTGCTGCCAGGAAACCGATCAGCTTTGGATGATCTACTGCCGAACTATTTGCCTGCTTCGATGGCTCGATTGGACTTTGAAATCACCACTAGCGGTCTGCCTTTATGGCTTTACCAGCCATAAATCGGGAGTTGATGAAAGGATGATTAATTGACTCCCGGATCAATGATTAAATATCAATGGTTAAATGGTGATGCGTGAGATAGTAAAAGGAATCAGCCGCTGTGGACTGGCAGATACGAGCCATTCGAGGAGCAACCACTGTTGCCGAAAATTCTGCTGAAGCGATCGCTGAAGCTGTGACAGAGATGCTAGATGCGTTGGAATCGCAAAATCAGCTAGATCCAACGCAGATTGTTAGCGCAACATTTTCGGTAACACGGGATTTGGACGCGATTTTTCCGGCAGCTATTGCCCGCCGCCGTAGCCGCTGGGACTGTGTTCCTTTACTCGACGTTCAGCAAATGCACGTCGAAGGTAGCCTGCCGCGCTGCATCCGGCTCATGCTACACACCTACCTGCCCATTCGGCAAAGTGAAGTCAAACATTCCTACTTACGAGAAGCCCGCGATCTGCGCCCTGATCTTTACCTTGCCTCTGACGCGCTCATCTAAATTCTGAGTTCTATTCGATTTGATTTCTCAATTTTGGGGCTACTAGCTAGCCGCATTCGCTCTTTCGGCAGAAACTAAGACAGCGTGATTCACTCTGAATGCCTACAGAGTGAATCACACGAAGCGGTACGCTCTGGTCATAGGCGTATCCAAGGAATTTAATTCCTTTAATTTCATGGCATTAGATACACAAGTTTCCAACACTGACCGCTTTGATACAGACATCTCTCAGCAGCTCTCAGAATTCAACGCATTGAGCACAGATGACAAGCTAGGGCTGCTGTGGGTATTGTACGAAAATATGGGCGATTCAATTACACCAGCAGCGCCTGGAGCCGCAGAGCCGCAGTTTACACAGCAGCTTTTGGATGAAGTTATTGCAATGGAAGAAAGCGATCAGCTAGCCTTCATGCGAGATTTGGTAGAGCAAAAGCAAACAGAAGAAACCCAGACCTACAGCGCTTTTAGTGAAAATAATAAGCTGCTATTTTGGTATCAGCTTTCTGAAGGAATGGACGCAGGCGACATTATCCCGGTGCCCGAAAGCTATGATCTACCGGCTGAGGCGGCTAGACTATTTGATGAAATTTCATCCCTTGAATTTAACCAACAGATTACGCTTTTGCGTCAGGCCGTTCTAGAGATGGGTGCTTAGGCGATTTTTCAGATCCATCATCAGAAAGCGTAGCCGAAAACATGGCCACAGACATGGCCAGATTCAAGCAAAATAAACCCCTGCTGTTCACTACAGTAGGGTTTTTTAGTACTGTTGAGTCACTGTCGGCACGACTACTTTTAGTCAGCAGAACTCATTCACTTTTCTCAGATTTGTGATGAAAGCGAATACCCAAGAACAAGTCGTATATAAATCCCATAAAGTCTTTGGGTTGCATGAGCCCTAGAGATTGTGGCGATCCCTTTTCGTCGAGTAGCGGCTTCATCACTTCGTAAGCAGGCTTGTACTTGTACCAGGGAATAGAAGGCCACAAGTGATGAACGAGATGATAGTTTTGCCCCATGATCAGCAGGTTTAAAATACGGCTAGGGTAGACGCGGGCATTTTTCCAGCGATGCTGTGTTTTGAAAGGGCGATGAGGCAGGTAATCAAAGAATAGACCTAGCGCCAAACCGACAACCAAAGCGGGTGAAAACCAGTAATTAAATAAGTAGCTAATAAAACCAAAGTGAACCGCCGCATAAATAAAAATACCGACGGCCAAGCGACTTAAAAACCACTCCAAAAGCTCGTATTTTTTCCAGAGTCGGCGCTGGAAAAAGTAGATTTCATGGTAAAAAAACCGCGCCGCAATCAGCCACAGCGGACCACCCGTCGAGACAAAATGATCAGGATCATTTTCAGGATCGTTCACATGCGCGTGATGCTGTAAATGCACGCGAGTAAAGACCGGAAAAGTAAATCCGAGCATGAGGGCACTGCCATGCCCTAGGACTGCATTGATGATTGGATTGCTGTGAGCTGATTGGTGAGACGCATCATGAATGACCGTGCCGACCAAGTGCAGTGCCAGCGTATTGAGCGCAAAACATATCCAGCTAGCCAGATGCCAGCTGAAATATCCAACCGTTGAAAAAGTTACGAGCAAGACAGCCCCGACAAACATAAGCAGATCTGCGCTTAAGCCACCATCTGCATCTAGAAACCGCTTAGGGACTCTCCGGGTAACTGCCAGGGGCTCTATTGCCGCCGACACCATACATTCACTCCTTGACACCAGGAATTTTGATTTTTTGACTGTCGATTATGTTGACATGCCTTTAAGCAGGCAGGTTTCGGTAGTATACGCTACCTGAGATGAATAATAAAGTTTTGTGACGTCAACGGGGCCTTTGTTCGGGTGTGCTCAGGGAGCAGACCGCGCTTTTGGCCGCGCTTTTGGCCGTACTTTTGGCCGCGCTTTTGGCCGCGCTTCTTGATAGAGGGGCATCACGCCACTGGTCTGCGGTTGGTCTGCTCTGTGCAAGCTGCAAACAATGCAGCCGGTGAAGGACTGAGAAAGAATAGCGGTGACCGGCTGCGCAAGCCATCGCTATTTTTACTCATTCTGGGTGATTTTGCTTACTTTGTCCGATTGGTAATTATTTTTAAGCAAGTTTATTTTTGAGAAAAATGAGAGCGATCGCGCCTTCACAACGACTTTAATTAGAAATGCACCAAAGCTTAGACAAGGCAACCAAACAGGGCGGCTGAACAGGGCCTTGCAATGGTATCGTTTGAGCAGATATTTTCTTATATTTTCACTGACTTAGCCCTATGCAATCGCGCCCTGCCCTACGCCGCACTAAAATCGTCGCGACCATTGGCCCTGCCACTGAAAATCCAGATACCTTGAGAGCCATTATTGAAGCGGGCGCAACGACGCTGCGGCTCAATTTTTCTCATGGTGACCAAGAAAATCATCAAAAAAATATTAAGCTGATTCGTCAAATTTCCTTTGAGCTGAATCAGCCTGTCGGCATTTTACAAGATCTGCAAGGGCCGAAAATTCGTTTAGGCAAGTTCCAAGATGGCCCAATCTATCTGGCTAAGGGCGATCGCTTCATCCTCACCAGTCGAGACATCCCCGGCACGCAAACAGAAAGCTCAGTCACCTATGAGCCTTTAGTCGAGGAAGTACCCGAAGGTGCGGTGATCATGCTCGATGACGGCAAAGTGGAGATGAAGGTTGTCAGTAAGGAAATAGCCCAAGGCAATCTGATTTGTGAAGTCGTGGTGGGCGGCAAGCTTTCCAATAGCAAAGGCGTGAATTTTCCGGGCGTGTATCTCTCGATCAAGGCACTCACTGCCAAAGATCGTGAAGATCTACTGTTTGGCCTCAATCAAAACGTCGATTGGGTAGCTTTGAGCTTTGTGCGCAACCCGCAAGACGTTCTGGAAATCAAAGAGCTGATTCAAAATGCGACTAATCGCCGGGTGCCGGTAATTGTAAAAATCGAAAAGCACGAAGCGATTGAGCAAATGGAGGCGATTCTTTCTCTGTCAGATGGGGTAATGGTAGCTAGAGGCGACTTGGGCGTAGAGCTGCCCGCAGAAGATGTACCGGTGCTGCAAAAGCGGCTGATTGCGACCGCTAATCGCCTGGGCATTCCGGTGATTACGGCCACTCAAATGCTCGATAGCATGGTCGACAACCCCCGTCCGACCAGAGCGGAAGTGTCAGATGTTGCCAATGCGATTTTTGATGGCACGGATGCCGTGATGCTCTCCAATGAAACAGCGGTCGGGAACTTCCCGGTAGAGGCCGTAGAGACGATGGCACGCATTGCCCGGCGCACCGAAAAAGAGCAGATGAAGCGAGTTACAGAAGACTTCAACGCTAGCCACACGATTCCGAATGCGATTAGCCAAGCGGTGGGTCAAATCTCGGCTCAGCTCAGAGCTTCGGCAATTATGACTATGACCCGCTCCGGAGCAACCGCTCGAAATGTCTCTAAGTTTCGGCCCAAAGCGCCGATTTTGGCGGTGACGCCGCTGGTTGATGTGTCGCGGCAATTGCAGCTCGTCTGGGGTGTGAATCCGCTGCTGGTAGTGGATTTGCCTTCAACGGCGCAGACCTTTCAAGCAGCGATGAATGTAGCTCAAGAAAAGCACCTAGTGCGCGATGGCGATTTGGTGGTAATGACAGCGGGCACCTTGCAGGGCGTGTCGGGCTCGACTGATTTTATTAGGGTGGAAGTGGTAACAGCGGTGCTCGGACATGGCCGGGGTATTGGGGAAGGCATGGTCAGTGGGCGAGCTCGAATTGCCCACAGCACAGCCGCAATCAAAGACTTTCATGCGGGTGAGATTTTGGTGGTGCCGCGCACGAGTGCGGACTATGTAGATGCGATTCGCCGCGCCGGGGGCATTGTCACAGAAGATGACAGCATGACTAGCCATGCGGCGGTGCTGGGCCTGCGGCTGGGCATTCCGGTGATTGTCGGGGTGAAGCAAGCGACGGAAATTATTCGCAATGGCACGATGGTGACGCTAGATATGAGCAAAGGCGAGGTCTGTTCGGGCGCGTTTAATGCGTTTCAACAAGAAGAAATGGAGCTGGTATAGGTAGGGTAGCGCCTACTGAGGCATTGCGCATGACATCAGCTTATTGCCCCAGATGATCGCCCCAGTCTAGTGGGAATAAAAAGCAGACGAGCCGCGATAGATCCGATCGCGCTGCACTGAAGACAGCCTAGAGGAGCCTTGTGAACTGATTTCAGGTGCGGTAGACGGCGCTGGGTTGCTGTTGTCGTAGGCATCCAAAGCGGCAAATGGCGGCACGAAGGTATGACTTTTGCGGTCGTAGGTGAGCACGGAGCCATCTTCGATATTGTAAATCCAGCCGTGGAGAGCGATTTCGTTGCGGTGGAGGTGCGATCGCACCGCCGGATACGTCCGCAAATTATCGATTTGCGTCAGCACGTTTTCAGCCACTAGCGTCGCTAGCTTTTCCTTCGGCCCCAGATGGCCGTAGTTTTCTTCCACCATTTCGCGTGTGGACTCGGTGTGCTTCAGCCAGTTATACACCAGCGGCATTTTGTACTCTAGCTCACCTACTTGTAAAAGCCCCTTCATCGCCCCGCAGGTGGTGTGCCCGCACACGATAATATGCTCTACTTCCAGCGACTTAATTGCGTATTCAATCGTGGCACCTTCGCCGCCGTTTGCCGCGCCATAGGGCGGCACAATATTGCCCGCATTGCGAATCACAAACAAATCGCCTAG
>JBGTNW010000013.1:0-20534 GCA_041742865.1 Phormidesmis sp.
AGGCCAATTACGCAAATCACCAAAATGCAGAACATGGCTTTGTCTGTTTGGAGGTAGCGCTGCGATCGCACAATTGTAAAGCCCAAACCATTTTGAGCCGCAATTAGCTCAGAGAGCACCAAAAAATTCCAAGCGCCCGCAATATTGACCCGTAGCGTATCCAGAATATTGGGTAAAGTAGCCGGTAAAATTACCCGAGTGAGCACATCGCGTCGGGTCGCGCCAAGCGTGTAGGCAACGTTGAGCGTTTCATTGGGAATAAACTTCACCGCATCGGCGATCATCGTGGCGTTATAAAACACAATGCCGAAGAAAATGATCAAAATCTTAGAGGTTTCATCAATACCTGCCCAGATAATAATGAGGGGTACAAACGCCGCAATCGGCATATAGCGGGCTGTGCGCACAAATCCGCCTAGCAGACTATCCATGCTGTAAAACGTGCCCATGGCAATGCCAACCGGAATGCCGACAATCGCAGCGAAGATAAACCCCGCCATCACCCGCGCTGAGCTAGCGATAATATCAACCATCAAATCGCCGTCACTGAGCATGGTGATGCCGGTGGTCACCACAGCGCTGGGCGTGGGTAAAAACTTAGGATTGACGTAATGGCCGTAGCTTAAAAAGCTCCAAACTAGCAGCGGAACGGCTAGAGAAGCTGCCACTAGCGTAGGCTGCAACCAGCCCGGAAACCCTTGGCGGATGCTCCAAAATACCGAAGGCTTAAGGTAACGTCTCTTTGAATAGTTCACGAACACTCCGAAAGTCTAGGTAAAGTCTGAGTAAAACTATCTAGAAAAACTTAATGTTCGTCTAGGTGGGTACACTGTACGGCTTTTTTTACGCCATGAGAAGGTCACCTCTCGACTTCTGCCTAGACTTTAGAGATACCCAATAACAAGTTTATCTATGCCTCACGATAGATGAATCTATAAGTATTGATATATCTGGTTTCCGGTTGAATATATCCGCTTGCCTAAAACTGTTTTGAGGCTGATTGGAGACTTTTTTGAGGCTATCGTGAGGCTGACTTTACAGCTCAACTGCTTCAACAAATTGAGGATCAATAACGGTTGCCCAGTCGCCCGGATTGGTTTCAATTTGGTCTTCGCTGAGCAAAAAGGCTGCAAGTTCTTCCAGAGAATTAGCTAAATACAGATCGTCTTCAGGCTGAGTCAGCATTTTTAGATTGGTTTCTTGATCGGGTAGTTCGATGCCCTCCAGATCGGCGGCGACCTCTTCAGGGGACGCTTCTAGTGCCGCTGCACCGATAGCAATGCCTTCTTCGGGATTATCTTGTAGAAACTGTAGACCCTTCAAAGTGGCGGTTACAAATGCCTGAACAGCTTCAGGATTGGATTCGATATAGGCCGTATCAAATAGATAAAGATCCGTAATAGCGGTCGGCATTTGAGAGGAATCGTAGATGATGCGGCCATCGGGCACGGCTTCATCGGCTTGGTTAAGGTAGGGCGCGTAGGTGACGGCAATATCCACGCTATTGGCCTGAAAGGCGGCGGCAGCAGCAGCGGGCTCTGTATTGACGGCGGTAATGTCGTCTTTACTTAGTCCGGCTTCTTTAAGCACTTGTAACAGAAAGAAATAGCTGACGCCGCTGGTATCGACGGCCACTCTTTTGCCCTTAAAGTCGGCAATGCTGGTAATGCTGTCTTTGGCTAAAATGCCGTCGCCGCCGACTGAATTGTCCTGGACGAGTACGATTTTGTAGTCTTTGCCCTGGGCTTTCATGATGATGGCTTCGGTGCTGACGGGAGAAACGCCATCTAGCTGATTGGTGAGAAAGGCAGACATGTATTCACTGCCGGAGCCAAATAGGCGCAGGTTAAAATCGAGTCCGGCTTCTTCGTAGAAGCCTTTTTCTTGGGCGATGTAGATAGGGACTTGGCCGATCCAAGGAATGGTGCCCAAGGTGAGTGACATAGCGCTGTCGCCTGGGCTCGCGGCGTCGCCTTCACCTGTGCTAGCAGATTCGCCTGTGCTACTGGCGTTACAAGCGTGCAGCAAGGCAGCTCCTGAGGCTCCTGCGAGCAACTGTAGCGCCTGTCGGCGACGGACTTTGAAAGGCATTTGGGTCATGAACATTTCCTCTAAAGAAAGCGGAGAAAAACTAACATAAGGTTAGCCTGAAAGCACTAGAACCATTCGTCTTGAGCGTCGGCTTTGGTGTTGGTGTTGCGCTCAGGCGTGTTGCGCTCAAAGTTGAGGGTGATGGAACGGGACTGTTCACCATCAGTGGCAACGGCGCGAATGGGATAGTGGAGTGTGCCATCCGGGAAGCTGATGTGGAAGCGGAAGGTGCCGTCGGGGTTGAGGGGGACGGTGCGATCGCCAATCGTCAACGTTGCATCCGGCTCGGTGGCACCGTACACAATCAGCTCAGCATCGGCAACGAGCCAGAATTTGCGCGATCGCTCTGGCGTTTCAAACCCACCCGAACCCATCCCAACGCCTGACATGGTGAGCCCAGAAAGATTGAAGCTAGAGACTTGGCCTGCCGCTATGCCGCCTACTGTCATCCCCGAGTCTGACAGGGCTCCGGGCGGGAGCTGATGCCCGGAACCAAACAGCGAACCGGCTACTCGCAGGGCGGCTTGCTCTTGGGTGAGGGCAAAGAGGGCATCGGAAACGGGTGGGAATTCGGTAGCAGAGCGATCGCTCACCTCGCTTTGAGCCTCCTCCTCATCAGGGCGACCCAAATCAGCCACTGTACGACCGGCTAGCGGTTCACTCCAGTCAACGGTGGCAAAGCGATCTTTAATCCAAGCAGAAGGGTAAATCGGGGGCACGCGCACCGCCGCTGAACGTGCCAGTATTAGCCAGCGATCATCATCTGTAAGGTAGCCAATTTCGGCAGTGTAGTCGCGATCGCTCACCGGAATTTCTATATACCAAGAGCGGGCCATCTCATGACAATCATACTGCTGCATACTGTGCGACGACTGAGCTGACTGGTTAATATCCGTCACGTCGTAAAGTCTCAACATCAGCCGCTGTCCGCCCTGTTGGCGTAATTCTTCTTTGTGCTCATTGGAGATATCCCAATAGGCGTAAGCCCATTTCGGATCGCGAGGCAGCAGCACCAGGCGGCTATCTCCATAGCCATCGGGCAGATCCCGTAGCCCCTCGTCTACAGAAGCTAACTCCTCTGTCGTGAATGCGGGCGTGAATGCAGACATTCCTAACGGTTCGATGGCGGGCTCCGTGTCAGGTACGTTGCTCAAGTCGTCTTTGCTCATAAGGGACTCATACTCATCTTCGGTAACTTCGAGAGTGCTGTCGGACGAATCGCTCTGGGCGTTTTCGAGCGATATCCTAGCTGTAGATTCAGCTCCTAAGCCAGCGGCTACTGTGCCTAAGGCCATCGGCGCTGCGGCTCCATCAAAAATCACCGCGCTATCACCAATGATGGTTTCGCGAGTCGGTTCAATTGTCAGCGCTACTTCGGGCGCTGAAATATCCGCTAGATCGGCAATTACAGTGTCGCGAGTCGGCTCTGTAGCGATTGCCCAAAAGTCTTCAGGATCGGCTATTGCGGCATTTGTCGTTGTGAGAGCAGGATCTTCTTCAGAGCCCGGTTCAACGCCCGGTTCAACGGCTGGCGCTAACGCGATCTCTGCCTCCTCTGTCGGCGTATCATCCAGGGTGAGATTGAGGTTGTCATCCCATTCTTCATCGTCGTCAGATTCTATCCCTGCATCTAGCCCAATTGCGCCTAAGGCAATGCCGCCGAGGGCGGCTCCGCTGAGTGCCGCTGGCGTTGAGAGGTCCAGATTAGTGCCTTCCAAATCCGGAGATTCTAAATCGGTTGATTCGTGAACGGTCGATTCGTGGGCGGTCGATTCAGTTTCTAGGCCAGGAAGCCCTACTGGTAGCGGATCTAAGGACGCTGTAGTGATGGGTTCGCTGGGCGGAATCGTTCTAGAGTCATCGGCTACTCGATCAGTAGAAATAACCGATTGAGCCCGGTTTGAAACTTCGCGGTTCGTTTCCGGGTCGTTTACCGGTGGCGGTACAGTAGCGGTGGGTGCAGTTTGTCGTTTGGGTTCAACTTCGGCAGTTTGGCTGCGCCTGCCCCATAGCCAAAGCCCGCCAGCGCCTAACGCCAGCAGCGGCAACAGCAGCCACCCCAGCGAAGATCTGTCCTGGTCTGCGGCGGTGGGAGCGGCACCAGTACCTGTATCAGCGGCGGTGGCGGTGACGGCGGCGGTGCCTTCCCCGTAAGAAAATCCGTTTAGCCCCCAAAAGCCTCTTCTGCCCTGGCTCCCAGCGGCAAGCAGCTTATCGTTGCCTTCAAACCTCAGCTCAGTAATGGCATTGTCCTCTCCGAGAACGGCCTGAAAGGCTTCGCCCTTGGGTTCACCATCTACGCCCCAGTAGCGCACCTTACCAGTGTTGGTGCCGGTGGCTAAGGTGCGCCCATCTTCACTAAAAGCTAAGGCCGTGACTGCGCCGTCTGCACCAGTGAGCGGCCCGGCCACTAGGGTGCCATTAGCGTCTTCAATCACCGCTAAATTTTCGTCATCGGTGCGGGCTGTGAGGTTGCCATCGGCGCTTGTAGCGGTGGGTTCAAAGTCTGTCAGCTGGGCAACGACAGCGGTTTCGTAGCGGGCCTGAAATTGCTGCGTCAGCGCTTGATTGATTGAGCGCGTATTATTGGAGCCGTCTATGCGCAGGGATTCGGCTCTGTCGAGTGAGTCGGGCAGCGTAACATCAGGCGCTGCCAAGGCTTGGGCCATGAGCTGAGGGCTTTGCTGCTGGCGAGTAAGCGGCTGCATACTGGCCGAAGCAGCCCGCTGAACCGGTACGGCAAGCGCTGTTAGCAGGCACAGCTTAACAAGGGTAGAACGGTTAGCGCGCATCATAAAGCCCAAGTTCTAAAATTATGAAATTATCTTAATATCTCAGCGATTCCTCTAGTCGTCAATCTCAGGGATTGAATCTAACTCTTTGATTGAATCCAATGAGGTAACAAAGGTTGCTGAGATAATCATAAACAAGTGAATTCTAGGCGAATTTTATAAACTCAAATCTATTTATTTAAATATTTTGGAGCAATATTTTGAGCATCTGACGGGCATCTTATCGGGGTTGCCTTGCTTTTCTCTGAACTTTAGGCTTTTTCTGTACAGATACTTTTAAATCTGGAACAGGTCTGATCAGCTTCTTTTTTGGCTAGCGCTATAGTCATTTTTAGATGACTTAGCTGTCTGTAATTTATGTTGGTTTAACGCAAGATTTTATGCCCATTCACGCTTCTGATCATGCCTGTCATGCCTGCGATCATCACGGTCATGGCGCGTTGCCGTCTACGCCTAATCAGGTGCGATCACTCAAAATCGCTCTAGTGCTGGTGAGCAGCTTTTCGGCCGCCGAAATCTGGGTGAGCACCCACAGCCACAGCCTTTCGCTGCTAGCCGATGCCGGACATATGGTGAGCGATGTGTTTGCCATGGCCCTAGCGCTGTGGACGGCGTATCAGCTGCAGCAAGGCGATCGCGATGGGGAGCGGCTGAATGCTGTTGCTGCTTTGGTCAATGGCACGCTGCTGCTGGCGATTAGCGGTTGGCTAGGGTGGGAGTGCTGGGGGGTGTGGCGATCGCCCCCGGCTGAAATTCTCAGCGGTTCGGTGGCGATTACTGCCGCCGTTGGTCTAGGCATCAATGGCCTCAACGCCTATTTTCTGCACCGCCATGCAGACGATAATCTCAATTTGCGCGGCGCTTTTTTGCACATGTTGGCCGATGCCGGTAGCTGCGCTGGGGTGCTGGTGAGTGCGGGGCTAATGGCGAAATTTGGCTGGTACTGGGCCGACGGGGTAGTCAGTGGGGCGATCGCGCTGCTGATTGCTTTGAACGCCGTACCCCTGATTCAGCAGAGTTGGATAGCGCTCAATTCGGCGACTGCCGCCTCAGATGCCGCTTCAGAACTGTAGAATATGGAGCCGAACCCACAAGCCTCGCGCTCAGCCATCAGCTCCTATGAAAGTCACCTCTTGGAACGTCAACTCTATTCGCACCCGGCTCGATCATGTCATCAACTGGCTGCACGCTAACCCAGTAGACGTGATGTGTTTGCAAGAAACCAAAGTGATAGACACAGACTTTCCCGCAAAAGCTTTTACGGACATTGGCTACCATGCCTACATTTACGGCCAAAAATCCTACAATGGCGTCGCGCTCATTAGCAAAGCCCCGCTAGATGATGTGCAAATGGGCTTCGCAGACGTGATGAACACCGAGAGCGTTGGCAACTTAGACGATCAAAAGCGCGTCATCAGCGGCGTTTTAAACGATGTGCGCATCGTCAATCTCTACGTTCCGAATGGATCGGCCATTGGCAGCGACAAATACACTTACAAGCTGAGCTGGCTGGCGCTATTGAAGCAGTACTTAGCTGCTCAGCTATCTGTGCACCCTAAGCTCAACGTTTGCGGTGACTTTAATATTGCACTCGAAAACAAAGACATCTACACCGACAAAAGTCGAGATAAGCACATCATGTCTTCACCGATTGAGCGGGAAGCGCTGCGCGATGTGCTCTCGATTGGCCTTGCCGATGCCTTTCGCAAGTTCACTGATGAGGGCGGTCACTTTAGCTGGTGGGACTACCGCACTAACTCATTTGCGCGCAATACCGGCTGGCGGATTGACCACCACTATCTCTCACCGGCGCTGTATGAACAGGCTAAAAGCTGCACCATCGATACCCACCCGCGCGGACTCGACCGACCTAGTGACCACGTGCCAGTCACAGTCGAATATTAGCCCTAATGGAAATCAGCGCCGTCAAAAGTATCCATCCTGCTCAATTTCTTCAATCACCTGCAATCCGCGTGAATCGCCAACGCTCAAAATTGCGGTGCGGGCGTCCTCTTTTACCCCGAATTCTTCGTCTTCGGCAAAGGCTTCAATCAGCGCATCGATCGCCGTTGCATAGACAACATTAGATGGTAAATCAGCGCAAATTTGCCCAATCGCCCAAGCACAATTGCTGCGCACTGACGCAATGGGATCTCGGCGCAAGCCGCCAATCAGCGATGGCATTGCCTTGATCATCGAAGCGTAGTCAATTTGGGGGGTTTGGCCCAACGCACTGGCCGCCCACAGCCGCACGGCCGAAATGTCATTTTTGAGGGCGTCGGCCAAGGTGCTAATGGCTCTAGCATCACGGGTGTTGCCCAGTGCCCAGACAATGCCTTTACGGGCAAAGCCGTTCCAATCTCGATTGAATTGGGCAATCAAGGGTTCGACAGCCATTGGGCTGGTATTGTGGCCCAATGCATAGGCGGTGTTGACGCGCACAAGCGGGCAAGGGTCGGCGAGCATCCCGATTAGAAAGGGGAGCGATCGCGCGTCTTGAATTTCACAAAAAGCGCGCGCCCCCTGAATTCGGCGCTGCTTATCAGGATGGAGCAGCAGCAGTAGCATATTATCTGGATTGGGTGGAGACTCAGTTTCTTGCCCAATGGGCACCATCTCATCGAGTGGATCGAACGGACTCTCCCTGCCGACTTCCGCGTCTAAAATCGCCAATTCATCTTCATATGGATCCACTGTATTTGCCGTTCCTGCTGGTATTGAACCCTTAACGCCGATTTTTGCTAAATTTCGGCAAAAACGCGGCGAGCCGCAGCGATGGTGTAGTCTACATCCTCATCGGTGTGAGCCAAAGACGTAAAGCCCGCCTCAAACTGAGAAGGCGCAAGGTACACCCCGTTTTCTAACATGCCCCGATGGAAGCGGCTGAATTTTTCCAGATCAGAGGTTTTAGCATCATCGTAGTTGCGTACGACGTTACCTGTGAAGAATAGGCCAAACATAGCGCTAAGGCTACCACCTGTGACCTCATGCCCTGCCTCACGCGCCGCTGTTAATAGGCCCTGACTCAGCTTTTTGGTGATTCGCTCTAACTGATCATATGCACCCGGACGCCGCAAAATCTCCAGCGTCTTGATCCCGGCAGTCATGGCCAGCGGATTGCCTGACAGGGTTCCGGCTTGGTACACCGGCCCAGCGGGGGCAATCATTGCCATAATTTCGCGCTTGCCGCCGTAAGCGCCCACTGGCAAACCGCCGCCAATCACTTTGCCTAGCGTGGTCAGATCAGGCGTGACATTAAATTTTTTCTGCGCACCGCCGTAGGCAATCCGAAAACCGGTCATCACTTCGTCAAAGACGAGCAAAGCGTCGTTGTCTTTAGTAATTTCTCGGAGTCCTTCCAAAAAGCCCACATCTGGCGTCACAAAGCCCGAGTTTCCCACCACGGGCTCTAAAATGACGCCCGCGATTTCGCCGGGATTGTCCGCAAAGAGCTGTTTGACGGCTTCGAGATCATTGTAGGGGGCATTGAGCGTGTCAGCAGTAGCGGCTTTGGGTACGCCAGGAGAATCAGGTAGGCCCAGCGTGGCGACGCCTGAGCCCGCTTTGACCAAAAACATGTCGGCATGGCCGTGGTAGCAGCCCTCAAACTTGATGATTTTGTTGCGATTCGTGAAGGCTCGCATCAGTCGCAGTACTGCCATGCACGCTTCTGTGCCGGAGTTGACGAAGCGCACCATTTCGACGCTGGGCACCGCTTCAATCACCATTTCGGCTAGCACGTTTTCGAGGTAGCAGGGTGCGCCAAAGCTGGTGCCTTTATCGAGTGCAGTTTTGAGCGCTGCGATGACTTCAGGGTGCGCATGACCGCAAATAGCTGGCCCCCAACTGCCTACATAGTCGGTATATTGGTTGCCGTCTACATCCCAAACGTAAGCTCCTTTTACCCGGTCAAATACGATGGGCTGGCCACCGACTGAGCGGAAGGCGCGGACAGGTGAACTCACCCCACCAGGCATGAGCGATTGGGCGGCTGAAAAAATCTCGTCAGATTTGGTTGTTTTTAGAGTCGTGGTGCTAACCAAAGCGCGCTCCTTACTTATAAGAGAGTGATAAAAGAATGAATCTGTAGCGTTGCTAGATAGTCAGTTAAATAAATAGCAGTGTTTTTTATCGTAGCGGGTTGGGTGGCGCTATGTTTCGTGATGTTAAAGAATGTATTGGTGGCCCGACTCTGTAGCATAGACACACAGGCTGCAATGCTGACCGTTCGTTTCAATAACGCCCTAGCTCCATGACGCTATCTAATTCTGCTGTTCCCGTTGATAAAATTCGCTACAACGAGCAAGGGCTAGTGCCTGCGATCGCCCAAGACTATCTCGATGGCACCGTGCTGATGATGGCTTGGATGAACGCCGAAGCCCTGCAAAAAACGATGGACACCTGCGAAGTCTGGTACTGGAGCCGGTCGCGCCAAGAACTCTGGCATAAAGGTGCGACCTCCGGGCACTTGCAAAAAGTTCGGGGCCTGCGCTACGACTGTGACAGCGACGCCCTGCTAATTACCGTAGAGCAGGTGGGCGACGTGGCCTGTCATACCGGTGAGCGGAGCTGCTTTCATCAAGTGGAGGGGCTAACGGGGGCCGAAATTATGCCGCCGCCAGCCGATACGCTTTCTCAGGTGTACGGGGTGATCTGCGATCGCAAAGTCAACCCTCAGCCGGATTCTTACACCAACAAACTGTTTGCAGGCGGCGACAATAAAATTTTGCAAAAAATCGGCGAAGAAGCCGTAGAGGTAGTGATGGCCTGTAAAGATGACGCGCCGGATGAAATTGCGGGTGAAGTGGCCGATTTGCTCTATCACACCCTGGTGGCGCTAGCACATCACGACGTGGATATTAAAGCCGTGTACCGCAAGCTGCAAGCGCGCCGCTAGGGGCTCTGCCTTTCTAATTTGGCTGCTTTGACTGTTTCAACCTCGTCTAGCTTTAATCCGGTAGTTTTGGAGATATGCCATTAGCCTACCCCTGTTGATATGAGCAAGTTTGTACTAACTAAGATAGGGCAACGCCCAACGAAAAATAAGCCTTTACGGCTTCGGCTTACTTTATTTTCCTCAAAGAAAATTCTCAAAGCTTAGTCGTAAATTCCCGCTTTTATCGGTGACTGCTGGAACGCCCATACATCAAATGCAGTTCATTGTCCCAGACATGCTAGTAGAAACTATGCACTTTCAGTGCAAGGCTTTAGTATCTCCGTTCCGGCTCTTTATTCCGGCAACTCTCGAACAAGTTCGAGAGCCGGGGACTTTCAGTCCCCTTTCCGCTATAACCTATGGACTTTTAGTCTTTAGTGGTTCAGTTGTTCGCCTTGGTAGGGATAGCCATTAGCCCTATTGATAGTGATAGAAATCCTATCTGCTTCATGGAGAAAAGTCCTCAAAGATCTAGGCTTTTCTTGAAAGAATGTGGCCCGCAAGCTTTTTAGATAAAGCCAACCTTGCCAAGCGCACTGGGATTGTTAAAACCTGTAGCTGACTGTAGTATCAGATTACTAAATCATTCATCTCGAATCGAGCTACCTAGAATGCAGCAATTCTCATTAATGAAGGTCATTCTTACTCAATTCGCACTCAATTCGCACTCAATTCGCAATTTGAGTGCTCGAAAGCCTCATTCTGCCGTTCTAAGATTTGGCCTAAATTGTAGGGCGAACGCATACTAAATTCGTGCCAAAGAAAAAATAACGCTTTCAGCGTTTGACCAGCTATAGTTGCCTCTTATTTTCTCAATAAGGCTACTTTTAGATGCTCTTATTAAGAAAATAACGGAGTATGCGTTTGCCCTAGCCTAAATTGCGTTTTGATGCCGGATTTTAGTACAAATGTTTTAAAGTGAGAACTGCTGCTATGAAGGTCTTAACGTTACTCCTGATCATATGTTTGAGTATCTTAGGAATTTATGTTTTCCGAAAAGTTAAATCTAGAAATATTATCCTAGACATTACGTTTGGGCTTAGCTCGTTTGTAGTTATTACTCTATTTTGCGGCTATACCTGGTCTGTGCTACCTACTCTCATGTCTGATACTTGGAGTCAGGCAAGGTTAGTGCCAACTCTTAGTATTCTTCATGGCTATAAACAAATAAACGCGCTAGACGTTGGCCCTGTACAAACTTGGATGTATGGGCCACTCGCAGCTTTAGCATACATGCCTATTGGCTTACTCGAGTCACCTAAAGCGACTATAACTCTCGGCTTCCTATTGAATATAGCTTATTTTTTTACTCCAATATTTCTCTGTTTAATCATCAAAACGCATAGAAAAGTTAATTCCGCACTTAAATTGATATGTGTGCTGATGTCGTCATTAAGCTTTTACTTTGTAGCAGTCATTAACTCACCTTCATTACTTTACTCTGCTTTTAGAATTGGGCCTGACTCAACTTCGCTATGCCTAGCGAGCATTAGTATCTTGCTAATCTACAAAGAACTTCTAAACGGCAAAAAGATAAGAGTCCACTACTTAGGGCTGTCTGCTTTATGTTTAATCCTGGCTATATGGACGAAACAGAATGTCTTGCCATTACTACTTTTATGTCCAATATATCTAGCTATTACAAGCAGTCCACTATATTCTGTCTATTACGTCATAGCCTTGTCGGCATCTGTAATTTTAGTCTCGACTCCGCTCGTCTTAATATTTGGGTGGGATTTTCTTAGGTTTTCCATGGTTGATTTTCCATCCAATCATCCTTCGTGGATGCAGGAGTCAACTACTTTTTCTGATTCTATCTTGTCTGGAAATCTTAACGGTGTTCTTATTGAAGAGATTTTCGGATTGTTTTTACACTCTATTCCTTATATATTTGCATTTTTGTTTTTGTTTGTCTTGGCAAACCGAGCTAAACCTTTGAAGATTAACTCACTCAGAAAGCTCAAATTCACCTTGACGAATTATCCTGAGTTTCTCTTTGTATTTTCAGGTATCTTCATGGCTCCTGTCGCAATCTTATCCAAAATCAAATGGGGAGGAGACATAAACTCTTTCTCTGTCTGTATATACTTTTTATCAATTCCTCCTGTGATCATGCTAGCCAGCATTTTGGCAGACATATCTTTTGCTGATTCAAAATTAAACTCGGCTTTGGGAATCCAGCGAGTCCGTTATTTGTTTGCATCAGTAACGTTGTGCTCCTTAATTGTGATAACGGTAATTTTCAATCCTGTGGGGCTGTATCGTCAGGGTGCAGCATCTTGGTACATGAACTTCGTAAATCCCTCTGATATTGAGGTTGCTTTTGCAACAATGAAAACCTCTGGGCATAAAGTTTACTTTCCCGATTTTCAGCTTGCAAATTTACTGGTGCGAGGCGAATTGTTTCATTCTATGAAAGGAATTTATGATCGTAAGATAGGGCGTAGCGAATTAAGTCATGATCACTTTGCAAAGTATATCCCTGAAAACTTTGAATTTGTTGCCTTTGGCTCGGAGAAACTAATCAGTAAAAGCAAGTTTCAGCAAGATAGAATTCAAGAGTTTGTGCGAGTTATGGAAGAGAATGATATTCTTTTGGAAAAAACTTCTGCTGAAAATGATTTGATAGACTGGGTAGTCTATCAAAGATTGGCAACTGCTCAATAACCGCTGGTAAGAAAGATCCTAACAAACGATTTTGCGCCGTTTGAGCCCTCTCCCCGAGCAATTTACCAGCGGTTATTGAGCAGTTACAAAGATTGCGCAAAACTCCGTCCAGCCTGGAATAAGTAGTTTTGAAAACAGGTTGTTAGCCATAGGCTATTAGCCACTATTAGCCCTATTAGTACATTTGAACATGACAGCGCTTGTCTGCATCAACAATGATCTAAGAAATCTAAAATAGTGTGCATGAACTGCAAAATAGGGATTGTCTTACCTCCGCTCGTACCATGCCGACAGCCGATAATCTACCGCTTCCTGATCGGGAAATCGATCCAGCCATTGGGCAGCGGGCCGCAGAGCTGCGATCGCAGCTTCAAAAAGCCAGCTACGCTTACTACGTCCTCGACGCGCCCGATCTGCCTGATTCAGTGTACGACCGCCTTTATCGTGAGCTGCAAGATCTTGAAACGCAGTACCCTGAGCTGCTAACGCTCGATAGCCCGACTCAGCGCGTCGGCGCTCAGCCTGCGGATCAGTTCACCTCAGTGCCGCACAATATTGCGCTTTACAGCCTAGAAAATGCGTTTGATATTGAAGAATATCGCCACTGGCAGGCCCGCTGGCAGCGACTAGAGCCCGATGTCGGCGAAGCTGAGGCCGTTGCTGAACTTAAAATTGACGGCAATGCCCTAGCGCTGACCTACGAAAATGGTCTGCTGGTGCGCGGGGTAACTCGAGGCGATGGCATTACCGGGGAAGAAATTACGCCGAATGTCCGCACGATTCGCACGATTCCGCTGCGGCTGCAAATGCCGGTAGGTAAAGCGCCGCCACCGGTTGTAGAAGTGCGCGGCGAAGCGTTTTTGTCGCTGGATGTGTTTGCTGCTATCAATCAAAAACGAGCAGCGGCAGGCGAAGCGCTGTTTGCGAATCCGCGCAATGCGGCAGCAGGTACCTTGCGGCAGCTAGATGCGCGCAAAGTGGCAGAGCGCCAGCTGGATTTTTTTGCCTATACGCTGATTATGCCGGACGGCAAGGGCGATTTAGCTGCGCCGCTAGATCAGTGGAGAGCTTTAGAAACTTTGCAGGCGCTAGGCTTTAGAGTCAATCCTCATCGGCAGCGGTGTGAGTCGGCGGCGGCCGTGGCTAGCTACTACAACGAGTGGGATATCCAGCGTCACGATTTGCCCTACCTCACGGATGGCGTGGTGGTGAAGCTCAATAGCTTTGATCTGCAAGATCGGCTGGGCTTTACGAATAAGTTTCCGCGCTGGGCGATCGCGCTCAAATATCCGGCTGAAGAAGTCCCGACTCTGCTCAAAGCGGTGTCTGTGCAGGTGGGCCGCACGGGCGCGATTACGCCTGTCGCTGAGCTGAAGCCAGTGACGCTGGCGGGCACAACCGTAGCGAGAGCGACGTTGCACAATGCGGATCGCCTAGCCGCGCTGGATCTGCATATTGGTGACACGGTGATTGTGCGCAAGGCCGGAGAAATCATTCCCGAAGTCGTGCGCGTTATTCGCGATCTGCGGCCTGAGGGGGCGGTGGCTTATCACTTGCCTGCTACCTGTCCGGTGTGCGATCAGCCGGTGGTTAAACCCGCTGATGAGGCTGTGACGCGCTGCGTCAATATTTCCTGTCCGGCAATTTTGCAGGGGGCTGTGCGCCATTGGGCGAGTCGCGAGGCCATGGATATTCGCGGGCTAGGCGCTAAGTGGGTGCAGCAGTGGATCGATCAAGGCATGGTGAAATCGGTGGCGGATCTGTACAGCCTGACGCTCGAAGATTTGCAGCGCTTAGATCGCATGGGTGAAAAGCTAGCGACTAAGCTGATAGCGGCGATCGCTGATTCTAGGCAGCGGCCTTGGCACCGGGTGCTGTATGGATTAGGCATTCGACTGGTGGGCGCTGCGAATGCCAAGCTGCTGGCCGAGAATTTTCGATCAGTTACGGTGCTAGCGGAGACAGGCGGCGATGCGATCGCCCAAATCTATGGCATTGGCCCCGAAATCGCGCAGTCAGTGCGGCAGTGGTTTCAAGTGCCTGCGAATCAAGCCTTAATTGAGCGTTTACAGGCGGCGGGTCTACAGCTAGAAGCGGAACAGCCGCTAGTGCGCGATCGCCCGCCGCTCCTCAACGGCCAAAGCTTTGTCCTTACAGGCACCTTGCCGACGCTCAAGCGGGCTGAGGCCCAGCGCCAAATTGAGGCAGCCGGTGGGCGCGTCAGCAGCGCCATTAGCCGTAAAACAGATTATGTGGTGGTAGGTGAAAATGCCGGATCTAAGCAGGCCAAGGCCGAATCATTGGGGATTACTCAACTGACGGAGGCAGATCTGCTGGCTTTGCTAGCGCCAGCAGCTTGAAGGGCAGTCGATATCGTGAGCAGTGGCCTATGATAAGGGCAATGAAATTTGTGCCTAAATGCGCTGAGAAACTGGCTGTGATCGCAGATGAGTTATGCCAATTCAGAGCCAGACAGATGACCGCTAGTCGTTTGAGAGGAGCTCGCCGTCTTAAACTTTGGCAAGGCTGGGCTTGGCGTCTGAGCTTAGTGCCCCTAGCAATGACGGTCTGGCCACTCGCAATGAGACCTAGTTCAGCCGCTGAAAAAATTACCTTTTCTTTGGGGGCAACGATTGAGCGATCTATTTCGGTGGATGCTATCGAAGCCTACGTCGAAGAAGGCCGGGTGACGCCAGAGCTAGCGCCTTACTTATCCTATGTCGATCCGGACATGCTGGTGCAGGCCAAAGCGCTACTCTCGCAGCGGGCTGATGTCGATGTCACAACGGTGGCCCAGTTTGCTTACACGCCTCAAGGTGAATTTTTGCTGGCGCAGGCGGGCGAGGTGTTTCGTACCGGGGCGCGGTTACCGGGTGGCAAAGGGCTGCGCAGCGCCGTGATTCTGTCGGCCGCGGATCAAGTCAATGGCCTGACGATTTTGAATGTGTTGCGGCGCTTTCCGACCCCAGTGTTGCGGGTTGATTTACCGGCTGGGTTGGCGATCGCCAGTCAGGCCAGCGCCGCGTTCAATCAGTCGAATGCGGCGATCGCGCTAGTCGAGCGGCTCTCCTTGCAGTCGACGACTCTTCCTTTTCCTGACGGCACCTCGGCAGCTGATCTCAATGATTTAATCACCCGCCCCGGCCCCTTTCCAGTCAAAAAACTATCCACTCGACTCAAAGCAAGTCCCAAGCCAGTAGATGTTTACTTGCCCGATGCGGCTAATCCTTTTGCGAGAGAGCGCCGATTGAGTCCATCTCGCTTGGCCGGGTTTCCAGTTGTGATCATTTCTCATGGGTTAGGCAGCGATCGCAACTCATACGCCTATCTCGCCAAATTTTTGGCTGAGCGAGGCTTTGTCGCCATTACCCTAGAGCATCCGGGTACCAATGCAGATCGCCTGGACGCTTTTGTCGCCGGTCGCGCTAGCCAGGTGCCCGATGAAGAGTTTGTCAATCGGCCCCTATTGATTTCACAGGTGCTAGATGGATTGGTCGAGCGGCAGGCAACCGATCCAGCGCTAAAAGATATCGACTTTAATAATGTAGGTATTATTGGTCAGTCTTTTGGGGCCTATACAGCGCTAGCTGTTGCGGGTGCGCCAATCAACCTAGCGGCTCTGACTCAGATTTGTCCGCCTAGCTTCAGCGTCAATGTCTCGCTGCTGCTGCAATGCCAAGCCGCGCGACTCACCTCTGAGCAGACCAGTCAAAACTTCACCGATCCGCGCATTCGAGCGGTCGTTGCGATCAATCCATTTGCCAGCGCTATTTTTGGCCCAGATAGCATCGCCAAAATTAATCTGCCCACGCTGATTATCTCAGGCAGTGCCGATACCGTCGCCCCGGCCTTACCGGAGCAGATTTTGCCCTTTACGTGGCTGAGTCAACGCAATGATGCTCAAGCGATCGCCCCGGATGGATCGATAGCAGCATCTGCTGACAATCGATACTTAATGATTATGGAAGGTGCGACTCATTTCTCTACTATCGGCGTTACCGGAGCCGAAACGTTTGGCCTACCGGCTGGCGTTATCGGTCCCGCCCCGGAAGTGGCTCAGTTCTATACCCAAGTGATGAGTTTGGCCTTTTTAGAGGTCTATCTAGCGGGCGATCGCCGCTATCAACCGATTTTAACCAGCGCGTTTACCAATCGATTAAGCCGCCCTGAAATGCCCATTAGCTTGATTAGCCGCCTTACCCCTAACCAGCTCAGCGCTCAGATGCAGGCCGCGATCGCCGCTAAACCTCTAGAGCGCGCTTCAGAAAACGCTTTAGATCAGCTGTTGTTGGATTTAGATGCTGATTGGGCGCGTCCTCAAGGCCCAATTGAAAGGCCCAATTGAAAGGCCCAATTGAAAAGCCCAAGTGAACAGAGATAATCAAGATTGTCACAAATTCACCAGGCGCTCATGATCGATGGCTTTATCAATTTAAACAAGCCGCTTACTTGGACGTCTCACGACTGTGTAGCTCGCATTCGCAGACTGCTCAACACCCCAAAAGTGGGTCATGGCGGCACCTTAGATCCGCTGGCAACTGGAGTGCTTCCAATCGCTGTAGGCCGAGCTACTCGTCTGATTCAGTATCTGCCCGAGCGCAAAGCCTATCGAGCCGTTGTTCGCTTTGGCCTAACGACAACGACGGACGATCTCGAAGGGGAAGTGCTAACGGAGCAGTCTGCGGTTCATCTCCAGCAGTCAAATATAGAAGCGCATCTGCCCAATTTTTTAGGTACTTTGAACCAAGTGCCACCGATGTATAGCGCCATTCAGGTCAACGGAAAGCGGCTGTATGATTTGGCTCGTCAGGGTAAAACCCTTGAGGTGCCGACGCGATCGGTGATAGTCAATCAGATCAGCGTTCGAGATTGGCAGTCGGGCTTACAGCCAGCGGTAACGTTGGAGATAGACTGCCAGCCGGGTACTTACATTCGCTCTTTGGCGCGTGATTTGGGCGTGGCCGTCGGCACAGGGGCCACGTTGAGCCAGCTCACGCGCACGCACAGCAGCGGCTTTGATTTGTCGGAGAGCATCACGTTAGAGACGCTGGAGCAGGTAGTCTCGGACAAGACGGGTGCTATCTCTCTGGCGGTGCTCAAGGCAACCTCGGCAGGCGTAGCTGTGCGGCATTTACCGGCGATCGCCCTACCGCCCCCCTTGGCTCGACGCTGGCAAATGGGTCAAAAGCTAGCCACCGCCGATATGAACGGCGTTGCTATCCTCCCTGCTGTTCCTTTAGAAAGTCCGCTCCGGGTGATGGATGTCTCTACTGGCAATTTTTTAGGTATTGGCGAAATTCGAGCGGTGCCACCAGTTGGCGCTCTTCCGGGTGAGAAGGCTGATCTGCACAATATTTTGGTTGCAAAACGAGTCTTTCTTCCGCTTGTCCCTGATTCTGATGGCTGATTTGGCTAATCTGGCTGATCTAGACAAGATCGTAGTGGCCTATTGCTGGCGCGGATTTGGCTACACAAGTTTATGTTTATTTAATAAGATGGCAAGGTGGTGCGATATGATTGCTTAATCTCTGCAATTGCGTTTGGAAATACAAAAGATGATAACGCTCAAAATCGTTGTTTATATCACCATTTCTTTCTTTGTTGGTCTGTTCATTTTTGGCTTTTTAAGTGGAGATCCGGCCCGCAATCCCGGCGGCGGCGATATCGAATAATTCAGATAGCAGATACTCTTACCGGCCATCTTTGAGAGAAATTATTGAATATCAATTTTTTAAGATAGGTCAGAAAATCGCCAGCCCGCTTTGTCGGGCTGGCTTTTTGTGGAGAAGGTAGTAGAGAGGTTGTGTAGCAGAAGGGGTGGGAGATTCAGTAGCGGATGGTGCATTTTGATTTACCCCCCGATCTCCACATTATTGACACCGCTCCTTCAGCCGTTGTTGAATCGATCCATCAGCCGGGTTCCTCTCGATCTTTAGATGATTTACTAGCCGCTACAATCGCCCCAGATGAGCAGATTGAGGCCGTTAAAGAAGAAGATTCGCTGCCCAGCCTAGTGCCCGCTCCGATCCACCGCGATGGCGCTGAAGAACCGCTAGATCAAGGAGAACCGCTAGAAACCGATCTGCCCGTAATCGAGCCATCTCCCACAGATCTACCTCCCACAGATCCATCAGCGGCTGAACTTGTTACCCAGCTCCAACTCACTGCTGACTACCAGGACTATAGCCCCGACACGCAAATCGTGACGGCGCGCGGCAACGTGGTTCTCCGGCTAGGCAATGACATTATTGAAGCCAACGAGCTATGGGTGAATTTAATTAATCGCTATGCGCTTGCAACGGGCGATGTACTGCTCACACGGGGCGCTCAAATCGTGCGCGGTAGCCGAGCTGAGTACAGCTTTACGCAGCGTTCGGGGGTGATTCGTGATGCCGTAGGCACGCTTTACTTCCCTACGGCTGGCAATGATTTTGGCTCTCCTCTGGAGCGGCGGTTTTCGGCGGGCGGTGGTACAGCTACCGGACGAGCGTATGACCCGCTGAGCCCAAATGCTCCTTTGCAGGTCACTAGCGATGGCAGCATTCAAATCGCCACGAGCCCTAATGCGCTATTGACGGGTGGCACAGAGGGTAGTTTGCAGCAGCTGCGCTTTGAAGCGGATGAGCTGCGCTTTGATGTGGAAGGCTGGCGGGCTGAGTCGGCAAGAATTACAAACGATCCGTTTTCGCCGCCGGAGCTAGAGCTGCGGGTAGATAACTTGCTCTTGCGCAATCTGTCGGTGACGCAGGATGAGCTGCTGTTGCAACGGCCTCGGCTGGTGTTCGATCAGGGGTTTGCGCTGCCGCTGTTGCGATCGCGCTTGATTCTAGAACGCGGCCAAATCGATCCAGAAGAGCTTAGTCCGCTGCCGGTGCAGGTTGGGGTTGATGGGCGCGATCGCGGTGGCTTTTTCATTGGCCGAAAAATCCCGATTATCAAAAACGGACGAACCCAGCTTTCGATTACGCCGCAATATTCTATCGCCAGAGCCCTCAGCGGCCAGAATGGATCGCCTTTTGACTTTAATAATTTTGGCGTGGAGACCGATTTGTCGACTCAACTGACGCCTCGGCTCACGCTCAGGGGTCGCGCTGATTTGACGGGATTGGGCCTGTCAAATCTGACTGAAAATCTGCGCGCTAACCTCAGAGCCGAGCAGTTAATCGGCAATCACACCTTAGCGGTGGACTACAGCTATCGCGATCGCCTCTTCAACGGCTCCTTGGGCTTTCAAGATGTGCAGGCCAGCTTAGGGGCACTGCTGCTATCACCCACGATTAACCTCAACCCCAATCTTCAGCTCACCTATCAAGCCAGCGCTCAGCTGATCAATGCAGCCAGCGATCGCACCGACCTGCTCGCGGCTAGCGGATCCAATACGGGCCGCATCACTCTCGGTCGCTACCAAGCCAGCGCTGCATTGCGGCAAAATATCAACCTCTGGACCGGAGAACCTAAACCCGCGACCCAAGATCAAGGGCTAAGGTTTACCCCCACCCCCGTTGTGCCCTATCTAGACCTGTCTACGGGTCTAAGGCTCACAACCACTGCCTACTCCAGCGGCGATCAGCAAAATAGTGCGATCATCGACATCGGCATATCCGGCCAAATTGGCCATTTTTCCCGCAACTTTGGCGACTACACCAGCTTCAACCTCGGCTACTCCCAGTCTTTCCTAGGGGGTGCCAATTCTCCCTTTTTATTCGACCGGGAAGTTGATCGCAGCATCCTCTACTACGGCATCAATCAGCAGATCTATGGCCCTTTTTTGCTGGGATTTCAATCCGCTTACAGCTTCAGCCAAAACCGCGAAATCAGCAGCGTTTTTACCTTAGAATACAGCCGTCGCACCTACGGCATTTTGCTCCGCTACGATGCCACCCAAAGTGCGGCCTCGATTGGTTTTCGCCTCAGTAACTTTAGCTGGCTAGGCGATACCGATCCGTTCGATACCCCGCGCGTGCGTCAAGTGCGCGGCGGCGTTGTGACTGAGCCCATAAATTAGGCTACTCTAAGGTTGAATGATCTCGTGGAGGCAGCGACCTATG
>JBGTNW010000014.1:0-4763 GCA_041742865.1 Phormidesmis sp.
GTCGAGAACTAATCTCCATCAGCTCTGAAATCATCTGAATCCTCACTGTCACAAATACTGTCATAAATAGAGACGAGCAAAAAAGAGACAAATCTTTCCAAATCTTTCTCCGTTAGCGATCGCTGGCACAATAGATAAAGAAAGTAAGATCAAGTGCGCTACTGGCCTTTGAAGCTAAAGCGTTCACTTCATGCTGGCCTTTTCGCACGCTTGCTAGGCGGCACGACCAGTTTGCGCTCAATTCACATTTTTAAATTTGCATCTGCATTATCGTTAGTTTAGGTATTTTCCATGGATGGGTTTGCACTCATAGCCCGCTTCCAATCTCCTGGGGCAGACATTATTAGCATCGGCCCGCTGACGCTGCGGTGGTACGGCCTACTAATTGCCTCTGCTGTACTTCTTGGCGTCGCGCTCTCACAATATTTGGCCAAAAAACGCGGTATTAACCCTGAAACAATCGGCGATATGGTGATCTGGCTAGTGATTGCAGCGATTCCTTGCGCTCGACTGTACTACGTTTTGTTTGAGTGGCAAGCTTATGCAAATCGCCCCGGCGATATCTTTGCCATTTGGCAAGGCGGGATTGCGATTCACGGCGCAATCCTGGGCGGCACCCTGGCCGCTTGGCTATTTTCTCGGGTAAACCGGCTGTCCTTTTGGCAGATAGCTGATGTAGTTGCACCGTCTCTGATTTTGGGGCAAGCGATTGGTCGCTGGGGCAATTTTTTTAACTCTGAAGCCTTCGGCAGTCCGACCGATCTGCCCTGGAAGCTGTTTATTCCGCTGGCGAATCGACCGGCAAACTACCGTGAGTTTGAGTATTTTCATCCCACCTTTTTGTACGAGTCACTGTGGAATTTGGGCGTATTTGGACTGCTGTTAGGACTTTTTTTCTGGGGATTGCAGCGGCCTCATCGGCTCCGGGCTGGGACTTTGTTTTTGGTGTACATGATTGCCTATAGCGCTGGCAGACTGTGGATTGAGGGGCTGCGCACTGATAGCTTAATGTTTGGCCCGCTGCGAATGGCTCAGGTAGTGAGCTTGGTCGGCATTGCGCTGGGTTGGATTGGGCTGATATGGACTTACGGCCTGGGCAAGCGGCTACCGGATACCGTCTTGCCAGAAAAAGGCTAGAAGACAGCAGAGGAAAAAGCCCCTAAATCTAACGACTGTCGGGGCTTGAATCAGGGTGCATCTGTTTATAAAGATGCCGGATAAAGGGATCAGGTTACTGATTTTTACAGATGACTTTATTCACTCTTCAACAAAAACGCCGAGATGTTAGTGAATGTATGAACATCATCCTAGATCTGGAAACCTTGCAATCAATTTAAGTTGATATGACTCGCGCCATCTGATGGTCTAGACAATCCAATAGCATCTTCTCAGCCCAAATTCATAGAGGTTTTCATGAATTCTAACCCGCTTTCATCAGCGCTTTTACCAGCCGTTTACTTAGTAGGTGCGGGCCCTGGCGATCCTGACTTACTAACCGTTAAAGCACTGAAAATCATTCAGCAAGCTGACGTTTTGGTTTACGCAAATTCACTGGTGCCGCCACAGATCCTGTCGGCGATGCGGCCGGACGCGGAGAAAATTGCCACTGCCAATATGACGTTAGAAGCGATTGTGCCGCTGATGGTTGAACGGGTCAGGGCAGGAAAATCGGTGGCGCGTTTGCAGTCAGGTGATCCGAGCTTGTACAGCGCTATCCATGAGCAAATTCAGCGATTGGCTGAAGCGCAGGTTGCTTTTGAGGTGATTCCGGGCATCAGTGCGTTTCAGGCGGCGGCGGCGGCTTTGCAGGTAGAGCTGACAATTCCGGCGCAGGTGCAGAGTATTATTTTGACGCGCATCAGCGGGCGCACCCAGGTACCAGCAGCGGAAGAGCTATCTTCTTTGGCGGCGCATCAGGCTAGCTTGTGCCTGTATTTGAGTGCCCGCCATGTGGAAGCTTCTCAAGCGCAGCTGATGAAGCACTACCCGCCGCAGACGCCAGTAGCGATTTGCTTTCGAGTGGGTTGGCCGGATGAGCAAATTACGGTAGTCCCTTTGGAGAAAATGGCTGAAGCAACGGTGGCAGACAATTTGGTGAGAACGACGATGTACATTATTTCTCCGGCGCTGAACTATTCACCCAAAAATCCGGCCCGTGATGACGTTGAGCAGGTGCGATCGCGCCTCTACAACCCCACCCACGATCACCTTTTTAGACCCCAGCCCGCTGCTGCAAAGACGCAGGCATTTCAGACCCTACAAAAAGAGCAGGAGGAGGCAAGGAAATGAGTTATTTAGTGGCTGTTTTGAGCGATCGCATTAAAGCCGAGGAAGTCTACACCGCGTTAGAATCGGCCAAAATCGCGATGGCAAACGTCTCCATACTTGGCAAAGGCTTCAAATCTGCCGATGAGTATGGCCTCATCGATCCAAACGATGAAGCCTGGAAGCAAATCAAACGTCTGGCTTTTTGGACTATTCCGTTTGGCTTTGTCGGCGGCTATGCCTTCAATTCCATTACCGGTTTAGATACCTTTCCTTGGGCCGGGGTGATGGGCAATCACATCATCGGTGGGCTGCTAGGGGCTGGAGCTGGGGCAATGGGCGGCTTCTTTATTGGCGGCGGGGTGGGCCTTGGCCTTGGCGGCGGCGATGCGCTCTCTTATCGCAACCGTCTCAACAACGGCAAATATTTAGTCGTCGTCAAAGGCTCAGACGCCTTGATTTCTGAAGCTAGCCGACTAATTCGGCCCTTTCGACCAGAGAATATTCAAGGTTATAGCGATCCATCTGCTTAAGAATTCTGCCTGAGGGTATCCGAGCGACACGTAGCATGGGTCACTCGATTTGACTACAGTAAGTTCAGATGAACCTGACTTTATATCAGCAGGTCGAGCAACTGGCGGTGTCAAAGTGCTACCGCACACCGCCTTATATACATTCATACAGTTATCTATCTTCACTTTCTTTTATGAGCATGTCATCTACTGCAACGACCGCCTCCCAAACGTTTCAAAACCCTCTACTAATCGGCAGCGGCCTGCCGCCTTTTGCTGAGATTGAGCCCAGCCATGTTGTGCCTGGAATCGAGCAGCTCTTGAAGGATCTGAGCCAAACTTTAAGCGCGATTGAAGAGAGGCTAAGCACTCAACTGGCGGCTTCGCCACAGGCAGTGGCTACTTGGGCCGAGCTGATGGATCCGCTGACGGCCTTAAACGAGCGGCTAGGCTGGAGCTGGGGCATTATTGGCCACCTGATGGGCGTGAAAAACAGCCCAGAGCTGCGCGCTGCCTATGAAAGCGTGCAGCCTGCTTTAATCCAGTTTGCGAACCAACTGAGCCAGAGCCCCGTGATTTATGAAGCGCTCAAGCGTTTGCGCCACAGCCTCGAATGGGAGCAGCTAGAGCCTGCTCAGCAGCGGATTGTAGAGGCTGCGCTGCGAGATGCCGAGCTGTCGGGAGTAGGGCTTTCGGGCGAAGCAAAGGCAGCGTTTAATGACATTCAGCAGGCTTTAGCTGAGCTATCGACGCAGTTTTCTAATCACGTTTTGGATGCGACGAAGGGCTTTAGCCTGACCTTGAGCGATCCGGCTGAAGTGGTGGGTCTGCCGCCGAGTTTGCTGAGTTTGAGCGCGCAAGCCGCCCGAGAAGCGGCCAAAGAGGCAGCCAAAGAAGCTGGCACCAGCGAAGCGGAAAAAACCGCAACCGCTGACGCTGGCCCCTGGCGAATCACGTTGGATATGCCTAGCTATGTGCCTTTTTTGCGTCATGCTCAGCGCCGAGATCTGCGAGAGCAGCTTTATCGGGCGTTTATTACCCGCGCTTCGTCAGGTGAGCTAGACAATGGGCCGCTGATTGAGAAAATTTTGGCGCTACGGCAGCGGCAAGCGGCGCTGCTGGGATTTGAGAACTACGCTGAGCTGAGCTTGGCGCGGAAGATGGCACCTTCGGTAACGGCGGTAGAAGCGCTGATGGAGGAGCTGCGCAGCGCGAGTTACGAGGCCGCGCTGCAAGAGTTAGCAGACATCAAGGCATTTGCCAAAACAGACGACATTCAACCGTGGGATGTGTCTTATTGGTCGGAGCGGATGCGGGAGGCGCACTTTGATCTGAATGATGAGGCGCTGCGGCCTTATTTTCCGCTGCCGAGAGTGTTGGAAGGGCTGTTTGGCTTGGCGGAGCGGCTGTTTGGCATCACGATCACCGCTGCCGATGGCCAAGCGCCGGTTTGGCACCCAGATGTGCGCTATTTTGCAGTGAGCGATGCGATGACCAAAGCAGCGATCGCTTACTTCTATTTAGATCCCTACAGTCGCCCTGCGGAAAAGCGGGGCGGCGCTTGGATGGATGAGTGCGTTGTGCGGGCCAAACAGGGCGATACCGTGCGCTTGCCAGTGGCTTACCTAGTATGCAATCAGTCCCCACCGGTAGACAATCAGCCTAGCTTGATGACCTTTTCAGATGTCGAAACGCTTTTTCATGAATTTGGTCATGGCTTACAGCATATGCTCACCCAGGTAGACTATGCCGGTGCAGCCGGGATTAACAATGTGGAATGGGACGCGGTAGAGCTTCCCAGTCAGTTTATGGAAAACTGGTGCTATGAGCGCGATACGCTGTTTGGCATGGCCAAGCACTACCAAACTGGCGAATCCTTACCGGAAGCAGAGTATCAAAAGCTGCTGGCCGCGCGGCACTTTATGACCGGCAGCGCGATTTTGCGGCAGGTGAATTTCGGCTGGCTAGATATGGCGCTGCATTCGC
>JBGTNW010000015.1:0-42981 GCA_041742865.1 Phormidesmis sp.
TAGCAGCGCGTAGGTAAACGCCCCATGCTGCAATTCTTCAATTTCATAGGCCGACTGACTCGGACTACAAGAATAAAGCGTGACAATCCCCGGCTGCTTTTCACTACCAAATTCTGCCCCGCGATGCCCCGTTTTACGGCAAGCATCGAGCAACAGCACCGTATTATCTGCGCCAGAATTTCGCAAAATTGCGGTAATATCGCTCAGCTTCAGCGCTGTTTTTTCTAAGTTGTCAGGATCGACATCAATCGGCATCAGGTAGTCGTGACCGTTGTGTAGCTGTCCGTGTCCTGCAAAGAAAAACCAAAAGTTATCGCCGACGCTCAGCGTCTCAGCAGACTGGGGGCGTTGAAACAGGTTTTGCAGTTGTCCCAAAAAATTAATTAGGTTGGCATAGGTCGGCAGAGACCTCATCGGCCCATTGTCTGTTTCAATCGGCGGGGCATCGTCGGCAAAGTAAAACACCCGCTCGAAGCTCATTTCAGCAAGGAAAAAATCTTTGACGGCGTTAGCATCGCCCACCGCGTATTGAAGCTTGGGTATGCGGTTGTAGTAGTCGTTGATACCAATGCAGATGGCCCAGTTTTTACTCATGCAGCGGACGTTTGCCGAATCTTTGCGTATAGTTTACTGCCTAGCGTCTGCTAGCTGGGTTCAAAAGCTGTGTAGATTTCTTGAAGGGCGTAATGCCCCAAAACTTTATTCATGAATGCGGCCATTCGGCATAATGGTGCCGGTGAGTCGAGCGCCGAGCAGCTTCACCATAATTTTGTCGCCGTAGCCAACTTTTGCCCCGCTCAAGTCAGCCCCGCTCAAGTCAGCCCCACTCAGGTCGGCTCCAATTAGATCCGCGCCGCTGAGGTCGGCATGACTAAGGTCGGCTTGTAGCAAATTTGCTCTAAATAACCGGGCCTTCCGCAAATTGGCTCGGTTGAGATTTACCTTGTGCATGAAGGTGTCGCTTAAGTCCGCCCCGGCTAGGTTGGCATTGCTCAAGTTGCGGCCCGAAAAATCTTTTTCTTTAAGATTTGCGCCGCGCATGTCTGCGCCGCTTAAGTCAGGCGCACGCTTGTCTCTAGCCGGTTGGTTGCTGTGTAAGTCACGGTGTATTTTGTGGTGTAAGTCGTAGCTGCTTTCGCTTTTGGGGGTTGTTGTCTGGTTAGCGGTTTTTTGAGTTTTTGCTTTTTGAGTTTCTGCTTTTTGGGTCTTTTCTAGAGGCTTTTCAGCGGTTTTTTCAGCCGGTTTTTCGGCAGATTTTTCAGTGGACTGATAGGCACTTTGACGCGGCCAGCGGCTGCTCGGATAGCTATTGGGCCGATAGGTAGAGTCGTAGGTACTGGCAGAATAAGCCGAGTAGGTGCTGCTGGCCTCAGCGCGGCGATAGGCTTCGTAAGGGGGCCGATAGCCTTCAGCCCGGCTGCCATTGCCATTGCCAGTACCATTGCCGTTAGCACTGCCGCTAGCTGTAGATGATGGATACGTCCGACTGTAAGGGCGGTAGGTAGAATCGTCGCCGGGGCGATAGGTGGCGGCTCGGGTGCGGGCGTTACGGGCATTTGCGGCTGCTTTGGAATTCACGGCGGGGGCTTTGCCGTCGCGGAACTGCGATCGCAGAAAAGATCGGGCCTCATTCAGCAGCTTGAGCTTGGCTTCGGCTTTTTCTTTGAGGCGATCGCGATCGCTCGGAATCCGATCCGGGTGCCAGATAAACACCAGATCTTTATAAGCCTGATTCACTTGAAACATCGAAGCTCCAAGCTCTAGCTCTAATACGGTATAAGCCTGCTCAATAGAATCCATACGCGCCGATCAGCGGGTGTTCCTTAAAAAAGAGATCAGATAAGTTTTTTTTATGGCGGCAATCAGAGCAGCTAACGTGTCCGAGACTGATTATGACTGATTGCCTCCCCTGCTGGACGCAATCACAGTAAAGCTTAAGAAGCTGCCTTTACGTTCTGTAAGGTTTTCTCTCAGGTTTTACGTAGCGTCAGCTCGCCAGCACTTGGCCTGATTTAGCTTCTAGCCTCTGTTAGACGCTTGAATGCTAATAAACGCTAATTTTCACTGAGCTTCAGCTCATGGATATTCCACAGCGCGCCACCTAGGGCCGAATACTCGACATTTTCGACCCGATTGCGCACCGCCGTCATTGAGTATTGACCCACCAAATGAATAAACGGCAGATTTTCCTGCACTAATCGCTGAGTTTCCACGTACAGCGCCTTGCGCTTCGTTTCATCGAGTTCTTGCGCAGCTTTTACATACAGATCGCTAATCGCCTGCTCCCAGTCAGCGATTTCCCGACCCGGCAAAGGCGGCTGAGTAGCGGGCTGCTGATTGAACAAATGCAGCCCCCCATTCGCCAGCCACAGATTAGCCGCACTGTTTGGCTCTACGCCAGCGGTAAATCCCATCACCACCGCATCCCAGTTGAGCGTCGTATCCATATTTTCAATCAGCTTGTTAAAGTCCATGGCCTGAAAATCCACCTTAATGCCGATCTGCGCCAAGTTCTGCATAATTTGAGTCCCGGCCGACTCGCGGATCTCATTGCCGACATTCGTTTGCAGCCTAAAGCGAACCTGATTACCGTCCGCATCAAAGAGCTGATCGCCCCGGTAGACAAAGCCTGCCGAGGTCAGCAGCGCTTTTGCCTTAGCCAAATCATAGTCATAGACTGGTAAGCCTGACTCGGCAAAGTAAGGGCTCTGGGGCGGAATTTGAGAATTTTGCAGCTCGCCGAGTCCCTTAAAGATATTGTTTAGCATGGTGTCGCGATCAATCGCATAGGCTACCGCCTGACGAAACGCCAGCGTATTAAACCAAGCGGACTTGATTGGATCGACCACGGGCTTCCCGTTCAACGATCCTTTACTGAGGTTAAAGGCAACGAATAGGCGGCTCGTGGTGGGCCCACCGTTATACACGGTGTAATTGCCCTGCGCTTCGTCTTGCTTCAGCAGCGAAAAATTATCTGGCGTCACGCTCATTAAATCAGTACCGCCCGAGCGAAAGCTGACAAACTCGGCATCTTGAGAGTTAATCACGGGCCATACGACTTCTTGAATGTAAGGCTGGGGTTCACCTTGTGGCCCTTTGCTCCAGTACGAAGGATTGCGCTGAAAAACAATCCGCTCACCCGGAATAAATTGCTTAATCACATACGGCCCATTGCCGACAATCGTAGACGGGTCGGTATTGGTGCCCCAGGTCGATAAGAAGAGGAGCTGATCATTGCTGTCTCTAGTTTTGATGGTGTCTTCAAGCACATGCTTTGGCAAAATACCAATGCCAGTTACCCGCAAAAAGGGTGCAAACGGTTCCGGAATCTTAAACTCTACCCGCCGTTCATCTAGCTTGCGCACGCTTGGTAGCTTGCCCTCTTCACCAATTCTTAAAATGTCGCGCGTGTTGGTTGGAATCTCTTCATTGAGAATTAAATCATTGAAGGTAAACACCACATCATCGACCGTCAGCGGCTCACCGTCTGACCACTTTAGGTCGTTCTTGAGGGTGTAGGTGATGGTTTGCCCGTCTGGCGCAACCACCCACGATTCTGCCAAGGCGGGCTTAATTTCGTTGGTATTGGGATTAATTGTGATCAGCCCTTCGTACATTAGAGCCAATACGCTAGAACTGGTGGCATCTTGGGTCAGTAGGTAGTTAAAGGTTTTGGGTTCGCCCAGCACCACACGAATTAGCCGAGGAATCGCTTCTGATTCAATTCTAAAATTGTCAAGCCGCAGGCGGTTGAGGGGCGTGTTGCTTAAATTTTGGCAGCTTGATAGGGCGATCACTAACCCTAACGCCATCAGCCCTAGCAGCCATAACGGCTTGAGCCCCCAGCGTCTGCGTTTGTAGGATGCTTGTTCACTCATAACCCAACCCATATGACCGCTTTGATTTATTTAATATAGATAAAATACGGCCATTGCGGCGTAAGAACACCTTTCAAGCCTAAAAAAATCCCTGTTAAGCTAAAAAATAAAGCGACAGGGAGAAAAGAAGTGTAGCTTACCTAGCCGTCAGCAAAGACAGCCACCGATCCGTTTAGCCAATCTGTTCAGTCAGCGTTAACGGTGACTTAAAAAACTGATTTCCTCCGTTGCAAGTGCTCCGTTGCAAGTGACAGCGCGCTGTATCAAATATGAGCAATCACCCTTTCAATCACCCTTTATAGAGGCTATTTAAAAAAGTTCTGAAGCACCACCAAGCTGCGAGCGGCCACCATCACTTTATCCGTCTTTCCATAGTTTTTATGGCGCTTGACAAAGCCTTCTGATTTGGTGTCTATCAGTAAGCGCCAGTGGCGATCGCTCACCTCTTCGGGCAGTGCAAACGCCAGCGCATCGTAGTGCGCATTAAACATCAGCAAAAAGCTGTCATCTAGCACCTGCTTACCCGTATGTGAAGGCGTAGCAATCTCTTCGCCATTTAAAAATATGGTCAGTGTTTTGACAAAGCCTGCATCCCACTCATGGCGCATAATTTCGCCTTCAACATTAAACCAGCCAATATCGCGAATCCCCGATCCGTGAATTTCGCGGCCATAAAACCAGTGGCGGCGGCGCAGCACCGGGTGATCGTGCAAAAGCTGAATCAGCCTCTGGCTGTAGCGCAAGAGCGATCTATTTGTTTCACTCAAATCCCAGTCAATCCAAGACAGCTCATTGTCATGGCAGTAAGTGTTGTTGTTTCCGGCCTGCGATCGCCCCATTTCATCCCCGGACAGCAGCATCGGCACCCCCTGCGACAGGATAAGTGTGGCCAGCATATTGCGCTGCTGCCGCGTCCTGAGATCCAAAATGTCAGGATCATCCGTTTCGCCTTCCGCCCCACAGTTCCAAGCGCGGTTGTGGTCTTCGCCATCGCGATTATTTTCGCCATTGGCCTCATTATGTTTGTTGTTGTAGCTGACCAAATCTCTGAGCGTAAAGCCATCGTGGGCCGTAATGAAGTTAATACTCGCATGAGGTCGCCGGCCCGTGTGCTCATACAGATCCGAGCTGCCGGTAAAGCGCAGCGCAAACTCTCCTAAGGTGGCATCTTCACCGCGCCAAAAGTCTCGCACCGTATCGCGGTATTGCCCATTCCACTCCGACCATAGCAGCGGAAATTTGCCCACTTGATAGCCCCCATCGCCCACATCCCAAGGCTCCGCAATCAGCTTTACCTTTGAAAGCACCGGATCTTGGTGAATAATGTCAAAAAACGTCGCTAGTGTTCCCACTTCAAACAGCTCTCTAGCCAGCGCCGAAGCGAGATCAAAGCGAAAGCCATCGACATGCATTTCTTGCACCCAGTAACGCAGACTGTCCATAATCAGCTTTAGCACCTGCGGGTGGCTCATTCTCAGCGAATTGCCGCAGCCTGTATAATCCATGTAATAGCGCTCATTGCCTTCTACTAGCCGGTAATAGGCCGCATTGTCAATGCCGCGAAAGCTGAGGGTTGGCCCCATATGGTTGCCTTCACCTGTGTGGTTGTACACCACATCCAAAATCACCTCAATACCCGCCGCATGGAGCGATTTGACCATCGACTTAAATTCTTTGACCTGTTCACCCGCTATTCCCGCAGCGCTATAGCCCGAATAGGGGGCAAAATAATTGAGCGAATCATAACCCCAGTAGTTTTTGAGTCCCTTGCTGGTCAAATAACCGGGCCGCGAGTGAAAATGATGAATCGGCATCAGCTCTACCGCCGTGATGCCCAACGACTTTAAATGTTTAATCGCCGCCGGATGCGCTAGCCCAGCATAGGTGCCTTGCAGTCTTTTGGGTATCTTAGGATGCAGCCGCGTAAAGCCTTTGACGTGCATTTCATAGATCACGGTTGCATTCCAAGCCGTTCCCAGGTGCTGATCGCCTTCCCAATCAAAGGATTTATCAACGACGACGCACTTAGGCATCGATCTTGCGCTGTTGTCTTTGTTGTAGCCCAAGTCTTCTGCTTCGGTTAGCCAGTCGTAGCTAAAGATGGGCTGACCTGAAATCACATCACCTGCGATCGCGAGTGCATACGGATCAATCAACAGCTTATTAGGATTAAACCGGTGCCCATTTTCAGGCTCAAATGGCCCGTGCACCCGGAAGCCGTACCGCTGCCCCGGTTCAATGCCAGGGAAGTAGCCGTGCCATACAAAGTTATAGACTTCTTGGAGCGAGTAGCGAGTTTCTCTACCCCTTTTAGTAAATAAACACAGCTCTACCTTCGTCGCATTTTCCGAGAACAGCGCAAAATTAGTACCCTTCCCATCCCAAGTAGCTCCCAATTCATTCGCGGTACCCGGTAGCTGCTGAATATCCATACACCAACAATAAACGTGAAAAAGCAATCAGTCGTTAGCTAGCATACCGCTGGTATAGCGGCTTAGTACACTGCCTCTATACTGAGCCGCTAAGCGTAATGACTACCTATTAGCGTAACGTTAACCCGTTTCAGCCGATCATGCAAAACTGATTTCAGCCACAATAATGGGCGGCAAGACTGGTGAGCGATCGCGCTTTTTGCCCAGCCCTTGACGCTCGCCTTTAATTTAGCCTCTTCTTGAAGAGAGAAAAGAGAAACGTTTAAACCTTGTTCATATCCAAAACTGTTTCAAGAGCTGTAGTTTTTCTAATAGGAAAAATCACGGTTTCAACGTGGGGGCAGTCTAAGAGCAGTAATAAGCTGTATTTTAAGATTGTTGTTTTCTAGTAAAGTGTGTTTTCAACTATTCCGTTAGTAAGAGCGGTGAAAAACAGCGCATATTGATCATTTGTTTAGACAACAATAAAAATCTAAGAAAGTGCATCCTCGCCTCATAAGGTGGCAGAGTGCTTACTGAGGTTGATTGGAGGCTGGTCTTTGGTTGCTAATTGTCTTTGAGGTTGCGCTTTGGATCAATCCTTAGGCTGATCTAAATAGTAAGCGACTCGTGATTCCAGCTGATCTAGAGGCACTGTTTGCGTCCAATATTCTACGAGGGCATGGCCTAGCGCCCAGGCTTCTTGATCAGCAGTGCGATCGCTGCGCTTTAGAAGCAACGGCCATAGAGGAAGTAAATCAAAAGTAGCCATACCCGTGGCTTGCCAACTACTATGGGTGCTCAATAGCGAAAACAGCTCATAGGCCATTTGCAGTTTGCCGAGCACAATCGGCGCTTCCTCAACGGGAATTTTGGCAGTAAGCAGTGCGCCTAGCGCCGGGGTGCCGGTCGTGAGCGTAGAGATAAACTGCAAAATTGGGCTCTTGAGCAGTTTAGTTAGCCCTTCAGTAGTGGTCATTTGAAAGCTGTAGCGATCAATGATGGTGGCACAGGCGGTAGTACGGGCCGATTGGCTGCGCAGAAAGCGGGCGAGACGGAGCTGTTTGGTGGGTGCGATCGCCGCTATTAAGGCGGTAGCTAGCTCATCGTCGCCCCAAGCCGCTCGCTGCGGATGGCTAGCCACCAACGGCAGCACCTGCGTGCAGTATTCACCGAGCTGTTCCGCCCGATAGGCGACGGCTTCTCGAATGGCAGTTTCTTTTGGCCAACCACCCGTGCGCCAGTGGTAAGGCGGGCTCCACTCGCGAATTGGCCTGAGCTTATCGACTTGGCTGACAATTACGAGGACGGGTAAATCGCTCACCTGCTGATGCATTTCTTGCAAAAAATCAGCGTCCATTTGGAGTGCCGGATCGAGCGCAGGCGTCACGAGCAGCAGCAGATCGGCCTCACTCGCGTAGTCCAGCACCTGATCGCGTAAATCGGTGCGAGCCACTTGCTCATAGCCTGGTGTATCCCATAGGGTCAAGGACTCACTGCCCTCAGCAAGACCGTCCGTTGAACCGATTTGCCAGCGATAGCTCTGAATTTTGTCCGTACTCGGCAAGGCATCTACAATAGCTGCCTCAGCCTGAAAAAGCGTATTGATGACGCTGCTTTTGCCCGCACCTGTCCGCCCTATCAGTAAAATGTTGAGCGGCTTTTGCTCAATCGCTTCAGCCGGTTCAGCCCGCTCTAAAATTTCTTGAAGGGTCTGCGTTTTAGCTGAAGCTAGGGCCGGAGTTGAGGTTGTGAGTTCTGATAAAGCTAGCTGAGCGCCGCCGCCATACAAAGCGACTGCCTGCTGAGCAAGGTTTCGTAAGGTCGTTTCTCGCAGCAGGTTGCTGAGGTTGAGCAAGATTTGCTGATTGGCCTGATCGCTGTATTTAGCGCTGCTTTGGCGGGCGATGGCCGCGATGGGATTTAACACCCACTGCGCCCAATTGAACGCTGTCATCAGTTTTTTAGCAGACGGCTCTAGCTTTTGGTACAGTTCCACACCTGCCACCATTTGCCCAATCGAGATCTGGTTTAGAACCGGAGAGAGCTTTTGCATCATGCGATCTGTGTCATCGACGGTGCCCCGAATCAGGCCGTACGCTTCAGGGACATAAATATTCAGCAGCGGGCGCTTGACTTCGGGGTGATAGGCTTGGGCTATCGCTGTAATCAACGACAGACACCGCTGCCAAAAGATCGGCCAATCTTCCCAAATGGGCGGATCTGCCTGCGCTAGTTCTAGCGTTTGAGTAAGCGCCGCTTCTAGATCGCGATTAAGCCGGCTGCTAGCGGTACTGCCAGACGGGCTATCAGATGGGCTATCAGACGAGCTAGCGGGCGTCCTTACTGAGGCTTTTTTAATCTCTGCTGTGGTTTGCTCAGTCGCCGCTTCCAGATCAGCGTTCATCTGTGAGACCAGCGTCTCTGCTTGAGCGCGCATCGGGTTTGTCCACCGAATAATCAGCCAGCGCCAGCCCAGCAGCACAAAAATCACCACTGCCCAAATCCAGTTCAGCCCCCAAGCTCGAATCTGCTGTCCGGCAGCGATCAGCAAAAACACCACAATCGCGACAATCGGCAGCACCAAGACCGCAATTTGCCAGGGGCTGATGCGCATTTTGATCATAGGGCTACCTCAAACGTCGCGATTGTAGACCAGTTTAGTGCAGTCAGCCGGACCCAATCAAACGAGCCCAATCAAACGAGCCCATTAAGCAAGACAATCGCGCCGCGCTTGGTTTAAGTGCAGATTATCGGTTTAAACTGAGCGTCAGTGAGTTCAAATTCTATCGGCGCAAATTTTATCCTTAGGTTTTTTAGTTCACTTTATTAGTTCATTTTTAGTTCACTATGGCTCAGGCAAAAGCAGGCGATACCGTCAAGGTGCACTACACAGGCACACTCACGAACGGTCAAATCTTTGACTCTTCTAAAACCCGTGAACCGCTCGAATTCACGCTCGGATCTGGAATGGTGATTCCAGGGTTTGATGCCGCTGTCACGGGACTATCTCCGGGTGAATCAGTGACTCAAACGATTCCTAGCAGTGAAGCCTATGGGCCGTATCAGGAAGAAATGGTGGCAGCTATTGAGCGTGAAAATATTCCGGCTGATTTTGAGCTAGAAGTAGGGCAGCGGCTGCAAATGCAGGTGCCTAATGGCGAAGCGATGGCGGTGACGGTAACTGATATTCAGGGCGATACGATCACGCTCGATGGCAATCATCCGCTGGCAGGGCAGGATTTGACGTTTGAGCTAGAGCTGGTGGCGATCGCTGAGACGACGTAGAGAAAGGAAAGGGAAGTAAGAGAGAGGGAGTAGGGAAGAAGTATGGCTACTTATTTGGTAACAGGGGCTAATCGTGGGATTGGCTATGAATATTGCCGTCAGCTTCAGCTGCGGGGGGATGAGGCGATCGCTGTGTGCCGACAGCCTTCAGATGAGCTGAACAAGCTTGGCATTCGGGTGGAATCTGGCGTAGATATTAGCGACGAAGCGGCGGTTCACCGGCTGCTAAAGGCTTTAGACGATAAATCTATTGATGTTTTGATCAATAATGCGGGGATCTATCGGCCTTCTAATGCAAACGATTTGAATATTGAAGGCATGAGAGAGCAGTTTGAGATTAACGCGATCGCCCCCCTCAGCTTCACCTTGGCGCTACGGCCCAAACTTGCCTCAAAGGCAAAAGTCGCGATCATGACTAGCCGGATGGGATCTATTGCCGACAATACCTCCGGTGGCTCCTATGGCTATCGATTGTCTAAAGTTGCGGTTTCTATGGCAGGGAAATCACTGTCACATGACCTAGCGCCGATGGGGGTCGCGATCGCCATTCTGCACCCTGGACTGGTCAGTACTGGCATGACCAACTTCAATCCGAGCGGTATCTCTCCTGAAACCTCTGTAAAAGGCTTGCTAGACAGAATTGACGCACTCACCCTAGAGACAACCGGCACGTTCTGGCACGCCAATGGAGAAATTCTGCCTTGGTAAATCGCTCATAGATTTCGGCTTTTACTATGGGCCTTCCACGAATGACGGTTGCAGTCTGGGCATTTATAGTTTTGCTTGCCGGGTTTGGTTGTACCGTTCTTGGGCATTTCAGGAGAGCTATAAGTCGGTCAGGTGAGCTTAAATTTCATCTACTCTACTCCTTTGAACCTGCAACGGCTATGCGTTATTTTCCTCTGCCCTTACATTAATACAGTGCTGAAAACTCCAGCATAAACAGCCATACATACATGCTGCTATAACTTTACCGATAATTAATATATAATGCTTACCGTTTATTCTATTCTAAGAGTACAACTTGGGTTGTTATATATACAACAATCCAAGTTACGCCCCGTTAACGGCACTGAACAGATCGATCTAATTAATTTATAGATAGATACTAAAGGTTCCTATCCTTCGGGAAGTGAGCTCTACATTCCTCCCCTACCATTTGGGGGAAATGTAGGCATTCTGTTGCATCTGCGAATTAATTGCACTGACCTAGCTTAGGGATGTGCGGTTAATAAAGATACCAGTAAGGCTTATTGCACTGGGCACAGCACGGCTGAGCCCCTACATCGGCAGTTTATTTAATTGCGGCTCCCTTAGCACGATATCTAGACGGTGAATAAGGAAGACTTCTATCATAAACACTTTACTGATGTAGCGTGTTCAAAGCAACAGCAAAATATTATTCGCACTGATTAACTGATGGTTTACTTCTTGTTGACTTGGACAGGATTGCTGGCCGTGTGCTGGAGCATCGGTTGTGGTGTATTACACTGCCTGGACAAACTGGGCGAAAATCAGCTCAAGCGTCTAGGCGATCGCGCCATTATTTCAGCTTGGCTAGGGCTAACGCTAGTAGCCGTTGTGCTACTGGCAGTCGCCCTTTTCCTGCCCCTATCGCCGCTGGTCGGATTTGGCGTCATTTTGCTATTGCTGTTGCTGGCGCTAAAGGCAAAAGCTGTCCGAAGTGAGCTTCGGAGAGAGTTAGCTCATCTATCGCGTGTTTCCGTACTGAGCTATGGACTTTGCGCCGGGGCGATCGCTCCTTTTTTCACACAGCCTGTTAGTTGGATAGATACGGGTCTATATCATGCGGGCCTCATTCGCTGGCTGTCAGAGTATGGCGTGATACCGGGTCTAGTATTGCTTAATCCGCAGCTCGGATTTATGTCCGCTTGGTTTGCAATCGCCGCGCCCTTTAATCCACTCGGCTTCGAAGGGCGCACCAGCGCAGTGATGAATGGATTTGCACTGCTGCTGACCCTCTTGCAAGTGGCGATCACGCTGACCCGCATCCTTCAAAGACGCGCCGTCACCAGTGACTGGTTTTTACTGATTTTTTCTCTGACGCTAGGCGGCCTTTTAAGCCAAACCAAATTGCTGCCTGTGATTACCGTTTCACCTTCACCGGATATTGCCGTAGCGCTATTGAGCGCGATCGTCGCCTGGGCAATCCTGCTGAACCTTGAACTTGTGTCTATCGTTCTCGCAGCTGGCGCGGTTTCAATCAAGCTGACAGCGCTGCCACTGCTGGCGATCGCCCTGGGCTTCTATTTCTCTAAACAAGTCTCTTGGCGGAGCATTGCTATTGTCGGTTTGCTCATGATAGCGATGCTCTTACCCTTTTTCACTGCCGAAATTCTCGTCTCCGGCTGTCCGCTTTACCCGTCAACCTTTGCCTGCTTAAATTTACCGTGGACACCAGATGCCTCCAAAATAGAGACTCTAGCTGCTGCCTCTCAGGGCTGGAAAACTTGGTTTGGCTCACCGCCTGCCACTGCTAATTCAACCCTTTGGCTCCTGCAAGCATGGTTTAACAGCAACACATCTAGCAAGCTAATGACGCTGTTAATGTTGCTTTCAGGCTGTAGCCTCATTCACTTTCTGCTGTTTTCACGCGTTCGGCTTGATCGCGCCCTCATCTGGCTAATGATTTTAGGCATCAGCGGGACTGCCTTCATTATGATCAAAGCCCCGCTGTTTCGACTAGGTATGAGCTACGTGCTGCTATTACCCATCTTGTTTAGTGCCATGTTCTTCAACAATAGCCTTAGTTATTGTAACAATACTTACAATAATTGGTCTGGTCGCAACACCTGCCAAGCCCCCATTCACCGCTTTTACGGCATATTTAAACGTTTGCAGCATAGAAAACAAACATTTTCACTCATTGGAGCCGCGCTAGTAGGTGCAATTATCTTAGGTAATCATGCTCACAACGCCACAGGCTATTCTTTTTGGCTCCCGCCACCGCTACCGGTTGCCACGCTACAAACAGCCACATTAAATGGCATTACCTATGCCATTGTTCAAGATCAAGGCGAAAAATGCTGGGCGACTAAGCTGCCCTGTGTTGGGGATTTGCCTTTAAAGGTTCATCTGCGAGATCGAACCCTAGGTATTCGCGGTGGATTTACGGCAAAATCCCCTCACCTGCCTGCCCAAACGCCGTAAAATAGACTTTGTTGCCCTCTACCTGAGTCAGCATCAGGCTCTGTGCTGCTCTCAATATTATGGCTCAAGCTACGCTTACCCAAGACTTCGTTTACACCCCACCTAAGTCCGCCAAAACCGCACAGCGCATACTGCTCAAACCAAATTTAGGGTATCCTGTTGGCCCACCTGTCACTGTCAGCATAAATGTCTTGAGCAAGGTTATACAGGGCCTGAGGCAAGTTAATCCTACCGCTGAAATTTTAATCGTAGAAGGCGTTTGCTCAAAAGTCTCTTTCGCTGATATCGCTGAAAAAAATGGGCTGTTGCCGCTGCTAACTGCCGGCATCTGTCTGTTGAATGCCGATGAATTGGATTGTATAGAGTATCCCAATCAATCACCGACCCCAGTACGATTTAAAGCTATGTGGGCTCCAAGGCTATTGCAAGAAGTGGACTGTCGTATTTCTATCGGCGCATTCAAAAAGACTCATCTTAAAGGCGAACCACTTATTTCTGCTTCACTCAAAAATCTCTATGGCCTTTTTCCGCGATCTAAATACAAAGCCCGCAGCCCAAACTCTCGCGGCCAGCTTCATCGTCCCTCTGTCCCGCTGGTGCTGAAAGATGTTTATTTCACTATCGGCCATCTATTTGACGGCGGTGTGGTCGATTGCCATCAAAAGTTTGTCAGTCTTGACTGGAAGCCAGATAAAGGCAAAAGCATACCGGTTGGTAAAGTCATTTGGGGAGACGATCTGTTAGCAGTAGATCGCGCTGCTTGCGAGGCCGCTAAGGAGGCTGAAGCCAATTATCTATTGCCTATTGAAAGAATTCGTACCGCCTTGTCAGGCACCCTTTTTTAGAATAAGCCCACACGGCTACAGTAGACTGTGAGCAAGTGAGATAGCCCAACCGATGACTGCTCTTACCGCTACGGCATCCGCTATACTGAGATTAATGGCAGTGTAGCTGAGTATAGTCATGATTAAAGTTCTGCAAGCTAATCGGCTCACGCTGCGTGACGTCAAAGATAAGTTTAATTTACAGCTTGAAACAAACCTTGATTTTTTTACAGAGTGGCAGCAGCCTGAGATTAGCTTCAGTGAGTATGAACAAAAAATACTTGACCAGGCTCAGTCTAACTTCTTGTATTTGATAGAGTATCCTGTGCAAGAAGCGTTAGTAAAGATGGTTGTTATTTCGCCAATGCTATTGGTTGCTGGTTTCTATGAAAAACCATTTCGCACTTTTGCAGAGTCAGCAACAGAAATAGAGATAGAAGCTGAAGAAGAAATTATCCGAGGCCGGATAGATGTGCTAGTTGTAAACAAACAGCTATGGATTTGCGTGATTGAAGCGAAAGGATCGCAGTTCAGCCTAAATGTAGGCTTGCCTCAAACGCTAACATATATGGCTAGTCATCAGTCTAGAGCTCAGCAGCAGTTTGGTTTGGTCACGAATGGAACTGAATTTATCTTTGTTAAGCTACGGACTGCAACAGGGCAGTATGGGCTCTCTCAAACGTACTCTCTTCATAATCCCGGCAATGACTTATATTCTGTTGTAGGAATTTTGAAGGCTGTCAGCTGAAAGAATCCAAACTGTTGATGTCATTAGACAATAAGCCAACCTGTGACCGACTCCAGTGATTGCCTAGATGTGACCATAGTGTCGCCTCTATTCACTATAAAATATGCCCAAGTTAAGAGCTGTAGCTTTTCCACAAAAGAAACTACAGCTCTGGGCGAAAGCAAAATTTAGTCAATAGCTCAGAATTCCCGGCAAAATTGCGAAGGCTAGTAGGTACTGACGATGAGTTTGCTAAACGCCCGTTCCAGCAGGTACTTTTTCTCGCTGAGGATGAATTGAAACGCCCGCTTGCAGCGCTGTATATAGTCGATTTAGGGCGCTGATGTAGGCATAGGCCGAAGCTACGATAATGTCGGTATTGGCCGCATGGCCCGAATAAATTCTTTCGCCATTGCGAACCCGAATGGTCACTTCTCCCATTGCATCAATACCAGCAGTGACCGATTGCACAGCGTATTCAATTAGATCATTATCAATATCGACAATGCGGTTAATGGCTTGATAAATGGCATCTACCGGGCCAGTGCCGACGGAGGCATCCGTCACTTCTTTACCATCGGGCATTCGGATTGTAATGGTTGCCGTCGGCTGCGCGTTACTGCCACAAGATACTTGCACTAGCTCTAGCTTAAAGTGCTCAGCGACCTGTAGCGCTTCGTCATTAACAATGGCTTCGAGATCGCGATCGCTAATCTCTTTCTTCTTGTCAGCCACATCTTTAAAGCGCAAAAAAGCTTTGTTCAAATCTTGATCGCTGAGATCAAAGCCCAATTCAGTGAGCCGAGTGCGAAACGCATTGCGGCCTGAGTGCTTGCCCAACACAATTTGATTGTCGTTGAGGCCAATCGACTGCGCATCCATAATCTCGTAAGTCAGCCGGTTTTTGAGCACACCGTCTTGATGAATGCCAGATTCGTGCGCAAACGCATTGGCACCGACAATCGCTTTATTGGGCTGCACTAGCATCCCGGTCATATTAGAAACAAGCCGTGATGCCTTGTAAATCTCTTTGGTATTGATGTGCGTAAGCGGCGCTTCAGATTCCGGCGGCAGGCCAAAAAAGGGATTGTAATACTGACGGCGAACATGCAGCGCCATGACTAGCTCTTCTAAAGCAGCATTTCCCGCCCGCTCACCAATGCCATTGATGGTGCACTCTAATTGCCTCGCGCCCGCTTTGACGGCTTCTAAAAAGTTCGCAACCGCCAAACCCAAATCGTTGTGACCATGCACCGAAATCACGGCTTGATTAATGCTTGGTACATTGGCTTTGATCCCGCGAATTAAGTCGCCAAATTCACCCGGTGTTAGGTAACCTACCGTATCAGGGATATTGAGGGTCGTGGCACCCGCAAGGATCGCGCGCTCCAACACTTCATACAAAAACTCAGGATCGCTGCGGCCTGCGTCTTCGGGTGAAAATTCTACATCGTGAGTAAAGCTTTTGGCATAGCTAACCATTTCATCCGCGATCGCTAGCACTTCAGCGCGAGACTTTTTCAGCTTGTACTTCATGTGAATATCTGACGTGGCAATAAAGGTATGAATCCGTCCTTTTGCTGCCGGAGCCACCGCCTTTGCCGCCGCCTCAATATCACCCTTAGTGGCCCGCGCTAACCCGCAAATAATTGGCCCTTGAGGCGTACCAACCTCACCGGCGATCGTCTGCACTGCCTCAAAATCACCCGGACTCGCAAACGGAAAACCCGCCTCAATGATATCTACATTCAGCCTGGCAAGCTGCTTTGCAACGGCTAGCTTTTCAGCCACATTCATGGTGGCACCCGGCGATTGCTCCCCGTCGCGCAGCGTCGTGTCGAAGATCAGCACTCTACCTAAATCCTCGAATAGACCCTTTGCCAGATTTTGAGTTGAATCGGCTGACCTATTTTGAAGCTGCTTTTGGAGCTGTGTCATTGCGCAATATACCGACCACGGGACGGGCGAATTTTATCACTCCATTTTAGGCCGAAATCCCAGTGGCTTGAACCAACACCTCAAAATATCTCTCTAGATAAAGCCTATTGAGCCTTTATCTAATGCGTCCTAAGCCGCCCGCAGATACTCAACTTCAAAGCCATGGCACTGTGGCTGAAAGCCTGAAGACAATAGCTGCTTTAGCTTTGGAATTTCGCTGCTGTTGTACACTCTAAACTCATTGTGAACATTGGCATTTTCAGTTCGCACCGCCTGGTTGATCACCAGCGATCCATTGGGATCTGACTCAGAGCGATGAAACGTACCGGGCGGAATGCGCAAAATGTGACGATTCGCATCTAGCCGAACGATGTGATACGGACACTGCCAGTCAAAATTGACTAGATGAAAGGTGCGACCACCTGAGAGCGCTAGCAAATTATCTTCCTGACGAGAGTGAAGGTAAAATTGCCAACTGCTATCCTCAGCGTTGTTGGGGCTAATCGCTGGGCCTGCGTGAGAAACTAAATCCCGCGCGTTAGAAGAGGGCACGGTGATATCAAAAAACTGAACGCTGGGCGTATCTCTAAACTTTTGGAACTGAAGTAGCTGAAACATCGGAAAAGGAACCCCTTTAAATTGACTAAACTCGACTCGAATGAGACTTGACCGCTGAAATCTGCTGAAATCTGTCTAAGAACTGACCGCTGCAACGCGATCTCCATAGAAAATTAGAATTGGTATAGGTCACTTTAGCCTTGGTGACCGGCAGGATCAAACCGTCTACTGGTGTATATCTATGCGGGAAGCGAATAGAATCTATTTATGAACATCTTTCAGCTTGAGATTCTCTCTGCCGTTGCGGAATACGGTACTTTTTCGGATGCGGCAATTAACCTTGAGATCTCTCAATCTGCGGTCAGTCGGGCTATTGCTTCATTAGAAAATGAGCTAGGCGTAGCGCTTTTAAGCAGGGGCCGCTTTGGCGCTAAGCTGACACCGCTGGGCGAACGGGTCATTCAGCATACCCAAAAAATTTTAGATCTCAAGGAACACATTGATTATGAGGTTAATTTAGAAAAAGGACTCTACCATAGCCGTTTACGGATTTCGTCTTTTCGGAGTGCCGCGACGCACCTGTTACCGGCTAATATTGCCCGATTTCACAAGCAGTTTCCCCATGTGGAAGTGACTTTAGAAGAGCTTGATCCCGCTGGGGTAGAACAATCTTTGCGCGAAGGGCAAACTGATATCGGCCTGATTCCACTGCCCCGTTCGGAAGAGTTTAAAACGGTTGAAATCGCCCGCGATGAATACGTTGTACTCTTGCCGAAGACGGATTCGCCGCCCCCTAAACGATTGACTTGGAACGATCTTGCTAACTATTCATTCATTCTGTTTAATTATGCAGAATGCACAAGCGCGGTGCGCAATCATTGGGCGCAGTGCGGGCAGCCTTTTGAAGTGGGCTATGTGATTAAAGAAGACTCAACGATTGTTAGCATGGTGGCGCAAGGCTTGGGGGCAGCAGTGTTACCTCGCTTAGCAGCGCTGCCGATTCCGGATGGGGTATATGTGCGATCGCTCCCCACCCGTCTAAATCGCATTATTGGTGCAGCCACTTTAGCGACCACGCCCCACGCGCCTGCCGTCAAAATGTTTTTAGATGTTTTAAAAAATCAGGGCAAGTTTGCTGTGTCGAGGTCCAATTAGCCAATTTCGGATAGCAAACGCTAGCCAAATAAAAGCCAGCGTAGACAAGTACGCTGGCTTTTAGAGTAAACAATTTACAGAGGATAAAGGGATCGCAATCCTGACGGCAGTTTAGCCGCCTGCCACAGCGGGCACAATGCTGACTTCATCGCCATCTTTGAGCGCAGTCTCTTTATTATCCAAAAAGCGAATATCTTCGCTGTTCACATAGAAGTTAATGAACCGGCGCAATTCACCGCTGTCATCACAAAGACGCTTTTTGATCCCCGGAAATTTATGCTCTAGGGTGTTCATCAGTTCAACAATATCGCTGCCCTCACACTCGACGGTAGCTTCATCATTCGTAAATTTTTGCAGGGGAGTTGGAATTAAAACCTTAACGGCCATATCTCTTCACGGTGTCTTTCAAAGGTTAAACAGTTGAACGGCTAACAGGAACGATTAACTGATTGAATGCTGACTAGATAAAGTAACCTAACCAATTAAACTTGAGTTTGCTGCCACTCTAGGCGATTGAGCGTATTGGCCCGCTCCCAAGCCCGCTCGAAGCTCTCTAGCTTAGGCTCAATGGTCAGCGGCTCACCAATGTAGCCCTGTACCGCTTCGGTGGTTTTCAGTCCATTGCCGGTGATGAAGGCAACGGTCGTTTCATCCGGGTCAATTTTACCGGCTTCAACGAGCTTTTTGAGAACGGCAATCGTGGTACCTCCGGCTGTCTCAGTGAAAATGCCTTCAGTTTCGGCTAGTAGCTTCATGCCCGCAATGATTTCAGCGTCGGTGACATCTTCGATGTGGCCATTGGTTTTGCGGGCAACTTCTAGGGCGTACATACCATCAGCCGGATTACCAATGGCAATCGACTTCGCAATGGTGTTGGGCTTCACGGGTGTGATAAAGTCTTGACCGGCTTTAAAGGCTTGAGAAATCGGGGAGCAGCCTTCGGCCTGTGCGCCACTGAAGCGCACGGCTTTAGCTTCGACTAGGCCAGTTTTGACAAATTCATTGAAGCCTTTGTAGATTTTGGTAAATAGAGAACCCGAGGCGCAAGGGGCAACGATGTGATCCGGGAGCTGCCAGCCGAGCTGCTCGGCGACTTCAAACCCGAGGGTTTTGGAGCCTTCGGAGTAGTAAGGGCGCAGGTTGATGTTAACAAAGCCCCAGCCGTGGGTGTTGGCGACTTCGGAGCAAAGCCGGTTGACTTGATCGTAGTTGCCTTTAACGGCCATCAAGGTGGGGTCGTAAATTAAGGTGCCGAGGATTTTACCAGCTTCGAGATCAGCCGGAATGAAGACGCAGCATTCTAGTCCAGCGTGAGCTGCGATCGCTGCCGTAGAATTCGCTAAGTTACCCGTACTTGCACAAGAAACGGTCGTAAAGCCGAGTTCTTGTGCTCGGGTCAGGGCCACCGAAACCACCCGGTCTTTGAAGCTCAACGTCGGCATATTAACCGCGTCATTTTTGATGTAGAGATTTTTAATTCCGAGCTGACGCGCTAGACGATTGGCTTTCACTAAGGGCGTCATGCCAGTGCCAACATCGATGGGCGTATCGGTTTCAACGGGCAAAAAGGCTTTGTAGCGCCAAATAGAATGAGGGCCAGCGGCAATGGTTTCGCGGGAAACTTGTTGCTTAATCGCTTCATAGTCGTAGGCGACTTCTAGAGGACCAAAGCACACGTCTTCGCAAACATGCTTAGCGCCGAGGCCGTATTGCTCACCACACTCTTTGCATTGCAGTGCTGTAAAAGTTCTGGGCAGTGATGCTTTGAGTGGAGAAAGTCTTTCAATAGCTTGAGTCATCGGTATTTAACCCTCTAAAACTGTGGTGAGAAGCGATCTGCTAATGCCTTACAAAACTAGCTGACGGTATCAGCAATCGCTGAGGAAATAGAGTTACAGACCTATTTCAAATCGTATTTCAAGATTGAGTGAAACGATGCTAGCACGCAGAAGATCGTGCAGCAAACATACCCGACTATTTTAGTCGGGTATGCGAATACGCTGCTGCCGCAACCGCTGAAATCACCGCACGTCAGCCCATTAAGACTGTCTGCGGTTAGGCATAAAGGCAGTTTAGACCTAGAAAAAAGTTGGATAAAATTTAGATGGTTGCAAAATCAATGGTTATCATTGATTTTGTTTATGGAGGGGGCATAACGCTCGATCTCGCGATGAGCTGTAGCTTTTCCCAGTCCGCCGATTTCACCCTCCATCGATTAATGTTCACCTTTTCTCTGATTTCGTGACGGCTCTCTATGTATAGGACGTTTTTTTCTATGGTGAGATGACCAAATGACTCAAAGGAATAGCGCTTAACGGCTTTGCCGAGCAGGTTGTAAGTTGTCAGGCGGTTAGGGGCTAGCGAAAAGTAAGGGCGACTTAGGTACAAAATGCCCATGACTGTTAAGAGCGCACCCCCAATAATGGCGCTGCTAAATTGCCCGTTGAGGTGCATTATCCATAGGTTAAAAAAGGTTATTAGTACGCCTGATAGAAGGGCTGTAAGCCCTATCCAAAGGGCATAGCGGCCTTTGAAGTGGTTCAATTCTGTCGGTAAAATAGTCGCGATCGCCGGTGAATCATTCATGATGATTGGACTTAAAAAATGCACATATCAAGCGGCTCCGTTTGGGTTCTCTCGGATGCGGCGCAATCGAAAATTCGCCCTGAATTGCGGATAGAGCGGTGCGCGCGGTGGCTAAAACAAGCCCTGTGGAGAGCTGAAGATTTTCGATTTGAGCGAGTGATAAGGGTGGATCGGATTCGCCTAGCGTTGTCTCCCTCTCTTGGAAAAGCGTCAGGGCATCGGCAACGCTGTCCAGTTCGCGCTGTAGATCAGCAGCAGCGCGATCGCACTCTATGACCACCGCCACGGTTTGCTCATCAGATTCTAGCGTTAGTCGCAAGATCTTAGTATGGGCAATAGCATCTTGAATCAGGCTGAGCAAAAGGGTTTTTAGCCATTTGCCGTCAGTGTGCACGCTCACTTCAGTTTCGGGCGATTCGACGGTGTAGCGCACATTTTCGTTGGCTGCTTGGAGGGTGGTTAGCAGCTCTACTTCATGCAGCAAAAGGCTCAGATCAACGGCGGCTAGCTTCGGCGGCTCTCGGCCTACGTCTAGCTTGGCGATCGCTGCAACGCGATCAAACAAGCCTAGCATTTTCAGCGCTGCGGCTTTGGACTGAAGCAAAAACTCTTTTTCTTCGGCGGGATCTTCACAGAGATCTTCCAGAATAAGCTGATGCAGGCTGACGATGGTGTTGATGGGCGATCGCAGCTCATGTGCCGTGCGCGCCAAAAAACCGCTCTTAAAGCGCTCAAGTGTCAGCAGCCGCTGATAGGCAAGCTGCATAGCGGCATTGGGATCGGAAGAATTAAGGGCCATGAAAAGCGTATCGAATTAAAACATCTTATTGGAGGCGTTTATCTAAAGATTAACTACTCCTTGGCGCAGGATGTGCCAACCTTGTTTTGTCCATTTAACCACGGTAGAAGGTGTGCCACTGGCTTTGCTAGTCCTTGGATCAACCGCTTCAAAAGCTTCGGCAGGCAGCGTCAAAGCTGTCGGAAAGGTGCTGGCGATATCGGCTAGAGTCGTCAGCGGCGGCTGCCCAGACAAATTAGCACTTGTCGTCGCAAGTGGCCCAGTTTGAGCCAGCAGTTTTAAAGCTACCGGATGATTGGGGACACGGATACCCAGCGTGTTTTGGCTGTGATCGCCCTTTTGATCGCTATTTAACGAAGTCCCAAACGGATAGTGGCTCGTCGGTAGGACAAGTGTGAGTTGACCAGGCCAGTGCTTATGCGCTAGCGCTGTCCAAGCCGCCTGGGCCTCAGCTTTTGCTGATACGTAGGGCAATAGGTCAGCCAACGAAGCCCCCATCAAAATTAGGGGCTTCGACCATGACCGCTGCTTAGCGGCATAAATGAGTTCGCTATATTCGGGGCGAGTGGCTAAAGCCGGGACCGTATCAGTTGGGAAACTGACCAAATGAGGAGCGTTTGCTAGGGCATCAACTAGCTGAGGCAGAGAAATTTGAGGCATAGAAGCACCAAAAAATAAAAGATGAAGGGATCAACAACCTAACTATTTTTAGTTTAAGCATCTAGTTTTCGATTTGAAGCGACCATCGGCCCTGTTGCCAAGGTCGTAACTCGCCAACTAAGGACTGCTCTTGAGACTGAGCTAGCTTGGCCAGATTGGCCAGATTGGATAGATCGCTCAGCGTTGTAATTGTGTACCCTTTTGTCTGAAGAATTGGCAGCACGGTTATGAGTGTCTGAACGGTTCGTTGCCCACGGCCAGCTTCACCGTCGTGCAGAACAACAACATCACCTGAGCGGACAGTGCTGAGAATAAATGCGCTAGCGAAGCGGGAAAAAGGGACGTGCGTATCGTAGGGAAATACACTGCCTAGCGCTATTTGGTAACCATGCTGGCTGGCAATATCTACCATTTTCTGACTGTACCAGCCCATGCCCGGTCTAAGCCAGTGCAAACGGTCATTTTCACCGTCATTTTGATGGGCTAAGTAGGGCGAAAAGGCACGGTCTGCGGCTAGTAAGGCTGCTTCAAATTCAAGGGGAGTTAGCCGAATGCTCGGCTCATCGGTCGTCAGGTGGTTGCCTAACTCGTGACCTGCACTGACGGCTTGGCGGATGACGGCTTCGCGTCCGGGTAGGCGATCGCTAATGTTAAAAAAAGTTGCCTTAGCATGATGCCGCTTGAGCACGGCCAAAATTTCGGCGCTCACGGAGCTAGGCCCGTCATCAATAGTTAGCGCTACAGTCTTGGCCTGATTTGGTAGCGTTGGCAAATCAAACGCATAGACTACGCCAGGATACATCTGCTCTGCTAGCGTCAATAGCCAGCGCGGTTGAGACAATAGCGTCATTGCCACTATCAATGGCAATAACAATGGCAAAAAAACGTAGAAATAGCGCCTGTAGCGCCTGCATTTCTTTTTAATCATAGAGCTCACTCCATATAGGGTCTATCGCGCGAAGTAAACCACTTGTCAGGCCGCTTATCAGACTATTTATCAGGCGATTTGGCATCCTGAGCGGCTAGACACTATCGACGTTTAAGGCTTGTGCCAAATATTGCGGATCTCAATTGCAAATTAGTAGTACAATAGAACTAATTTAGTGATTCAATCAATGGCCTACGGCTTCCATATCGTTTGCTTTTCTGTCCACGGCTTAAGCCCGCCAACTTACTCATTATCGGCATAAACCATGACGTTCAAACTCATTGATCAAGCCTTGACTGCGGCGATTTCTCTCCTCATATATGGTTCTGAATTCTGGTTTACTTTAGCGTTTGTTTTATATGTCGCGACTCACGACAGTAAAAAGTTAGAAAAAACGCTTCCAGTGGCCAAACTGGTAGCTAAAACACCTGCCTTTGAAAAAGATAGCTTCATCGCTGTTCAAGCAATATCCGTCTCAGAAAAAGCGCCCTCTGCAAAAGTCTTTTCTGAAAAATCTCTTTCTCCAAAGGCTCTATCGCCCAAAATCTCTGCTGCTAAAATCTCTGAAGCACCAATCTCACAGCCGATAATCTGTGAGCCGGTCAATTGGAAAAAATGGAAGGCTGCCGATCTGCGTAAAGCCAGTACCGCCAAAGTCTGCGGTGTTCGGATGACTCCAATCGGTTCTCGTCGTAAGCTTACCAAAGCCGATCTCATCGCTCAATACGAGCAAAATCTCAAACGGCTTACTCGCTCCCCTATGCCATTATCGGCTTCGCTGAAAAGCAGCCAGACAGCTTAACTCCGTATACAGTTCTCCTGTATGAGGCCAGCCCACAAACCCGGCAAACAAACAATCTTTCATCGCATTAGCGACAAATACGTGATGAACACCTAAGGCGTTTTGCCAGGTTCGTAACGACAGGTCATGGGGCAGAGCAGCCCACAACAAAGATTTTTTAAACCCCCCGTAGTGGGCATCGGTCATACCAGGAATGGCTTGAAGCTGGCGAATCACGCGATCGCTGTAGCCTTCCACCAAGCTCGGCACACATAAATGAACAGAATTTTGCCAAAACTGTTGAATGACAGTAGCGACTGCCGAATGTTGTTTTAATTCAGCGTGACTAATGCCGTTTAGCATTACATAGCTAGCTCGGTTGAACCGCGCACATTCTACGGGCACAATGCCATCACTTCCCTGATTGCAGTCACCTACAATAATCAGCGTCGGCACGTCAGCCGCGATCTGCTCGGCCAAAGCCCGACGGTTGCGGCCTAAATCTTTGGCAATCCCAATGCCCCACTCAAAGGGGTCGATCATGCGGCTCAAATCAGCCCCGCCCACTGGCGAACCGACCAGCACCAAAGACTCCACCAGCGGCCACCACTCTGGATGGCGCGCTAGTACCTCTAGCCAGATCAGGCCCCCCATCGAATGGCCAATAATGCGGATAGGTGTTTGGGGATAGGCGGCTTGGGTTTGCTGGGCGATCGCTTCCACACGCTGAATCAAGGGCTCAATCCGAATCCAGGTATTGATAAACCCCAAATTAGGCACTACCACATGCGCCTGCGGACTGGCAATTTGCTTCGCTAAAAGACCAATGCCTTGGTTGAGATCGGCCCAGCCGTGCTGCGCGTAGAGAATGTAATCAGGCTGAGCCATAGGTCATTTGTGGTTGATTACTAACTCAGCGGGAGGCTGAGCGACGATGGATAAAGGTTGCCCTGTGCGCGGATGAATAAACCGAATGCGATGTGCGTGTAAGCGGTAGCCGCAGTCTCCGGGCATAGCAGGAGGTATGGCTGTTGACCTGACAATGGGAATACCGCCTGCTGCGTACAGCGGATCGCCTAGCAGCGGATAGCCGACTGCCGCGAGGTGAATTCGGATTTGATGCGGTCTACCGGTAAAAATAGAAACCTCTACTAGCGTTGATTCGGGGTAGCGCGCTAAAACTCGGACCTCGCTACGAGCAGCGAGCCCGCCCGCGCAGTGACCATATAAATAGCTAAGCCCAGGGTAAGGTAGTTTGCCAATGGGGTATGTGCAACTAAAGCGATCACCTAATTCACTTACCGCAGCTGGGCCAATCAAAGCCCGGTAGACCTTTTCCATGGGCGGCTTGATGGGCGAATTGATGGGCGAATTGATCGGCAGCGATCGCTTCGCCTGATTTGGAAATCGCCCCACCTCAGCCGTGCGCACTCTAAACTGTCGTGACAGATCTGCCCTCGCTGCTTGAGACTTAGCCACTAAGATCACGCCAGAGGTGCCTCGGCCCAATCGATGTACCGGGACAGGTGTTTCGGTAGGATAGCGCGATCGCAGTTGATGCAGCAGCGTATGCTCCAAAAAGCCGCCACCGGGCAGCACGGGTAGACCTGAGGGTTTGGCCAGTGCCCACAGATCGTCATCTTCATACAGCACATCAAAATCGAGGGGTGCAACCGGCTCTTGCCAAGGCAAGCGGTAGTAGGTAAGCTGCTGACCACTTTGCAGAACGGTTTGAGCGCTCACCGGCTGGCCGTTGAGCAAAATTTGCCCCTGCTCAATGCGATCTGCCCACAGCGAGCGGCTAGAGTGCCGGTAGCGCTGTGTGTAGTAATCCAACACCGTCTGCCCGGACGCTGTTGCTGTTAGCCAATCGGTATAGGTCCATCCCTGATTCATGCGGTCTAATTAACCGTCAATTTAAAAAACCAAACGTAAAACCAACCGTAAACTGGCTGCCAAATTCGCTTCGGCTCCTAAATAATTTATCTTGAACGGTGTCATCCATTTTAACTGACTGGTTTTGTATGCCTTATAGCTTTTGTCTTTTTCAGTTTAGAAGGCGGCTTAAAATGCGGCCACTGGCCAGCGCGATCATTAGCGGCCTGCTGGCTCTTGTGCTGCTAGCCCCGATGCTGGGCGGCTGCGCACTGCCGCAGGTAAAGGCTGAAGATCGCCTATTTCTCGATATTTCGCTAAATTTTTTGGGCAGTTACACACTACCTGCACAAAGCTTTGACGGTGAGCCAGTCGGTGGTATTTCGGCGATTGCCTACGATTTGCCGCGTGATCGCCTTTACGCTTTATCTGATAATCGCGATCGCCCCCGCTTCTATACCCTCAAACCCCCTAATTTTAGGGCTAATCTCAAGGCTGATCTCCAGACATCTGCCCCCGCGCTTACTGTCGAATCAGTCACCTACTTCAAAGATAACCAAGGCAACCCCTATGCCCCTGGTGACTTCGATCTAGAAGGCATGGCGCTAACGCCTACAGGGACGCTGCTAATTTCTAGTGAAGGTTCGGCTACAAGGCGAATTGCGCCTGCCATTGGTGAATATGATCTGGTCACCGGACAGATAAAAACCGTGCTGCCACTGCCGGTTCGCTATTTGCCTGACAGTGTGCTGAGCCCGGAAGCGCCTGCTGAGTTGAGCAGTCAAGCCCAAGGCGTTCAGGAAAATCTTGGCTTTGAAGCGCTCGCTATTAATGTCTCTTCTGGCTCAAGTGGTATCTATGAGCCTTATCGGCTGTTTGTGGCTACCGAAGGCCCGCTGCTGCAAGATCTAGACTTTGCCCCAGAAATTCCTTACAAAAACCGGCTGCTGCACTATCTAGTAGATCCTTATCAGAGCACCCCAATTTCAGAGCACTTGTATGAGATGGACTTGGCTCCGACGGGCGCGGTGCTGCATGGCTTATCGGAAATTGCAGTGCTCGATCAAAGCGGCCATTTTTTAGCGCTGGAGCGTTCTTTTGGCTTTCAGGGGTTTGCTATTAAGCTCTATCAGCTCGCTTCGGGGGGCGCGACCGATATTAGCGCGATCGCCTCTCTGCGCGTTCCGGACAACGCCAGTAATCTCAGCGGCATCAGCCCCATCCGCAAACAGATCGTGCTGGATTTCAATGCGCCCAATGCAGCGCTCAATATCCCTTTAGAAAATTACGAGGCAATGGCCTTTGGCCCAGATTTTTCCAACGGCACCCGCAGCCTGCTGATCATGAGCGACGATAATTTTTCTGCCGATCAAACAACTCGCCTGCTGGTTTTCCAGCTCAGTCAGTCTTGATCTAGCCCTCATTCACACCCTCAATCGTGCCATTAGGCACCGCCGAAAAACGCTATAAAAATCCGTCTCAAGCTAGAGGTCAGTTAACGGCTTAAAGTTCCTAAAAACGAACTACTTTTTTAAGAACTTTAAGCCATTCTTAAACCTCGCTTAATGGGTTTATTTTGCGCAGATAATATTTTTGTTTCGTCAGACATAATTTTTCTGCAATCGGTCTGCAATTTGCAGAAACAGCCTGAAAGCTTCTCACAGAAGCTTTTTAGCGCTACGCAGTGGAGACATTTTAATAGGCTTGCGATCTACCCTTATGATTTTTTATCTACCTTGCCTTTGAGAGAAACTACCCAACCATGCCCCCAAACCTGATAAATTGGGCATCAGCAAAGGTCACTATTTAAAGGTTTCATAAAGAAGCAGCATGAGAGTCTTAGTAATCGGCGGTGATGGATACTGCGGCTGGGCGACGGCGCTCTACCTCTCCAACAAAGGTCATGATGTCGCGATTTTAGATAGCCTAGTACGGCGGCTTTGGGACATGGAGCTCCAAGCCGAAACCCTCACCCCAATCGCCCCCATTCAATCTAGGCTTCAGCGCTGGAAGGATTTGACTGGTAAAGACATCGAGCTATTTATTGGCGATGTCAACAACTACCCCTTCCTTGAAAAGTCAATGTGCCAGTTCAAGCCGGATGCGGTCGTTCACTTTGGTGAGCAGCGCTCGGCTCCTTTTTCAATGATTGACCGCGAACATGCGGTGATGACTCAGGCTAATAACGTACTCGGCAACTTGAACTTGCTATACGTTCTGCGCGATCGCTTTCCTGAGTGCCATCTGATTAAGCTCGGCACGATGGGCGAGTACGGCACGCCCAATATCGACATTGAAGAAGGCTACATCACCATTGAGCACAACGGTCGTAAAGACACTCTGCCGTTTCCTAAGAGCCCAGGGTCGTTTTATCACCTCAGCAAGGTGCATGACACTCACAACATTCACTTTGCCTGCAAAATTTGGGGTCTGCGGGCCACTGACCTCAATCAAGGTATTGTATACGGCGTCCTCACTGAGGAAACTGGCATGGACGAGCTCTTGATCAACCGGCTCGACTATGACGGTGTATTTGGCACAGCCCTCAACCGCTTCTGCATTCAGGCGGCTGTCGGTCACCCGCTCACAGTCTATGGTAAAGGCAGCCAAACCCGCGCGCTGCTAGATATTCGCGACACGGTTCGCTGCATCGAGATTGCCTGCGAAAACCCGGCCAATGCCGGTGAATTTCGAGTATTTAATCAGTTCACTGAGATGTTTAGTATCAACGACTTAGCCATGCTGGTGAAAAAAGCCGGAACCACGCTAGGGCTAGACGTAGAAGTGAGCAATTTAGACAATCCTCGGGTAGAAGCCGAAGAGCATTACTTCAATGCCAAAAACACGAAGCTAATTGATTTGGGGCTAGAGCCTCATTTACTCTCAGATTCTCTGCTCGATTCTGTGCTGAATACAGCCATTAAGTACAAGCACCGCGTCAACCAAAAGCAGATTATGCCTACCGTAAACTGGCACCGAGTAAGCGCTTAATCAACGCTCACATCGAAGCCGCATTTGTCTAGAAAGGTCAGCTTGTGTTTAGGAATGAAATTTTCCAAATGCTGGCTGGCCTTTTTACTGGCACTTTTTTATGGGCACCTTTCTGGGTTGACCTATTAAGTAGTGTCCTTCAAGGGGTTGCTGACTATGCAAGGCTCAGATACAACCTATTTAGATACAACCTAATCGTTCGCTGCTGCTGATTGTTTTTTACATAACTCTTGCCGAGCTAAATCCATGCGAATTGCTATTTTTACCGAGACCTTTCTCCCCAAAGTTGACGGGATTGTCACTCGCTTAAAGCACACCGTTGAGCATTTGCAAAGCTTTGGCAATGAAGTGTGTGTGTTTTGTCCGGAAGGCGGGATTACAGAATATAAAGGGGCGAAGGTAGAAGGCGTTTCTGGCTTTCCGCTACCGCTTTATCCGGAGCTGAAGCTGGCTTTGCCGCGCCCTTCAATTCGCGAGACGATAGAAGCCTTTAAGCCGGATTTGATTCATGTTGTGAATCCGGCAGTCTTAGGCTTAGCGGGCATTTACTACAGTAAATCTCTAGATGTGCCGCTAGTGGCTTCTTACCACACGCATTTGCCGAAGTATTTGGAGCATTACAATCTCGGCATGTTAGAAGGGGTGCTGTGGGAGTTGCTAAAGGCGATGCACAACAAAGCCGCGATTAATCTCTGTACCTCGACGGCGATGCAGAAAGAGCTGACGGAACATGATATTGAGCGGGTAGAGGTATGGCAAAAAGGAGTAGATACGGCGTTGTTTCGGCCTGATTTGCGCAGTGATAGAATGCGATCACGCCTCACTCAAGGCCATCCTGACGCACCGATTTTAATCTACATTGGCCGCTTATCTGCCGAAAAAGAAATTGATCGCATTAAGCCTGTGCTGGAGTCCATTCCGGGGGCTCGATTAGCGCTCGTCGGTGATGGCCCTTACCGCGAAGAATTAGAGAAACATTTTGCGGGGACGCCAACCCATTTTGTCGGCTACTTAGGCGGCGAGGCACTCGGCGCGGCCTATGCGTCTGCTGATGCGTTTATTTTCCCGTCGCGGACAGAAACGCTGGGTCTCGTTCTATTAGAAGCGATGGCAGCGGGCTGTCCGGTGATTGCCGCGAATGCGGGCGGCATTCCCGATATTGTGACAAATGGGGTAAATGGCTTTATGTTTGACCCGGCAGATGAAGGGGGAGCCATAGCAGCCACGCAAAAACTGTTGGGAATGAAGGCCGAGCGCGAACTGCTGCGTCAAAATGCGCGAGTTGAAGCTGAGCGTTGGGGTTGGGCGGCTTCAACTCGGCAGCTAGAGCGGTTTTATGTTGGGGTGTTGAATAAAGGCAAAATGGCGATCGCGGCTTAGCAAGCTTTTAGAGTCCTCTTTATTTTTATCGGTTCTCCTTATATTTTATAGGCCCCCAGGTATGAACAAGCGCGACTGGATAGAAAAACTCTCCTTAATAGAGCATGTTGAAGGCGGCTACTTTGCTGAAACCTATCGCGCCCCTGAGACCATGCCAACCAATAGAGAAGGCTCTATTCGCGCCACGATGACCTCAATTTATTATCTGCTTAGCGATGATCGCCCGATTGATCACCTGCACAAAAACCAGTCAGACATTATGCACTACTTCCAGGCTGGTTCACCCATTACCTACCTGTTGGTCACGCCTGACGGCGATTTGCAAAAGCAAAAGCTAGGGCTAGATTTGGCCCAAGGTGAACAGCCTCAGCTCTTGGTACCCAGCGGCTACTGGAAAGCCGCTGTTCTCGAAGCCGGAGAGTATGGCCTGTTAGGTGAGGCCGTCGCGCCTGGGTTTGACTATCGCGATATGACCATTGCCAAAGCAACCGACATCCGCGCCCAATTTCCAGCGCTATGGAGTGAGTTAGCGCCGTATGTAAGGCTTTGACGTTAAGCCTTTAGGCTTTTAATGGCTCAAACATTCGGCTACAGATCTGGGCGCGATTGCAGCGTACTGTATCTTTCTTCAACTGTATCTTTCTTCAGCAAAGGGCTCGCCTCGATGGTGATAGCCATTGCGCTCCCAAAAACCCAACGCCATCTCTTCTAAAAATTCCAGGCCGTTAATCCATTTTGCGCTTTTCCAGGCATATAGGTGCGGTACCACCAATCGCATCGGCCCACCATGTTCAGCCGGTAGGGGCTCATCAAATAACGTATGAGCAAAGAAATTTTCGGCTTTGCTGAAATCTTCTAGAGACAGGTTCGTGGTGTAGTCTCCATAGCAGTGCTCCATTACATGCGTTGCCTTCGGATCGATGTCTATCACTTTGAGAAAGTCGATTACCTTAACACCGCGCCATTTGACATCTAGCTTGCTCCAGGTGGTAACACAGTGAAAGTCGGCGGTGAATTCGCTTTGAGGCATATCCATGAAGTCTTGCCAAGAGAAAGTTTTGGCGGTGGCTAGACCAGATATGGAGAACTGCCATTGATCTATGCTGATGAGCGGGGTGTTGCCGTAGGTCAGAACAGGAAAGCCTTTGGCTAAATGCTGACCGGGGGGAACGCGATCAGCGAGGTCGGCACCAGGTTTTTCAAAGAATTTCATGGGAATAGGTTTGGAGATGGGTGAAGACTGAGATGGCTTTATTTTGTCGCAAAATGCCCAATCGTGAGCGATGCTACCAGTAAGCTTTTGAACTTGGCGTAGAAAGAGATGAGCTTGGCGCTGAGCGATCGCGCTGTGCCGTACCGGAATGACTCCGAACTCACGCGCATTCGCTGGGTATTTTTTCGATATTAGTTATGGTGGTATGGTAAGCTGCCACTAAATTATGATGCTTATAATGATAGCCGCTACCTAGTAATCATACTGATACTTCACTGCTTATTCAGCCGCTACAGACTTGTCTGCTTTAAGGTGATCTTCAAATACTTTAGTTAAGTAGTTGAGTTATGTATCAGCAAAATCGACAGGCAATTTGAGATGGGTGCTCTCAAGCGGCGCACTATTCAGCAGATGAGGGGAAAAAGGTGAATTTAACGGCGGCGCTGAGGTGGCTAGAGTCCACAGTGATGGCGATGCTAGGACATTCCCTGCGAGAGCCTGAAATGGTTGTCTTGAAGGGAACTTGGCGAGGGCTGACCTATGAGCAAATGGCCCATGAGTCAGAGTATAGTACCAATTACCTGATGCGAGATGTCGCGCCCAAGCTGTGGAAGCAGCTATCTACAGTATTTGGTCGCTCGGTCGGTAAAAACAATTTTCGGGTTGTGCTAGAAACTTACGTGGCGGCGAATGCGGCGATCGCGCCTAAGCTAGCTTGTGGGCCAACGGATCTGCCGAGGGCGGCTGTAGCCAGTGTAGAGGCTGAAAGCTGGGATAGGTCTAGCCGTTTGGGATCTGCTGAGGTGGCTGATTCTCAAGAGTATGGATTTGAGAAAGATCATGGGTTTTGGTTGGATGGCTCTGAGCCTTTAAGGGCGACGTCGGCTGGCTTGGACTGGCATCCGGCAGTGATTTCTGAAAATAGTAAGGGGGCAAACCTGTCGGCGACCAGTCGTTTGTTAGCAGATGCCGCTAGCAGCGCTGTGACGTTTGGCAATTTGCCTTTGGCGATCGCATCACAGATGACGCGGGGGCTCTCACCTTCTGTGATGTATGGCTATGAAAAGGAGCTTCATCAAAGTTCGGGGTGGTTGGGATCTGGCTCGAACTTGTGTCAGAATTTAGGCCAGTCGATCAGTCTATCTAGCGCTTTGCCGGAGGGTTCATTTGAGGGTTCATTTGAGGGTTCATCTGGGGGTTCATTTGGGCTAGAGCGCAATCGCGGCCATCAGCTGGTGGGCATTTGGGGGCTACAGGGCGTAGGTAAAACGCTGTTAGTAGAGCAGTTAGCCGCCCAAGTGAGTGATCGCTTTGATGCAGTGATTTGGCGATCGCTGCAAGATCAGCCTAGTCTTAACGATCTTTGTGCCAGCGTTTTGACCCGTTTGGGGCTACTGCCTCAAGCCGAGCAGGCGACGGCTCAACTGCTGGCAGTGATGGCTCAGAAATCTCTTTTGCTGGTCTTGGAAGACGTAGACGCGCTGCTGCAACCGGGCGTGTTGGCGGGCAATTACTTGCCCGGTTTTCAAGCGTATGGTGAGTTTTTTCAGGCAGTCGTGGGGCTGCGTAGCTGCGTTGTCGTCACCGGGATTGAAGCTCCTGCCGATTGGGTGCGACAAGGGCGAGATGACGGCGGTGTCGGCAGGGGGGGGAAGGTGCGATCGCTGACACTCACAGGGCTCGATCAAAAGGCCGCCCACAAACTTCTAGCAGCTGAGTCCCTATCGGCGAGCGAACATTGGCCTGAGCTCATCAGCGGCTACCAGGGGCATCCGCTAGCTCTAAAGTTAGCAGCCAGAATAATTAGAGAAATTTTTAATGGCCGAGTGGATGCATTTTTACAACAACAATCCTTGCTATTTAATGACATTTTGCGGCTTTTAGCTCCGTCGGTTGAGCGATTGTCTGTAGCAGAAACCAACATTTTGTATTGGTTAGCGAGTCAAGAAGCGCCGATGTCGCTAATAGATCTTCAGCAGACGCTGCCGCTCTCATTGAGCTCGGTAAAACTCATTTCGGCGCTCGATTCGCTCAAGCAGCGATCAATGTTAACGATTGACATTCAACAAGATCCGCCCTTGTTTTTCCTCTCAGCCCTGATTAGAAGCTACGCGCTGCATCAGTTAGTGGGTCAGTTTGGCAATAGTAAGCCTTATGGATCTCGCCAACAACAGCGCCAACAACAGCCTGAAGTGATTGATCTCAGGCCATCAGAAGTGCGCCCGGTGCACTTAAGTCACTGGTTTCAAGGTCAATTTGAACCTGACTGGCAATCTCTAGATCAGCTATTTGAGTCGGCAACGCATCCAGCAATGCGGTTACGCAGCGTCTATCATCTGCTCGATGAGGCTTTTGTAAAGCGATATAAGTCTATCGGGCTAGATGTTCCTAGCAATGCCTTACCAAACACTTTGCGCACAGTCGATAGCGCATCCCTCAAGTGTACATCGGCGTCTGAGGCCGTATTACTTGTCGCAATTTATCAAGAAAGTGAAAATTTGTATCGGATTTGTGTGCAGGCTCAACCCGCCAGCGCAGAGAGCGTTTTACCCACTGCGCTGAGGCTGAATTTGTTGGGCGAACAGCAGGCAGTATTGGCAACTGTTACCGCCCAGCAGGCAGATAGCTTTATTCAGCTGCCCTATTTTCGAGGCACTATTGCCGAACCTTTTGCGATTGAGTTGGTATTAGGCGATGTCCACCATACCGAAACCTTCGTGATTTAAAGGTGTGATTAATAGGTGAGTTGATGCGTAGAGTGATCTGCCGTTAGGGATTTCTCTAGGCTACTGCGCTGAGTGTTAGCGCTAAAACTTATCCGGCACAAAGCTCTGCATTCCCATCGGTGGGCGCTCATATTTGGTGCTTTTTTGTCGAGGTGGCAGCGTAATTGGCGGCGGGGTCAAATCGCCATACTTAATCTGATTCAGCAGATGATTAATGCAGTTTAAGCGCGCTCGTCGCTTGTGATCGGCTTCTACGACATGCCAAGGCGATCGCGTCGTATCTGTGGCCGCAAACATATCATCTTTAGCTTTAGAATACTCCACCCACTTAGCTCTAGCCTCCAAATCCATTGGGCTTAATTTCCAACGCTTGGTCGGGTCGCTCAGGCGATCAAGGAACCGTGCCTCTTGCACCTCGTCACTGACCGAAAACCAATACTTCACCAAAATAATCCCGGCCCGCTGAAGCATATGCTCATACTCCGGGCAAGAGCGCAGAAACTCCACATACTCCTGATGCGTACAAAAGCCCATCACCCGCTCTACGCCCGCTCGGTTGTACCAACTGCGGTCAAATAACGCAATCTCTCCTCCCGAAGGCAACTCAGCTGTATAGCGCTGAAAGTACCACTGGCTTTTCTCTTTCTCAGTTGGCGTCCCTAGCGCCACAACTTTACAAATTCGTGGATTCAAGCATTCTGAAATTCGCTTAATTGAACCGCCCTTGCCCGCAGCATCTCGACCTTCAAACAATACAGCTACTTTGAGATTCTTTTCTTTTACCCAGTATTGCAGCTTCACCAGTTCTATCTGTAAGCGTCTCAGCTCTTTTTTATACAGTTTTTTGCTGATATCTTTCAGTTTCTTGCTTGACTCGGCTTTCGGCTTCTTGGCTTTTTTTCTGGCTTTTAACTCCTTTTTGTCTGGGTCTTTGTGTTTATCTGCCGCTTTCGTTTTCGCGCCTACCCTTTTCTTTGATTTAGATTTCTCTTTTTCTTTCTCTTTAGATGACTGAGACAACAGATTTTCTGTCTTCACATTAGGCAGTTCTCCATTTTTATCTGTTCCATTTTTGTCTAATGTCGCAATCGAAACGGCTTCTTTCTTTTTTGTCATGATTTTTCGGATGCTTCCTTAGCTGTTCTTCAAAATTTATGGATTTCTATGTGTATTTGCGTTTTTTTAAATAGGCTCAGCCGTTTGATTAAAGAGAATTAAAATGTTAAAAAGCAACCTTGATATTTTACCGTTGCCATTGACGACACTACTCTCTGTGCTATTTATCTGTGCTATTTGCGGTTTGAGACCAGCATAAAAGATGTTTTGAAAGAGAGCTCATATCATCCGAAGATTTTAATTATTCGTTAATGTTTTGATTGTTAATTCTTAACCTAATTTTCTATTTTTATAACTTGCTACGTTCAGTTTCAGCTATGACAGCTACCGTTTTTACGATTTGAGTAGCCCTTAGACGACCCATTCGGTAACTTCAACTGGGTGACTTATTAATGGTTTAGTTAGGCGATCGCGCTCAGAGAATTTTATGATAAGAAAGGGAATTTTATGGGGCGATCGCACATGCGAGTAGGCATTTTAGGCACGGGGCTGATGGGCGCACCGATGGCCTTGCAGCTACACCAGTCAGGCTTTGTGGTCACCGCTTGGAACCGCACCCCTGCTAAGCTATTGCCCTTGCAAACCGCAGGCATCAAAACCGTCACTACCGCCAGCGCTGTGCTAGCCGCTATCAAAACAGTCCTTAATTGAGAAAAATAGAGCTGATTTTTGACCCCTAAAACGCTAGAAGCCTCATTCTTTCGTTACACGAATTTAGTATGCAGTTGCCCTGACCCCTGATCTGGTTTGTTTGGGTATTGGGGGCTAGATCTGTTAGGGTTGTAGATATGAAGGGGAGTAGCGGCTGACTGTAGTTAGACGTTCTGGGTCAACATACTGGCGATGAGCCTGGCCCAAACATTGCAAGATTGATTGCCCTAGGGATTGATTTAACCCCGGCAGTCATTGTAATTCGCGAGACCTTCACTTAGTTCATGTCTAGCAAGATGTGAGCTTGGTGAAGTCTTTGTATTTCTCTCCAAGTTCCTTCAAGCTAGGCCATTCGCTTGAGAGGAGCCCAACATGTTTTTTTCAGATTTGTTTACTGCCTTTACCGCTGGCTTGCTGCTGGTGGGCTTGGCAGAGCTTGGCGACAAGACTTTCTTTATCGCCGCGCTGATGGCGATGAATCATTCCCGAAGGCTGGTGTTTGCGGGAGCCTTTGGGGCTTTGGCGGTCATGACGCTGCTGGCGGTGAGTGCTGGGCAGGTGATTGGCCTTTTGCCCCCTAGCTGGTTACACATTGGCGAAGTGGTGTTGTTTGCTGGCTTTGGCTTCAAGCTGCTGTATGACGGCTTTTGCATGGGCGACCACTGCCCCGACGACGATGAAGCCGAGGAAGCGAAGGCAGCGATCGCAGCCTCAGAGGCCGGTCAAGTTGCCCCCAAAGCTCCGTCAGCTCTGGGTATTACCGGCAAAACTTTTGGTCTGGTTTTTGTGGGAGAGTGGGGCGATCGCACCCAGATTACGACCGTGATGCTGGCGGCCAGTCACCCGCCGCTCGGTGTTGCCATTGGGGCACTGTCGGGCTTTTTTCTCTGTATTGGTTTGGCGGTGGTGGCGGGGCGATTGGTGGCAGGCCGACTGTCAGAGCGGTTTATTACTATCTTTGCCGGTGTCTTGTTTCTGGTGTTTGCGATCGCCGCTGCTTTGCGAGGAATGGGTTAGCTCAGATCTTGCACCATTCTCAATAAGGGTTGCGTAGCGGGACAAAATATGAAAAAAAGGGCGTAAGAAAAAATCGAAGACGGCCCCATTAAAACCATGCTTCAGCACGTCCAAGGGCTAGTGTATAGCCTAATTTCCCTCATGCCTAGTGTCTATCAAAAAGCTAGTCTCAAAGCCGTTCTGGGCTTATTTTTAGACGCCCAAGGTCATGCGCTACCAGAGCATACGCAAGTCAAATCGGCGAGTTCCTTGAGTCGATTTTTCAATCACTATCGTTGGTCAACCCGGCAAGTGATTCGCAGATAGATCGGAATTTAGTGCCTCTTCCCTGGCAAGGGTTTGAGGCATATCTTCGACATTGAGAGCCTAGTAAAAGGAGTTTGATTTCGCACTTGTGGGTCAACCGAGGCGAGCCATTACCTTTTTAGCCCATCCAAAAGGGCTAAAACCCTTGATTTATATAGGGCACTAATTTTAGATCTATCTGATGGGCGAAAGCTAAAAGACCTTCCCGGTACCGCAAAACGTGGCCTCCAGGTCTACCTCAAAGATATCGACTATCCCCTCACCCTCTCGTGGTTTTGGCTCAAACGAGCAGATAACAAACGAGAGCTACGCTTTGTCGTTTCGACGCATCCTTACTCGGGTGTTTACCTCGTCCGCTTAGGTCTAAAACACTGGGCGATTGTAGAGCTTGCTCTTCTTGTAGAGTAGGCTTTTTCAAGACCGCGAAGCATCAGTTCGGGCTGCATTGCTTTGGCCAAAGCACGAGAATCGGGGTGTACCGCTGGCTGGTACTCTCGCTCATTGCCTATCTACTCGCCCACTGGGTTGACCTCTAGGCTCAATTGCTTAGGCAAATCAGATGCAATGCTGATATTGCGGCTCATTATGGCTTTGAAATTATCATCAAATCACTGCCTGATATCGCTTATCGAGATTGGTGAAAGATATGAGTTAAGTTTAAATCTGATCGTTTTGGACACGGTAACAACCTAAATAGCTACCTGTCAACTTTAAAGACAAAGTCGACAGGTCAAACGCATACTCACAGAAGCTGAGTAATGAATAAGCAGCCCTTTATTAATTCTAGTCAATGAGTTCGTCTGGTTCGCTTCTAACGCACTTTGCACCTCTTAAAGACGCGCGCCCAGCCTATCTGGTCGAGCATCCGCTCTTGGACATTGTAGCCTTAGCGATCTGCGCAGTTATCTGCGGAGCAGAAACTTGGGAAGACATAGAAGCCTACGGTCATAGCAAATTGGATTGGCTCAAAACGTTCCTGGGCTTGCCAAACGGGATCCCTTCTCACAACACCATTGCCAGAGTATTTGCCCTGCTAGAGCCGATCCAATTGCAGACGTGTTTTGTCTTGCCCATGCTAGTCGCGGTCACTGGGGCATTGAGAACAAGCTGCACTGGAGCTTAGATGTCGTCTTCCATGAAGATGGCTCACGGATACGCAAAGGCCATGCGCCTGAGAACATGACCACCATTAGGAAGATTGCCCTCAACTTGCTCGCCAAAGAATCGTCCCTAGGTTCTAAAAAGACCAAGCGGCTCAAAGCTGGTTGGGATAACAACTTTCTCCTTCGTGTGTTACTCGCTTGAGTATGCGTTTGCCCTGCGGAATCTAATTTTTTAATCTTTTTCTAACAGGCGGTAGGGTCTCGTTAGGTCTGAACGGTATGCTTAGTCAAGACGCTTACCGCTTTTTATGGACTTTTATACTTGGCGAAACCACCGCTGCGCTTTTGAGAAGGTAGTGAGTGAACAAGGCATTGACTCAAATCTTGCTGGCTCAGGGCACAGTAGGCTTGCTTTACTGCTGATTCATCCGATTGGAGTGGGGCTTTCGCGCGAGTTTTGGCAGCCTTTTATTCAGCAGTGGATCACAAGTGAGTCTGCTGGTACCCTCTACAATATCGATTTGCTGGGCTGCGGTCAGAGTGATATGCCTAGCCGCGCCTATCGCCCCGAAGATTGGGCCGAGCAGCTAGCGTACTTTATTGAGCAGGTTGCCTCAGAACCGGTGGTATTAGTTGTTCAAGGCGCGCTGCTACCGGTAGCGGTCAGACTCATGGATTTGCCTGCTGGTAAACAGGTCAAAGGGCTAGTGCTCTCTGGCCCGCCTGCTTGGCGGCTGATGACGACGCCGACACCAAGATGGCAGCAAAAGCTGAGTTGGGCTTTGTTTGAATCGCCTTTGGGCAGCGCTTTTTATCGCTATGCAAGGCGTGAGTCGTTTTTGCGTTCGTTTTCTGAGCGGCAGCTATTTGAGCAGCCTGATGGGGTCACCGATGATTGGTTGAGTATGCTCAAGGCAGGCGCTAAAAATATGAACAGCCGGTATGCGGTGTTTTCATTCTTGGCAGGGTTTTGGCGGCAAGATTATGCTGCGGCGATCGCCCGCATTCAGCAACCCGTACTGATCGTCATGGGCGATGACGCTTCTAGCATTGATCGCACAACCGCCAAACAAGCCGAAGCGCAGGCTCAAGCTCGTAGCATTCAACCCAGTCAAAAGCGTTTGCAGGACTATCTGGACCATTTTCCTAGAGCCCAAGGCGTCAGCATTTCTGGGCGCAACGTACTCCCTTTCGAATCCACAGCTGAATTTGTTGAAGCGATCGCGCCATTCCTCGCTAATTTGGCTTAAAGCCCTCTTATAATAAGGCGGTTGCAGCGGAATCGTTTTATGAATTTGAAGCAGCCACCACTTTTTGTGATGGGTTCACCTGGCAGCGCATCAAGATCTAAAGGCTGGCCCAAAAGCTGGCCCAAAGGCTGGCAACCGGCATACAACGTGATGGTTGCTGTGCTATTAGTCGGTGTGATTGTCGCTCGATTGCTCCAGCTTACCGATATTCCGGCTGGCCTTTACGCCGACGAAACCTCTATTGGCTACAACGCTGCGCTGATTGCTGAAACCGGCATTGACGAGCACGGCACTTCTTTTCCTACCTATTTCAGAGCGTTTGGCGAATACAAAAATCCCATTTACATGTACGCCACAGCGCTGATGTTCAAGCTCTTTGGGATCTCAGCTTTTAACTTGAGAGTGACCAGCGTGCTGTTTTATCTGCTAGCGCTCCTGCTCACCCTTGTTTTAGTGACCAAAGTTTTTAATCACAACAAAGCCGTCGAGCTCTATGCCCTAGCAGGGTTGGGATTCTTGCCGGTCTTTTTTATGCTCTCTCGCATCTCATTTGAAGTCATCTCTCAGCTCACTTGGGTCGCGGCTGCAAATCTTTGTATTTGGACACTTTTTAACCGGCCAAATTCGCAGTTAAATGTACAGTCAAATTCGCGGCTAGAGCAACGAGTTATCCAGCCGACCGATTGGTTTCAAGCCGCTATCTGTGGCCTGATTTTAGGCACCTCTATTTACACGTATTCTACGGCTAGGCTGCTGTCATTTTTAATGCTGGTGTTACTGTGGGTTATTTACTTTAAAAGAGATTATCTTCAAAGGCTGCTGGTCATCACGGCCACGTTTGCGCTTGCGCTTATTCCCTATATTATTTTTACGCTGACTCACCCGGGTGCAACTACCGAGCGTTTTTTGAGCATCTCATACATTGACGATCCGATTCCTTTCATTGAAAAAGCTCAAATATTTGTTCGGGTAATTTTTAAGTATTGGTCACCTAAATTTTTGGTGGTGAGCGGCGACGCAAATTTGAGGCATGCTACGGGTCACGGTGGAATCGTTTTTTATGCGACGCTAGGATTGTTCTTGGTAGGCGTAGCTAGCCTGATTTGGCGCAGACAAATTACCCGCTTTCATCTGTTTTTGCTAGCTAATTTGCTATTGTCTCCGTTGGCGGCAGTGATCACGTCTGCGGGTGCGCCTCATGCGCTGAGAAGCTTGCTCATGGGCTATTATCTCTGGCTGATGTCATGCTATGGCATCGCCTTTTTAGCCCAGATCAACAATCGGCGCTGGAGCAAATGGCTGATGGGGGGAGCGGCGCTGTTGCTGATGGTTGAAATTGTCAGCTATCAAGCCGATTACTTTATCTTTTATCCGCCCAAAAGTGTTGAGGCGATGGAAAGTTTTGATGTTCAATCTGCTTTACAGGCTGCGATTGATCAGCACCCTCAAAAGATTATTTTTATCAATGAGCCGCGTACTTCGTATGCAAATTTGGCGTTCTATGCCTACTTAGTGAACAACCCTCAAGCCATTCCGATGACAACAGCGGTAGCTCCTGTGCCCGCTGCTAATAGCTGCCTCGTGTACCATCAGGGAAATCAGGCCGCGTTAGATGCCGTTGAGCCTGCGGCTAATTGGGCGGTTGTAGAACAGGAGACCCTCTGGCAACCGAGCCCGGTTGCTGCTTTATTGGGCGTGAAACCCGTAGAGGGCATTATGAAAGTGAGGTGCTATAAAGCGGCCTGAGGACTGGGTTAAGGGTTAGGCTGCGGACTGGGCTGGTCGCTAGCAGAGGGATTCGAGTCGCTGTTAAAGTCTAATGCCGCCGGATCATTCGCGCGATCGCCTGCGTTCTCTGCTGCTGCTGGCGGCGGTGCAACGGGCGCTGAGGTCACGCTATCGACAGAGAGCGTCATTTGATAGCGGATAGTTTCGGCTGAGCGATTGATTAAGAGCACTTCGTACAAGCCACTTTGACTGATAGCGCCTGACCAGACGGTTTGCTCGGAGTTGACAAAAACATAGGGGCTGTCGCTGGTCGGTTCTGGTAAGTACAGTGACAGCAGCGTGCTTTCGGCGGGTGCACTCAGGCTCAGCCGCAAAAGCTGTCCGGCAGAGAGCCTTAGGCTATAAATTTGACCGGATCCAGGTCTGATCTGCCCGGTGACATCTCGGCTGAACGCGCCTGGGGTAAATTCAATAGATTGCCTGATAGCGCCTGATTCAATCGCGCGAACGGTATCGTCGCCCAGCGCGTAGTAGAGCTGGCCGATGGGTTGAGTGAGAAAATTGCGGCCCGATTGAGCAGGGAATAGCTGAATAAATTTAGTGTCGATCAGATTCTCTAGGGTGCGATCTCTGACATTGATAGCACTCAGCTGCGATCGCCAGTTAGCGCGACTCTCTTCACTGTAGCTTCCTAAAGCCCGCAAGCTGCCTTCACTGAAGTTATTTTCTAGCTTGTTGAGTAAGTCAAGGGCGATGTGATCCCAGCGCAGGCGCAGCGGTTCATCGGCAGCAGCGGTAGTCAGCGGCTGCTGGCCGCCATCGGCACCGCTGGTGAGTAGGGTTGGATATTCTTCGTAAAATAGCTGGTTGACAATGCTTGTGAAGCTGCGATCATTGATGCCTAACTGCTGCTGCCTTTGTGATATGTCTGCTTTACGAGCGGTTTCTTCTGGTGTAAATTCACCATCGGCAATCGTCCTGGCACTGCCGCTGTTGGTTGGTCTATCAGCTGCTGAATTATTGATTAAAGGAATCGCCCAAAAGAGGATCGCGCCTAGTAGCCCTAACATGGCTAGTGAGGCCAAGATAATCTGAAGATTACCGGGTTTACCAATGGTTTTGGAGGCAGGCTCTTCCCCTAGGCCGAAGCTGGTGCCATAGTCAGTTTGCAAGCCTGCTTGCAGACCCATTTCATACTCTGTTTGAGGAATACCGCCGCCGCTCTCAGCATGAGCGAGTTCATCAGACTCAATAGGCTGTCCGGTAGTAGCGTCTAGCGTTCTGCTCGCTGCCATGCCAGCCGCTGCCATCGTGGGCGCATCGGTTGCATGGACGTTGTTAGGGCGATCGCTCACACCGCTGCTATCCATCGGCGACGCTGCTGCATAAAAATCGGTTTCCGATGCCGGAAAATTATCATTGAGCATGCTTTCTGAGTCTATTTCTGGCACCATCGCTGAGCCGTACTCATCTGCTGATGGGGCGCTTTCAGATAGCTGTTGCGGTGAGGCATCTAGCGCCGTCAGAACCGCCTCAGCCGTCTGAAAGCGATCATCTGGGTCGGCTGAGAGCATTTTTTTCAGCACCTGCGCTAGCGTTGGGCTCAAAGTTTCATAGCCGCTCCAAGTGCCGCGATCCCAATCGTGGAGCACCTGAGGATCTTTTCCTGTCACTAGCACGAGCACCGTGGCCGCTAGCCCATAGAGGTCATGGGTAGGATTGGCTTTGCCACCGCTTGGTTGTTCAGGTGGTACATAGCCCATTTTGCCAGTGCGGGCAGCGGCTAGGTCTAAGCCCTGGATGCTGAGCTGATTGCGAACGGTTTCAGCGATTGCTTTAACGCTGCCAAAATCGATCAGCACGGGCAGACCGTCCGTTTGTCGCAAAATAATATTGTCTGGAGAAATATCGCGGTGTACTA
>JBGTNW010000016.1:0-9853 GCA_041742865.1 Phormidesmis sp.
GCCTATCTCAAGGGCGATTTGGCGACGATGCAGCGCACGATTAATGCCGTATTGCAGCAAGCTAACGACCTGCTCGATAAAACGGATGTCTACGAAATTCAAATTCAAGCGAGCATCGGCCAAAATCACTTTCTAGAGGCCGTCGATATTACCTTAAATGTTTTGGCTCAATTAGGCGTAGAAATCCCGGCTCAGCCAAATCGGATCGCTGTGCAACAAGCGCTTCAAACTACAGCTGAACAGCTTTCTCAACAGCCCATTGCTGATTTGGTTAACTTGCCTACCATGAGCAATCGGCGATCGCTGGCGATTATTCGCTTGCTGACAAAAGCGGTTTCAGCGGCTTACATTGCTAGGCCCGAAGTGCTACCGCTGTTGGTTTGTACAGGCATTGATCAGGCCCTAACTCACGGCAACAGCCCCTTATCCTCTTTTTTGTATGGCTGGTATGGCGTCATCTTATGCGGACTGAGTGACGAAATTGCTTCCGCGTATTCAATCGGGGAGCTAGCGCTGAGTCTATTAGAGAAAATCCCGGCTAAAGACATCCAAACCCGAGTGATGGCGCTGGTATATTTTTTAATTCGTCCTTGGAAAGCACCGCTGGCCTCTACCCTTGAACCGTTACAATCGCTCTATCAAACGGGCTTAGAAAATGGCGATCATGAGTACGCTGCTTGGGCTATTACCATACACTGCCACTACAGCTATTTAGCAGGCCACAACCTCGAAAAGCTAGCCACCAAAATCACCCACTATCGCGCTAGCGTGAGTCAGCTTCAGCAACAGGCTGCTAGCAACTACCTCGGTATTTATCAGCAGGTAGTACTTAATTTACTGGGCGAGGGTAGTGACCCTGGCCGTGATCCTGGTGGTCAGCTTGAAGGCGAAGCCTACAGCGAGGCTAAAATGCTGCCGATTCAGCTAGCTGCCAACGATCTCACAGGGCTGTGCTACGTCTACCTTAACAAAGGAATGTTGGCCTACTTATTTTCGCAGCCGCAGGCAGCGCAAGCACATTTTAACCACGCCCTTTGCTATTCAACCGGCATCAGCGGTTCGCAGTGGATGCCAGCGCTGCTGTTTTACGATTCGCTGAGCTGCTTGGCCATTGGCAATATGCACCAACTGCCTCGCGTGATTGTCAACCAAGAGAAGCTAAAAACTTGGGCCAGACTAGCGCCTACGAATCACCTGCACCGCTGGCATTTGGTCGAAGCTGAGCGCTGCCGCCTATCGGGAGAAAAAGCGAGAGCAATTGATCACTATGATCAAGCGATTGCCTTGGCTCAAGCGAATGGATTTGTTCAAGAAGAAGCGCTTGCTAACGAAATCGCCGCTCGGTTTTATCTGCTGTGGGGCAAAGGGCGAATTGCCCACAGCTACCTGATTGATGCTTACTACGGCTACAGTCGCTGGGGTGCAAAAGCTAAAATTGTCGATCTAGAGCGCCGCTATCCCCAGCTACTAGCAGATATTCTGCAAATGCCGCAGCAAAATCTGTCTTCTACCGATACGATTTTGGCCTATGCCAATACCACCCATACCAGCAGCAACGGCGCTTCTGACGCGATTGATTTAACGACGCTGCTGTATACCTCCCAAGTTCTCTCCAGTGAAATTGAGCTAGATAAGCTGCTCTCGGCGCTGTTAAAAGCCGTTATTCAAAATGCGGGAGCCCAGAAGTGCGTTTTGCTCATGCCCAAACCGGAAGAAAATCAGCAAGAAGTTGAATGGGTCATAGAAGCACTAGCTGAAGACTCTCAACCGCCTGTTTTATTGACATCGCAGCCAGTCCAGCCAGGGAAAAAGGTGCCCCTATCGCTAATTAACCAAGTTGAGCGCACCGGTGAACCTGCGATTGTGTCTAATGCTGCTGTTCACGCTAGTCTCGCGGTGGATCCGTATGTGCTGCGCTATCAGCCCAAGAGCGTTCTATGTGCCCCGATTCTCAACAAAGGTAAGCTGATCGCTATTTTGTATTTAGAGAACAATCTCACCATGGGTGCATTTACCCATAACAGAGTCGAAGTTTTGAATTTGATCTGCACCCAAGCGGCCATCTCTTTAGAGAATGCGCGGCTTTACCATCAGGCTCAGCGCGCGCTGCACGATCTTCAAAGCTCTCATATGCAGTTGTTGCAAAATGAAAAAATGTCTGCTTTAGGTAATTTGGTGGCAGGTGTAGCCCATGAAATTAACAATCCAGTGAACTTTTTAAAAGGAAACCTCAAGCCTGCGTTTAACTATGTGAAAGATCTCTTAGGGGTATTGGAACTGGTGCTTAACGATGAACCTAGAGAGGTTATTTTAGAGGAAATGGAAGAGATAAATTTTGCCTTTGTTCAAGAGGACTTAATTAGCTTGCTGCACTCTATGACCTTTGGCATTAGCCGCATTAGCGATATTAGCCACAGCTTACGAAGCTTTTCGCGCGCTGATGCTGATTACAAAATAGCTTTTAATTTGCATGAGGGGTTAGATAGTACGCTGCTCATTTTGAAGCATCGCCTAGGCGCTAGCGAAAGCTGCCCACCCATTGAGGTCGTCAAAAATTATGGTAAGTTGCCCGATATTGTTTGCTTTGCAGGTCAGCTCAATCAGGTGTTCATGAATCTGGTTGCCAATGCGATTGATGCCCTTGAAGAGCAGCAGCAGCAGCGATCGCTCACTGAAGTCATCAACAACCCCAGTCGCATCACGATTACAACTGCGTTGGCTGATTCTCAGCTCGTCACTATCCGCATTGCCGACAATGGCCCTGGCATGAGTGCAGATGTTCAAGCCCGCGTTTTTGATCATCTTTTTACAACGAAGCCAGTTGGGAAAGGGACTGGCCTCGGCTTAGCGATTTCTTATGCCATTGTGGTGGAAAAGCATGGTGGAACGCTGACGGTTGACTCTGAAATCGGCAAAGGAACTGTGTTTGAAATCACGCTGCCGGTAGGCTGTTAACCCACCGCCTTAGCCCTTTTGATCGATAACAAGGGCGGCTTCTAGAGCGGCTTTCTCTTTGGCACGACGGGCGTAGGGCTGTAAATCGGTTAAGCTCGATCCTGACAGCAGGCTCAAGTTCTCGAGGCTCATCCCTTTCATCAATAGCTCTATGCACCAAGTTTGATGCGCTTGGAAGGGCGTTATCGGTTGGGTTGCATCGATTAAATGGGTCGGCTCAGCAGTGGCGATCGCGGCCCATAAATCAACAATTCCAGCTTCCGCCAAAGCGTCTCCCGACCCGGCAATAAAAACATAGGGGCTATTATCCGAGCGGCTTTTTAGCCACTGGGTCAGCGGGTTTTTTAAATAGGTGCCGTAGCGATTGCCCATGATCCAGCGGTTCAACGGAACTTGGCGGGGGGTGGAGTCGGTCAGAGTCAGCAAGTGCTGGTTTTTGCTGCTGAGCGAGTGCGATCGCCGCAGCAGTGCCGCTTCTTCTATTCGCAGTCCTGCGCCAAACAGCACGTACATCAGCGCGTAGGCTTGCAAGCTTTGTCTCTTGGCTTTTTGAAAAAGCGATCGCACTGTTTCAGCGGGCAAATCTGCCACTGCCGGATTGGCTGTCATGTTGGCTGAGCCCGCTGGATTTACCCGCTCAGCTGTTTGATCCGTTGTTTGATCTGTTAATTGATTGGCTGTGCGCTCTGCCGCTCTTTTCTCTGCCGCTCCATAGAGTATCTGCTCATCAGTAGCGCCCACAAACAGCGTCTTCACAGCTGCTAAAAACTCATCAGCATCCGGCCACAATCCATAACCTTCATTGCTAAACGTCAGCACCGAATAGCCCAAGATCAATGTATTCAACAGCTTGGCTGCCGATTCGATAGAGAGATTCGCCGGGAAATCCATAGCCGCTAGTCGCAAATAGCTAACGGTTTGCTGATTAGCTTGACGCAGCGCTTGGCCTAGCGCTTGGCGATTTTCAGGGGACGATTGACCGGATTCTCCGATGAGCGATCGCACCAGTTCCGGCACCTCACCTAACAGATCTAGCCCTAGTGAGCTGTAGGCCATCAGCGGATCGCTTGCATCCATAATGTCAGTGAGCGCGACCTGCATCTGAGCCAAAATCGATGCTTCTTGTAATACCGCTAACAGCAAGCCCTGCTTGCTGCCAAACTGACGAAATAAGGTCACCTCATTAACATCAGCCCGTTCAGCAATTTCCTTGGTTGTTGTCGCTGTAATTCCCTGAGCCAAAAAGAGCGATAGCGCCGCAGCAACAATCCGCTCACGGCTAGACAGCTTGCGTTCAGTCATCACTCTCAGCCTTTACTCTCAATTACTGCCATACCTACTTTGTCCGATTCAATCAAGCCTTTAGGCTCTGAAAATAGCTGGCAGCGAGGGCAACAAATACTGCTTTAGAAACATTTTGCAAGTATCACTTGCATTATCTTGACTGCCAAGCTATAACTAGTAATGTAAGCGTTATTTGCAATACCTTATCGTAGGCTATGAATACCCGCAACTTGTCCCAACCTCACCACCTAAGATCGCGATCGCCGGAACTGGAGCCGAAGGTTCATCTCGCTGAAGACCTCAGCGCTGAAGCTTCCCCAGGGGCTGATTCATCAATTGCCCCCAAAATTAGCTGGCTTACTGTTGGCTTTTTTGCCGTGTTTCATAGCTTGGCCCTATTGGCTCCTTGGTTTTTTTCTTGGTCAGCTTTAGGCGTCGCTATCTTACTGCACTGGATGTGTGGCAGCATTGGCATTTGTATGGGCTATCACCGGATGCTGAGCCATCGTAGCTTCCGCGTCCCGCAGTGGCTGGAGTACGTAATTGCGACGATGGGCGCACTGGCACTTCAGGGCGGCCCTACTTTTTGGGTAGCAGGTCACCGGCAGCATCACGCCTTTACAGAGCATGTCGAAAAAGATCCCTACTCGGCGAAGAAGGGATTCTGGTGGAGCCATATGATCTGGATGTTTTACCTCAAGCCAGAAGTGTTTGATCGCAAGGTATACGCCAAAAATGCGCCCGACATTGCCCGCGACCCTTACTATGCCTTTCTAGACAAGTATTTCCTAGTATTGCAGGTACCGCTCGGCCTATTGCTCTATCTCCTCGGTGGCTGGTCGTTTGTAATTTACGGTGTGTTTGTTCGAGCAGTAGTCCTGTGGCATTGCACCTGGCTCATTAACTCAGCCAATCACTTATTCGGCTATCGCCACTTTGATAGCGATGACAACTCTCGAAATCTTTGGTGGGTAGCTATTCTCACCTATGGCGAAGGCTGGCACAACAACCATCATGCCTTTCCTAAAATGGCCAAAGCTGGGCTAGCGCCTTGGGAAATAGATATGACTTGGTGGCTGATTAAAGGACTCAAATCCTTAGGGCTAGCGACAAAGGTCGTCATGCCTTCAGCAAAAGCTAAGCTGCAGTAAGTTAAGCCACAGATTAAGCAAGTCGCTAGCAAAACGGTGTAAAAGATTCAGTCTTTAACTTTATTAAATAAGGTTAAAGACTAAGCATTTTTTACTTTTTCGTTTCAAATTATTAAGCACTTCATAAAGTTCTGATGTTTCAAAAAAGAGGCATCAGAACTTTTTAATGTTTTTGTTTTTGAGTCTGCTTCGTTAGCCTTTCAGATACAGCAAGCCTTAACTTTCAAAAGCTGTATTTACGAACATCTACTTCGCTAAAAAATACGACTATATCTAAGTATAAAAGATTTATAAAGTTAAGCTAAAAATATCCAAATTACAGCAACTCTTTTAATAGACGGTGTGAACTACCGTCTATTAAAAGAGTGCAGAGTTTAGCCAATAACACTTAAGCTTGGGTTGGTGAGAACCCATCGTAGACACTGTGGATTATACGTAAACTTTAAGTATTTTTTATTATTTGTTTACAATTGTTTGAAATATCCTTGAAATCCCTTTGGAAATAGGATTTTGAGCTTTTATGGTGGAAGCCCTCACCGTATAGTCTCGATAGCTCCTGCGTATAAAAAAATACTGATGATAAGGCTGATAGCGCACAGTTCGCGGCCAGGGCAGGAGTAGGGCGATTTTTAAGCTTCTTGACGACCCAATATATCTATTTAGTATTGCGGCCTAGTGACAGTTGCTTTTTTGCTAAAGATATCAGTAGCATCACAGAAAGGTTTGAAACTTTAGTTGAGACTGCCTCGTCAATTACACGCATATCATCGTTTTAGTTAAACCCTATTCGTTTAGTTCCTGGTGCCCGTCAATGACGTTTTTGAAAACAATTCGGCCTCTTCAATCAATGATTTCCCAAAGTCCTACCCAATCCAATTCTACTGATGAGCCTGAAAGCATCTTGGAAAGTAAAAGCAATTGTTCTAGCGTGACTGTTAGATCTGGTACTGCTAGCGGTACGGGCAGTAATCGTGACAATAGCAGTGGCGCTAACTTCTTACTTCAATCTAGGTCTATCTTCGTGGCTGCACTCGCGGCCACTGGCGGACTAGGTTTAATCGCTCAAGGCGCTTTAGCACAAACAAATTCGAGTCTTCCGCCTAATGTTCGCTTCGACAGTAGCACCGGCACTGTCAATATAGACAATAATGCGTTTAAGCTTCAAACCGGTGTATTTGAAAACAGCTCTAATATTCCACGGCCAGCAAGTTTACCCGCTACGGTACAAGAAGGGGTTCCTATAGAGGTAGTGCCCGGTACGCTAGTGCCCAACACCGTCGAAATTAGGCCAGATCTTGATTATATCAATCGCTCCTTCAATGAACTGATAAATGCCGGTACAGTTCCTGGGATTGGCACCACTCCCCCGGGGCAAACGCCGACAACAATCTACACGTTGCAAAACGACTCGATTAGACTAACGACGCAGTTTGATATCAACCGTCAAGTTGGTGACCATGGCTATGGTGAAGGGATTGCTGCCATTGTCTCTGGCCCCGAAGGCGATCGCGCGTTTGGCCCGGTTTTTGTCAGAGGCGATGCTATTGAGATCGGGCCAAATGGCGAAGTGCTACCTGAAACCAACAGCCTTACCGTCCGCTATGGCGCTGCCGACACCGTTAAGCTCCAGGTGCTGAATTTAAGAGAAAATAACGCCGCCCAGCCGAATGAGTCCGGCATTTACTTTTCTGAGGACGGTGGATTCATTGTTGAAGACTTTCAAAACGGCGGCGATCTGGACTTTAACGATGGCAACGAAATCCAGATATCGAGTGGTCGAGGTGAAGGGTTAGCGGTACGAGAAGACACTCAAATTTCTGAAAGCACTAGCATTGAGGAAAGATCGCTAGCGCCCGAAATGCGCCAGGAAGAACTGATCGAAACCGATATGATCGTGGGCGAACCTCAGACGGTTGAAACCGTAGTTAGCGAAGAGCGGACGCAAGGAAGTATCGAATACTCCAACGCCCCGGCTTCTAGCGCTTTTCGCTTAGGTCATGCTTTGGGCGCAGCAACTGCCAACGACCAGCAGCTTGTGTATGGCACTTATACGGGTGCAGCGCGAATTACGGCGGGTAGTGATGGTATCGGTATTACCGGCCAGTTGTCGCCGCTATCGAACAATCCGGCGGTGCCGCCGACGCTCTTGTCGGGCAATCTCAACTTTAATCCGACGGTCGGCGACAACCAAGTCGGACTGAGTGCGACTATTGGCATAACGCAGTTTTTGACGCCTACGCATCGGCTGGCAACTGATATTTTTGGCGATGCGATCGCTAGCGCTAATCCAAATAATCGCCCGCTGGTAGAGCCAACCGGCTTATTTAGCAATCGGCGGCTGGTTGGCTATGTGCCTGCGACCCCTAGTGAAACAGTGGTCGGCACCCAGCCTGTCGCCTCGGTCGACGGTATTTTTGAGCTGCCAGCCGATCAGGCTGTGGTAATCAGTCCGCCCAATCCGCAGCAGGTGGGCCGAGGCAATGCGGCCTACACCGATAACGTGGGTGGTCTGCTAATTGAGCGGGCTTCTGGAGACATTAGCTTTGTGCCTCAGTGGACTAAAGACGGCTACGCACAAGCGCCAATCACGCTAGAAGCCGGTGAAGCGCGGCGAATTATTTATGCGCTGGTGCCGCAGCAGCTTAATCAGGCGCTGCAACTTGGAGAGACCTACGCGGTCACAGAAGACTTTGACACCTATCGAATTGTCAATGGTGACTTTTTCATTATCGCCGCTGACCGCAACCCAGAAAACTTTGTACAAGAATCAACCGAGGTCTATGCCGTAGAAGATACGCTGCCCGGCGACAACGTGGCCACCAGAGAATTTAGCGGTGTGCGTGGGCTCTACAGACAACAACCTGGAGGTCCGCGGGTGCCGACCGTGGATGTGACTATCCCGTCTGAGGTCGATGCGCGGGTGGGCAATACGCTATCGCCGCTAGCGGTGTTAGCAGGTGATGTAGGGCAACAACCTTTTGTCCAAACCGACGTGGCTGCAGGATTTTTCTTAGGCGGCTCACTGACGGGCGGCATTGGGAATCAGCGCGACACGCTCACGCGGACAACTACAGCCGTTACCCAAGCGACCGACCAAGCGCGCATACGACAAACTGTCAATACCTACATGACGCCTAGACGGCAACAAGACATAATCACGCTGCTCACCACAGAAACGATTCGTGATACCGGTATGGCTGCTTTTAGCATTAATTCTCAGGGCTTGCTAGGTGACGTGGTGTTTACCTCCGACAATATGCCAGTGTCTTTTTTAGATGTGAGAGAAACTAACCGCCAGTCGGTTGAAATTAGAGACCCTGAAGTCCTCGTTGATCAAGCAACAACAGAAACCCTTCAGGCGATGGAGACTCGGATTATTTCAAGCGATCAGGGCACCTCAACGACTAGCGAATCTTATCCCAATGCCGCTCCGCTGCAAGGAGAGATTATGCTTGGCGGGATTTTGAACTTTGGCAATACGCCTTGGACAGCGGCGGCCAATACGCTGAGCGCAGAGCTATTTGCGAGAGATACGGTTATCGGTCGCAGCAGCTTAAATGGGACTGAGGTGGGTCTGCGCGCCGAGGTGGTGTTCCATCCCTTTGGCGAGGTGCAGCGTGAAGCCTACCAGTACGATGAGGCGGGTAATGTGGTGGCGCTGTATCAAACTGAGACGGTAATAGATGCCAATGGTAAGCCCGTCGTGCAAATGCTGAGCGATAGCACTGGCAAAGCTATTGAGCTGCCGGTCAATCAGTTTGTGCAAGATCAGTCGGGAGATCGCGTTCCTCAACTGGTTGGCACCGGTCGCTCTGCTGGCCCGGGTATTTACCTTAGAGTAGAGAATCTGCTCAGCGGCGGCACTGGCGGAACAACGGTTGCGGGTGGACTAGAGTTCTCTTTTTAGATAAGTACTCCCCACAGCCGGATTGATCGTGGGATAGTGTTAGGCGAATGCTCAGTTGCGGGCTTATGCCAAAAATCACACATCTGATTTACGATTTTGACGGGCTGTTGCTCGATACAGAGCCGATCTATCGCTGGGTATATGAGAAAATTGCCCGGCGATACAATAAAGCCATAACCCCGGCCCTGCATCGAAAAATTATGGGTCGCCAAGCGGTAGACTGTGCCCAAATTCTGATCGAAGATTTGGCGCTGCCGCTGACGGTGCAGGATTATTTAGCGCTGCGCAATCAGCTCATTTTTGATCGGTTGCCTGCGGCGCAGCCGATGCCAGGAGCCCAGGAGCTGACCCGGCGATTCTATGCGTTGGGAGTGCCGCAGGCGATCGCGACGAGCTCAGCAGAAGTCACCTTCAAGCTCAAAATACAGCATTATCATGACTGGCTAGCGCTGTTCAAAGTGATTGTGCTGGGCAGCGATCCGGCAGTCAAGCGCAGTAAACCCGCTCCCGATAGTTTTTTAGTCGCAGCGCAACGACTCGGAGCGCTGCCAGAGCA
>JBGTNW010000017.1:0-24549 GCA_041742865.1 Phormidesmis sp.
AATGTACAAAATCGAGAAAACATGATCTTGCGATCGCGTAGTGCCCTAATTCGAGGCACTGCCGTCGCGACCCTTTTACTTCATGCGCCACTTTCAGCAGCTGCGGATACTCGGATTCGAGGAGAGTTTGAATACAATGTCGATGAGAGAGCACTGAGTGAATGGCAAATAGGCCCTGTTTTTTCTTTAAGTGAATCACCAGACGTAGAGCTAGAGATTCCTTTCGGGCAAGACGACAACGTATGGTTAGTTCAGCCGGAACTGACCTATAAACTGGAGATGAATGACCTCAACTTTAAATTTAGTATCGGCCTCGAAGCATCCCTTAGCGATCAGCCTATTCAGAGTTTTGGTGAGATTGAAGCCAGTGTAGATTTTTGACCTTGCTTTTCTTTTGCCTCACGCTAAAGACCAACTCAAATCAACTTGAACCAACTGCAATTTTAGCAACTAGGGAGATTCTCATGACACCGACAGAATTGACTGCAAATAACGCTCAATTAACCGCTAAAGTGACTTTAGTTATTGGGCCAAGAGAACGCTTTAGCTACACCCAAGAGTGCTTAGAAAGCATTTATAGCAACACCGATTATCCTTTTGATTTGGTATTTGTCGATGTATGCTCTCCAAAACCAGTTGAGCGCTACATTAACCAAAAGTCGGAAGCAGAGTCTTTTAAAGTGATTCGCACCCAGCGATACATTTCTCCTAATCAGGCCAGAAATGTAGGGCTTCGCTATGTACTTAGCCAGGGCGACAGTCAATATGTGGTGTTTGTAGAAAATGATGTCATCGCCAAAAAAGGCTGGCTGACGCAGCTCGTCAACTGCGCCCAAGAAACTGGCGCAGCTGTTGTTGGCCCGCTTACCTGCATTGGGCAACCGGCCCATCAGGTGATTCATAACGCGGGCGGACGCTCGTACATTCAAACCGATATGAAGAATGGGAAGCCCCGACGAAAAATCAAGCAGTCGGCTTACTTGACAGGCAGAGCTGTTGCTGAAGTGCCTGAAGAACTCGGCAGGGTTCAGTGTGACTATGTAGAATTTCACTGTATGCTCGCTCGCACCGCCATTTTTGAAACGGCCCCCTTTAAAAAAACAGGGGGTCTGCTTGATGAAGGGATGATGGCCACTCGCGAACATATTGACTTTTGCTTTATGGTCACCGAGGCCGGAGGCAGCATTTACAGCGATCGCACTGCTGTTATTACGACCGACACCGTAGGCATTGCCGCCAACAAAGCCGGACTGATGCAGTGGTTTGGCGAACTTAAGCTACCTGATTTTAAGCTTTACGATCTGCCCTACTTTATGCTGCGCTGGAGCGACGCTTGGGATTTAGCCAGCCTGAATCATTTGCGCCAAAAGTGGGATTTAGCTGAAGACAAATACTTTAAGAGACGCTACGCCGGACTCGGCAGCCGTCGCCGCGAACTGTTGATTACGCCCTTGGTTAATCGCCTGACGTTTGGTAGGGGAAGCGATCGCCTCGAAAAAGTATTGATCTACTTAGAGAGAAAGTTAAACCACTATCTTTATAACCGCTACGTCAGAAAACATCCCGACGCACCTCAGCCCATCCAACTCGCGGCAGTGCGTCAGACCTTGCGAACTGTGCAACAGAGCTGATGCCGCTTTTCATGCCGCTTTTCAAAAGGCTCCAAGCTCAATATCATTCTATTCTGTATGGCTAACCCATCATGCCAATGCCCACCCGCGTTATTCTTGTCCGTCACGGGCGCAGCACCTTTAATGAACAAGGCCGCTATCAGGGCAGCTCTAACGAAGCTGTGCTGACTCAGAAAGGAAAAGAAACTGCCCAGCTAGTCGGGCAATATTTGCAGCACTCATCCGTAGGTACAACCATTGACGTGATTTATACCAGTCCGCTGCGTCGAGTGCAACAGACCGCCTATGAGATTACTAAGGCAATGGCCCCAGCGATGCGATCGCCTATCGTCATCAGCGACCAGCTAAAAGAAATCTCTTTGTCCTGTTGGGAAGGGCTCACCTACGAACAGGTAAAGCAACAGTTTGCCAGCCAATACCACCGCTGGCAGCAGTGCCCCCATAAGTTTGAGCTGCCGGTTAATGGAGAGAGCGTAACAGATGAGGTGCCAGAAGAAGCGACAAAAACGAACATGGCAATTACAACGGAAACTTATTTTCCTGTCCAAGATCTCTATCAAGCGGCTCGTCAGTTTTGGGCCACTATGCTGCCGCGTCATGCCGGTAGTACGATACTTATTGTCAGCCATAGCGGTACTATTCACGCACTTTTGAGCACCGCCCTCGGCATATCCCCAGCCTACCACCATAGCCTGCAACAGTCCAATTGCGGCATCAGCGAATTAACCTTTTCAGGATTGTTCTTTCAACAGAACTCTCAACCGGGCTCTCAACAGAGCCTTCAACAGAACGTTCGGCTACAGCAGCTCAACCAAACAACCGCACTAGGCGAAGTTTTACCTAAGCTCAAGGTCACTAAAAAAGGATTGCGGTTGCTGCTAGCTAGTGCCGAATTGACCGCTCGCAGCGGTGAACGATTAGCTCATCGCTTAAAAGCGATGCCTATAGACTTTTGTTTGTCAGCAGATACAGGGCAAAAATGGCTTCATTTGCTGACGCAGGAGCATCCTAAAATCCTTTGCCTAGAGTCACAAAAAGATGATTTTCTGCAAGACTGGCAGCGACATTTGGCTCAATCTCGTCGCGCCGCCGAGGGATTGATGACGGCTCTAGCGATCGCCCCGACCGCCAGCATCCAAAAGCTCTTAATGCAAACCCTAGGAGGTTCTTTAGAAGAGCACAATTCGCTACAAAAGGCACCATATCACTGCTTGAATCTGCGAGCAGGATATTTAAGCGTGATTCATTATCCCGACAGCCATCGTCCGGTGGTTCAGGCCATCAATATTTAAGCTCTGTAAGCTCCCCTTTAAGGCAAACTCTGAGGCAAACTTTAAAGCAGCCAGCCATTGGCTTTAACCTGATAACAAAGGCTAATGATGAATATTCTACTCATTCATGGTCTAGGACGGACGCCATTCTCGATGTGGAGCTTAGCTCAGGCGCTGCGCGCCGCCGGTCATTCGCCTACTTTCTTTGGCTATGTGGCGCTGTGGCAGTCTTTTGATGAAATTGTACGGGCGTTACGCTTAAGGCTTCATCAGCTCTCAACGCTTGGCCCTTACGGCATCGTCAGTCACTCTTTAGGCGGCGTTTTGACCCGCGCTGCTCTGGCTGAAGCGACGTTTCCGTTGCCCGCTCATGTGGTCATGCTAGCACCACCCAACCAATCTCCTAAAGCAGGGCAATTAGCCTATCTGTGGTTACCCTTTCGCTGGTTTTCCGGACAAAGTGGTCAAAATATCGCTAGCTCCGCTTTTTATGATCAGCTTCCACCGCTGCGCTGCCCCTACACGCTAATCGCCGGAACCGCTGGCCTCACCGGCAGCTTTAGCCCGTTTGGCAATGAGGTCAACGATTTCATTATTAGCCTGACAGAAGTTAAAATGAACCCTCAAGATTCGCCGATCCTCATTCCGGCGCTACACTCTTTTATTATGAATTCACCTAGCGCTCAAGCTGCCGTGATCAACGCGCTTTCAAGCAGCCGTTAAGCCCGCATGTTCGGGTAAGGCCAGCATAATATTGAGATTTTGAATCGCCGCCCCAGAAGCCCCTTTGCCCAAATTATCTAATCGAGCAATCAGCAGCGCCTCTTGAGTGGCATCGTTAGCAAACACAAATAGCTGTACTAAGTTCGTTTGGTTCGCGCTTTTAGCTTCTAAGAAGGTTCCGTTGCGAAGCTGAGTATCATCGCCATAAGGCATCACCTGTACAAATCGTTCATTTGCATAATGCTCACTTAGCGCATCGTAAATTTGCCTGCCGGTAGGTGGATTAGCCGTAGTCCACAGCGGCAAAGGCACCTGTACGACCATCCCCTGCGCAAAGTCTCCAACGGCTGGTACAAACAAAGGGGCATGGCTGAGCCCTGCATATTTCTGCATTTCTTTCACATGCTTGTGGCCAAACTTAAGGCCGTAAGGGCTATAGGGCTCAGCCGATTCTGCTGGATTTTGAGCATGAAGGCTTTCGTATTCAGCAATCAGCTTTTTGCCGCCACCGGAGTAGCCCGAAATCGCATTGACGGTAATCGGGAAATCGGCTGGAATCAGCCCAGATGCCACTAGTGGAGCGACAACTGCTAAAAAGCCTGTGGGATAGCAGCCTGGATTGCTAACCCGCTTCGATGCGGCAATGCGATCGCGCTGCTCACTCATCAGCTCAGGAAATCCATAAGCCCAATCGTTAGCCGTACGATAAGCCGTACTCGCATCCAGGATTCTAGCCTGAGGATTATTGACCCAGCTCACTGCCTCACGCGCCGCCTCATCAGGCAAACACAAAATAGAAACGTCAGCGGCATTGAGTAACTTCGCGCGCTCGGCCTCATCTTTGCGTTTGTCAGCCGCAATTCTAATCACTTCTAGATCATTGCGCTGAGCTAACCGCTGATAGATTTGCAATCCGGTCGTTCCAGCTTCACCATCAATAAAAACCGTCGGAACACCCATATGTTCAACTCCAGTGCTGTTGAGCTTTACCGTTAATAAGTCATCCTAATAGATTACAACTGGGATTACTCGGCGATTACTCAATACCTGCTCGGTTACATGGCTACGATCAAAAGCTAGACTACTGACCCAAAGCAGCAGAGCGGACTAAAATCGGAGGGGTGACAGTTGGATTGACGGCTTGCTTCGCTGATACCCATCGAGTATCAGGTTTTTTTCGCGAATTTATTTGGGTATTTTCGGTGGTCGAATCCTCTAACTCAGACGTTCCGGGTAGCGAGATGTGGCTACCGTCTTCAGGATACAAAACTTGGCATTCTTGAAAAATAATGTTGGCAATCGGGGCATATTTAGCCTTGCGATTAAGGCGCAATAAGATAATCCGCAGGCGATTTTGCAACCCTTGAACGGTGTCAATGTTCTGATAAAGCAAGGCTTCGATCAATGTTCGCATCTCTATTTGAGCAACGCGATCATTCTCATTTTCCCAGTTGTCATAGCATAGACAATAAAGCATTTTTTTAATGCGAATCACATCAGAAGCTTGATCAAGACGATCAGCAACATCTTGGTACAGCGCTATTATGGGCGCTTCTAACAGATCCGCTGCGGGCGATTGGAAGGTATCTGTCGCCTGATGGTTAGCTGTTTGACTAATTAGACTATCTGGATTGGCCAACTTATGAGTCAAGTTGCCAGCTGGTTTGTGCGCTAATTGCTGGGCTAACTCTTTAGATGCCGCATCAACTAAGCGCTCAGGTCGATGATTAGAAGCCGCAGAAAGCGATTGTAAAGAGGCACTGCCCCATGTGACTGCATAGAAAACGCTCAAGCTATCTAGAATAATATCGGCAACTCGGCTGTATTCGCTTTGCCGATTGAGCGTGCCGACGATTTGATACAGGCTATGGCGACAGTCTGTGATTGTAGGATTGCGATCCGTTAATGACTCTATTAGCACTTTGAGCGGAATGCTTTTTAGTACGGTCTCGTCGTTTTCCCATGTGGCTTGGTGAGTACCGTACAAAAGCTTTTTAATGCGGCGGCTATTGGGATGCTCAGAAAGCAACTTGAGAACCTCATTAAGCGGTGTTATGGTCAAGGGGGCAACGGCTTCTGTGCTTTCGCCTGAGGTTTCTTCAGGGCGCATTCCCAAAGGCCAGACGTGATAAGCTGCGATCGCTTCCTCTATATTCTTCAGCGGCAGCTTACCAATATAGGTAGCATCTAGCTCTAGCCTTGACTTCACAACGTCATACACCACCTGCGACATACAGATCGCCCCTGGCTTAGCCTCGGATTCTAGGCGAGCAGCAATATTAACGCCAGTACCCATCATGTCTTTTTGATTGAAAAAGATATCGCCTAAGTGCACCCCCACTCGATGGACAAAGTGATCATCAGCTTTACCCTCCTTGACAAATCTGGCAAAAGTCTTCTGCATCTCTACCGCGCAGGCCGCCGCTTGAACCGCACTGACGAAATACATCAGCACCCCATCGCCGATAGTTTTGAGCACCTGACCCTCAAAGAATTCGCACAGTTCTGAAATCAGCTGCAAGTCGCGATTGATGATAGCTAGCGCCCTATCTTCATCCTGCGACATGCGTTTGCTAAAGCTCACCGCATCGGTGATGACGATGGCAGCTAAAGTTCGCTGAATTTGAGGATGCACGGGAGTGTTCATAGGGTTAAGCGCGCGCTGATAGTTCTAATTTTCCCGAATCTTGCCTAGAGGGTTCACAAAATCAGCGCTTTCAACGGTCGCCTGCCAGAGTTTTACACAGTCTTTTTATTCATGATTGCCCAGGTCAAAAAAGGGACTGCCTAACCCAAGCTTAAAATGCGGGATCATGCTCACTATCAACACATTTATCATTTATCCATTGGCGAGAGCTCTGCTCACATTCTTGCTGATTTCTTTTGAACGGGACGGTGGTGGGGTAGAACGCTTTTTTTGTCGTGAAGCTAGGGTCTGGTTTGGCTAATAGCTGACTGCTGCGGAGGGTGATTAGACTAAAAAGACTAAGTGTACTCACCGCCGTACTGACTAAAATCACTGGCATTACCCAAGCATTGCGGTTTCGTAAGTTGCTATGGTACCGAGCTCTGCGGTTAGGCCCAGCGGCGAAAACCAGGTAAGCGCCTTTCCCTAAAAAAGGTAGCTGTTGCTGCACATCAATCAGGTGCGCGCGCGGCGTGAGAGCCCCTTCCATCGCCTGAATTTGGCTCAGAGTAAACGTTGTGCTAATTTCTATCGGCAGGCGTTGCAACAAATGACTAGCCTTGGGATAGCTGCGACAAGGCTGACTCAGGGAAATGACGCTGGATAGTACAGGAGGCATCCTTTCAGGCTGCCGATTGCGAGGCTTTGCTCGGTGGTTGGGGCCGACGGCCAGCATTAGATAGGCTTCTTTACCGAACAGCGGCAGCGATAAGCGCAAGTCAACCGCATGAGTTCGAGGAACTAAGGCGGTTTCCATACACTGAATTTGAAGTGAAGTAAATGTGGCTCTCTCGCTCTGCGGCATTCTTTGCAGCATCCGGTAGGCATTGGGATAGGTCAGGAACGGGTAACTCATAGCTGAGAACAAATGAGGCTAAAAGTTGGTCAGACGGATTGCTCAGACGGCTAGTGAGCGGCTGATTTAAGGTGCCCACCTAGAAGGAGATGAGTGCAAAAAGATACATCAAAATTCCTTGCTCTACTGAGAGATGAGGCTATGAAGTTAGCTAATTTTTTGTCTTAGCGCTTGGATCAGCACTAGGCTTTAATGGCGCGACTTCTAGATGGGGATGATGATGATTGATTTGCGAAGTGATACAGTGACGCAGCCCACAGATGAGATGCGCCGAGTGATGGGGCAAGCGCCCGTAGGTGACGATGTGCTAGGCGATGATCCCAGTGTGAATGAGTTGGAAGCTCATGTGGCTGACTTGCTAGGGAAAGAAGCGGCGGTGTATATGCCGTCAGGGACGATGACAAATCAGGTGGCAGTGCGATCGCACTGCCAGCCAGGAGACGAAATATTTCTTGAAGCTGAAGCCCACATTTACTACTACGAAGGCGGCGCACCAGCAGCGCTATCGGGTGTGAGCTGTCGGTTGCTATCGGGTGAGGGCGGCGTTTTTTCAGCAGCAGATTTGGAGCAGGCGCTGCGCCCTCAAGATCCGCACTTTCCCAGATCTCGGCTGGTGTGCCTTGAAAATACGCACAATCGTAGCGGGGGCCGAATTTTTCCGCTGGCGATGATCGCGGCGATTGCTCAAGTGTGTCAGCGTCAGCACCTAGCGCTTCATCTCGACGGGGCTCGGTTCTGGAATGCTTGCGTCGCAACCGGCATCAGTGAAGCTGATTACGCAGCTCCTTTTGACACGCTCAGCGTTTGTTTTTCTAAGGGGCTCGGTGCGCCAGTCGGTTCGGCTTTGGTCGGCACCGCTGCTAAAATGGCGACGGCGCGCCGGTTTCGTAAAATGTTTGGCGGTGGGATGCGGCAAGCTGGAATGATTGCTGCCGGGGCTTTGTATGCGCTAAGGTATCATCGTGATCGCCTCAGCGAAGATCACGAAAATGCGCAGCGACTGGCTTTAGGCTTACAGGGGATCAAAGGCATCGTGATCGATCCGAGCGCTGTGCAAACCAATATTGTGAACTTTGACATACCAGGCTCGATGGCTGAAGACGTGGTTAAAGGACTCGCTCAAAGGGGCGTGGCAGTGCTGGCTACTGGGCCTCATAAAATTCGAGCGGTCACCCATTTGATGGTGAATAGAGACAACATTGATCGCGCTCTAGCCGAAATCGCGCAGGCAGTTGGCAGCTAGAGCGCTTGGACTATTAGGCTCAGATCATTAGGTGTGGCTGCCCGGATACAATGGCCAGAATGAAACGATCCGGCTCAAACAGCTCTAGGCCATTTTGTCAGCAGCCCAGGCATGAGTCGCTTTGGCGATGCGCTGACCGTATAGCTTAGCAAAGGCCAAATCACCGGGCTCTACGACCGGATTATCTTTGTCACCGCCGCCGCCATTGCCCATGACACCTAGATAGCTGCCCAAGCGGTTGATACCCGTTTCGGGGTTGGCCATTTCGCCTGCCCCAATCCAAATCATGCTGTGCTGTGCGGCTAAAACAGCTAGGTATATCAGTGTGCTTTGCTTGTCACCGCTCGGCGAATTGGAGTGGGTGAAACCACCCGCTAGCTTATTTTTCCACCCTTGTGCAAACCAAATGCTGCTAGCGGTATCGACAAAGGATTTGAGCTGTGCGGCAATGCCGCCCATGTAGGTCGGTGATCCAAAGACAATGGCATCGGCGCTGCTGATTTCATTCAGCATGGCGTCATCTTTCCAGCGGCCAGCGGTGATTTGTTCGCCTGTGATTCTAAAAATTTTGGCGGTGGCATTGTCTACCATTTCCACGCCGACAGCAACCGCTTCAGCCATTAGCTTGTTGTGGCCTGTCCCTGAGAAATAAACAATCGCAACAGTAGTCATGGGGGTTAATGAGATGAAGTTAACTTTTCATAAGGTAGCTTGCGATTAGCTGAATAGGTACCTTGCAATCAGCTAATCGCGTTGATCAATGAGTTATTGGCACAAGAATAATCGCTTGGCGGCGCGCGTAAAGGCCACGTAGTAGAGCTGATTTCGCTCAGTGACTTTGCGGTTCAGCATGAGATTGGGCACATCGACAAACACATCTTGAAAGGTGGAGCCTTGGCTCTTGTGCACGGTTAGGCTATAGGCATAGCTAACATCGTGAAAAAGCTGTTTATAATCCCAAAAAGCCATCCACTGTTTTTTCTCTGAATAGTCTGTCATCAGGGCTTGAAAGCGCTGATGCTCATCTTCGTGCAGCACTCTGAGCTGACGCTCTTGGTGGTCTTCGGTGACAATTTCTAGCTCCCATATCAGCCAGCCTTCAAAGCGCACTAGATAAGCTTCCATCACCAGACATTCTTCTGAAGTTTGCAAAAGAATGCGCTCTTTGCCCATGCAGACATTTTTGGCAATGAGGCGCTCACCCGAAACAAACCGGGCGGCTTTGTCACCATAGATAGCGGCGCGAATTTTGTTGTTGAGATAGTTGACGCGGGCATTGGTATAAGCCAGTACGCGCACCTGATCGGGATCTTTTTCGTAGGCGGCGCTGGTGAAGGCGCGCAGCATTAGCTTTTCCCAATGGGGCTGAGGCAGGGTAAAAATGCCTTCGGTGTTGGCGGCGTTGCGATCGCTCTTTGCGTTTGGCATGGTCGGCCTAGCTAAATTCGTGCGCACGTCTTCAGCGAGTAGGCCAATCGCGCCGCCGTAGCGAATCACTTCAGTGAGATCGCTGCGGTGAATAATGGCCTCAAAGCAGGGGGCTTCGGTTTCGCCGACGGGCGGCAGTTGAGCCGAGTCACCCACGAATAAAAGCTGGGTGCGCTGCGTCAAGCTAGAGACTTCTTTGACGAGTAAATCCCACATTTCTTGATTGATCATGGAGCATTCGTCCACCACGATCAGGTCGTATTCGGTGGTGAGCTTGGGACGATTGCGATCCGGCTCAAACTTCTGTCCGCCGGTTTCTTTATCGATGACAGGCTTTAGGCCCAGCAGCTTGCAGCAGGTCATACAATCGACTTCGCAGCCCCAGCGATAGGCCATTGCCTGCAATATTTTAGTCGCTTTATTGCTCAAGGCTGTGAGGGCAATTGGCCGACTGTCGCGCTGCTGCTGAAGCCGAGTGATCAGCGCCTGTAGGAGGGTAGTTTTGCCAGTGCCTGCGTAACCCGTGAGCAAATATATTTTTTCGTCGCTTTGGACAAAGGCTTCAAGCGCCTGTAAGGCTTCCCACTGCTGCTGACTCAGCTCAAGTCCGGGCAGTACCGCCGGGATGGCTGCATTTAAAGCTGAACTTGAGGCGGCTGAATTTGAGGCGATGCTAGCAGACTTAGGCATGAGCGGTCATGAGCGACGGCATGAGAGATGGAACGTTAAGGCGTTTAAATGCGGCGTTTTTCCTCATCATTATGCCTTAAGCTTTGGCAACTCAAAGTTGGTACCTTGAGTTGGCACCTTCACAGACATCGGCACTCAAAATCGCTAAGATTCTATAGTTGCTTTAAGGACTTAGCGCTTTTCTATGATTTACTTACCACTCGCTGGGCGCGTTTGCTTGGCGCTGATTTTTTTGAATGCCGGGGTGAATCATCTGCTCGGCTTTGCAGACTTTGTTCCGGCGATCGCCAGTCAAGGGTTACCGGTGCCGAGCTTATTAGCGGTTGGTGCGATCACTTTTCTCCTACTCGGCTCCCTGTCGCTTTTGTTCGGATTTAAAACTCAAATAGGCGCAATTTTACTTATTTTATTTCTGATCCCAACGACACTGGTCTTTCATCCATTCCCTTCTGATCTCAGTAACTTTCTCAAAAATTTAGCGCTCATTGGTGGGCTCTTAATGACGATTGCAAATGGCCCTGGGCTAATCAGCTTAGATGGCCAGAAGTACCAAAAGTAATCAATGAGTCAGCTCAAGCCGGAATTATGTCTGTGCCATAGTCAAAAGCCATTTAAGCGGTGCTGTGGTCCTTATTTGGCGGGTGAGGCGCTAGCTCCGACGGCTGAGGCTTTGATGCGATCGCGCTACAGCGCCTTTGCCCAGAGCAACTTCGACTATTTAGTCGCCACTCGCAAATTCAATCTTGAATCGCAAGCAGCTCAAGCAGATGAGCGGGCTGCGCTCGCGAACGCGGCCAAAAGTATCCGCTGGATGAATTTGCTAATTGTGACGATTCAAAAGGGTAAAACTCAAGATAGAACGGGCATCGTGGAATTTGTGGCGGTTTATCAGCCAGTTAGTCAGGCAGAGCCACCCATGGCGATTCAGTTGCCACCGGTGAAAGGGGTCACAAAAGACTTGCAGCAACTGCATGAGCGAGCACACTTTATTAAGTGCAGTGCTAAAGCGCGCGGTATTAAAGCGGCAGCTCAGTGGCTATACACCACGGGTGATATCTTGCCGCCATATCAGCCCCAGCGTAATCAACCTTGCTGGTGTGGCAGCAGGCAGCGATTTGGGCGATGCCACGGCATCTGAAAAAAACACAGAGAGAAAAACACAGAGAAAAAATTCACAGAAACAATTAAGTTCCCTTATATCCCCATGCCGCTGAGGGTCGTGAGCAGTCGATTTAAACTGTTGGTGATTTGGGGGTGCTCTAGCTCAAACTGCTCGATCAGTTCAGGCAGCCTTTGGGTAGCTTGGGGCTGTGAGCTGCTAGAAAGCTGGCCACTAGGAGCCTGCACTTGCTTCTCGATATCATCTATCAAAGCCAATAACTTTTCTTTAACGGCAACGTCAGCGGCTTCTAGCTGGTCAATTTCGGCATGGAGGGCTGCTAAGGATTGAGCGAGATCTGCTTGACTCATGTTGCTTGACTCATAATGACAGGACGAGACGAGATTGCTTTACACGTCCCTTGATGACTTGGTGAATATTGTAATGCGCAATTACGTCTAGATAGAGCCTTTGTGATGATTCAGAAAAATCTTCAAAAAGCCACCTATTGGGTGATTTTCCTGCTGTTGCGTTGACATTACACGGGCATCGCACTGACATTGCCATGTCGGCACGCTGAAAATTACTCCAACAGAACGCAGGCAGAACGCAGGCAGAACACAGGATTAAATCTGGCTAAAATTGGTTAAATTCAATACAAAAGTGTGTCAGGAATTCTTGATACGGTGAGCTTAAGGAGGAGCGTTTTAAACTAAATTTAACAGAAGCGGTAAGCCGCTCAACTTAAATTCCCCTTTAAGTTGCTAGTGGGTCAGTTTCTAGCTCTGCTTCAGCGCACCGTCTGTAATAAATACCTTGTATAGCTTTATGCTGGAATTGGAATCTAGTTTGGCTCAACAATTTATGGTGGATATTTCTACCCAATACCCGGTGATGATCATTGGGGGGGCAGAAGATAAGGCCAATACGTGCGATATCTTAACGGCTTTTTTTAAGAGTGCGGGTGGGGAAGATGCGACGATCGGCATTATTCCGACGGCTTCGCGAGAGCCTGTGATTGTGGGCGATCGCTACTATCAAATATTTCAAGGCATGGGGGCGAAGCAAGTTCAGGTTCTTGACATTCGCTACCGAGCTGAGTGTGATGAAGAGCGCTGGGTGGACGTGGTTGGGGGCTGTAGCGGGATCTTTATCACCGGCGGCGATCAGCTGAGGCTGCGCGATGTAATTGGCGAAACCCTTTTAATTAGCGCCATTAAAGCAAAGCTCAAAGAAGGTGGGTTAGCCCTCGCTGGCACTAGTGCGGGCGCGGCCATCATGGGTGAAAAAATGATTGCCGGGGGCAGCAGTGGCGAATCGCCCAATCAAGGTTTGGTAGACTTGACTCAGGGGTTAGGCATTGTGCCTGAGCTTTTAGTCGATCAGCATTTTCATAACCGCAATCGGATGGCTCGACTGCTGAGTGCGATCGCGGCTCATCCTGAAAAGCTAGGAATTGGAATTGACGAAGATACCTGTATTGCGCTGACATCTCGCGGTACCTTTGAGGTACTGGGAAAAGGCACCATTACCATCATCGATCCCGGCAGTCTCACTCATACCAACTACGCCGAAACCACTGAAACGTCACCGCTCAGTTTACATAACCTCAAGGTCCATGTGCTGCATCAAGGCGATCGCTATGACTACAAAAATCGAGCCCTTCTCTAGAGTGCCTCAACGCATCAAAAAAGTGGAGGTGTCAATGCAAAGGGACAAATAACGCTACTAGTAATGCCACTGTTAAAGCCGAATAAAGTCGAACAATTTAAATATAAAACTGAATACTGCAACAAGTCAGCCCTATCAAGTATCTCTAAATTCAGAAGTCTGATTATTCAATAAATCTCATCCGAGATTTGAGCATTCTCTTTAAACGGCTTTTTAGCCGTTCGCTAGAAACCCTCAACAATTGTCTTTAGGTTATTGGCACATAGGCTAACTGCCCTCAAAACTTATGAAAATTCTCAAAACCCAAACGCTTCGTGGCCCAAACTATTGGAGTATTCGCTACACCAATCTAATCGTTGTGAGACTGGATCTAGAAGATCTCGCTGAGCGACCTTCTCATACCATCCCTGGATTTTACGACGGGATGGTCACTGCGATGCCTAGCCTAATAGAGCACTTTTGCTCACCCGGTAACCGAGGCGGTTTCTTCAGCCGAGTTCAAGAAGGCACGATGATGGGACATATCATTGAGCACATTGCCCTAGAGCTTCAAACCTTAGCGGGCATGGCGGTGGGCTTTGGACGCACCCGTGAAACCGCTGATCCCGGCGTGTACCAAGTCATCTTTGAATATGAAAACGAAGCCGCCGGACGCTACGCGGCTAGAGCTGCTTTGCGCCTATGCGAAAGCATTATCGAAACCGGCAGCTATCCCCAAACAGAGCTGCAAAAAGATCTCGAAGATCTCAGAGACTTGAAGACAGCCGCTGGGCTAGGACCCAGCACAGAGGCTTTGGTCCGAGAAGCAGAAGCACGTAAAATCCCTTGGTTTGAGCTAGACGTTCGGGGAATTTTGCAGTTTGGCTACGGCATTCATCAGAAGCGTGCACAGGCATCTTTGACCTCCTACAGCAACGTGTTAGGCGTTGAGCTAGCCTGTGACAAAGAAAGCACCAAGCAAATTCTGGGCAATGCCGGTATTCCGGTACCCAAAGGCAGCGTTGTCTATTCTTTACGAGATCTAGAAGATGCTCTAGATTATTTAGGCGGTTATCCGATTGTTGTCAAGCCTTTAAATGGCAATCACGGCCGCGGCATCACCTTGGATATTCATACCTGGGAAGAAGCTGAAATTGCCTATGATAAGGCCCGCGAAGTTTCTGATGGAGTGATTGTAGAGCACTATTACACAGGCCGCGATCACCGCGTTTTGGTCGTCAATCACAAGGTGATTGCTGTCGCTGAGCGGATTCCGGCCCACGTACTCGGTGATGGCAAGCGCACCATTCGAGCCCTAGTCGATCAGGAAAACACCGACCCACGCCGGGGTGAAGGCCACGACAATATCTTGACGCAGATTCGTCTAGATAGAACAACCGATAAACTGTTGAGCGCTCAGGGCTACACGCTAGATTCTGTTTTAGCGGCGGGTAAAATTTGCTACTTGCAGGAAACGGCAAATCTCAGTACGGGCGGTGTAGCTATTGATCGCACCGATGAAATCCATCCGGAGACGGTGTGGATTGCAGAGCGGGCTTCTCGCTTGATTGGCCTGGATGTCGTGGGCATTGATATTGTCACAGAAGACATCTCTCAGCCGATGCGGGTGGTGAATAGTGTCATTGTAGAAGTCAATGCCGCGCCGGGATTGCGAATGCATGTCGCCCCGAGTCAAGGGGTGCCGCGCAATGTTGCAGGCCCGATTTTGGATATGCTGCTGCCACCGGGATCGCCGACTCGTATCCCGATTGTGGCCATTACGGGCACCAATGGCAAAACCACAACCACTCGACTAACGGCCCATATTTTCCGTCAGGTGTATGGCACCGTTGGCTACACCACCACCGATGGGATTTATCTGGGCGATCATTTACTAGAAAAAGGCGATACCACGGGGCCACAGAGTGCCCGGATGATTTTGCAAGATCCCACAGTGGAAATGGCGGTGCTAGAAACAGCGCGAGGCGGAATGCTGCGCTCAGGACTCGCATTTGAACAGTGCGATGTGGGCGTAGTGCTCAACGTCGCCGCAGACCATTTGGGGTTAGGGGATATCAATACAATTGATGAATTGGCGAAGCTCAAGGCCGTAATTGCCGAATCGGTGAGAGTGGGCGGCTATGCGGTGCTAAATGCCGACGATGAGCGCGTTGTGGCAATGGCTGAGCATGTCACCGCAAAAGTGGCTTATTTTTCGATGGATGCGGATAATCCGCTGGTGCGATCGCACGTCCAAAACGGCGGGATTGCAGCCGTGTATGAAGAAGGCCATATCTCTATCCTTCAGCAAGACTGGCTGCTGCGAATTGAGCGGGCTGAGCGCGTGCCGGTGACCATGGGCGGCAAAGCCGACTTTATGATTGCCAATGCCTTAGCGGCTAGCCTAGTGGGCTTTGTTCAAGGGGTCAAAATAGAAGATATTCGCATTGCGTTACGCACGTTCCAATCGACGGCGCAGCAGATTCCGGGACGGATGAATTTGTTTAACTTAGGGCGCTTCCATGCGCTGGTGGACTATGCCCATAATCCGGCTGGCTATGCGGCGGTCGGTGGTTTTGTGAAAAACTGGGACGGGCCTGCGATTGGGGTTGTGGGCGCGCCGGGCGATCGCCGCGACGAAGATCTCATTGAGCTAGGCACGCTAGCGGCTGACATGTTTGATCGCATTGTTATCAAGGAAGATAATGACAGCCGAGGCCGAGGCCGAGGCGAAGTTGCGGCGCTGATTGCCCAGGGCATTGACCAAGCGCCAGCCGGCAGTTTTGAGGGCGATTACGAAACCCTGCTGGACGAAACGGAAGCCATTGAGCGGGCTTTGGACAATGCGCCTGAAGGCGCGCTAGTGGTGATTTTGCCCGAAAGTGTGAGTTTAGCAATTTCTCTGATCAAGGCCCGTAATCCGATTTCTGAAGGGACGAAATTGGCCAGTGAGCCGATTTCTGCTGGCCCTCGAGGGACCGCTTATGCGGGCGTGGCCTTAGCGGAAAGAACCGCTAATGTTAAACCTGGTCATGCTCATGCCTACGCCAATGCCCACACCAATGCCCTCAATGGTGCAGGCTCAGTTCCTTCGGCCGTTTCTTAACGGGCCTCTCACGGTTTTTTACTAGCGCTTCACTGGAACCGGACTGAAGCGCTGGTAAAAATTGACAATAGATCGACAATAACAGTGACACATAGCTCAGCTTAATTCTCAGCTGAACCTTCAATTAAATCGATAGAATAGATTGGCTAGCAGACGTTGGTAGCGCTATTTTGGCCGGTCATCTGAGCCCTGTAGGAGACTTTGGAATGGTTATCAATGCATCTCGTCCCACCGCTATGGCTAGTGAAGCCGCAGCGGGTAACGCTTATGAAGATCAGACTCAGGCGATCGCCCGTGAGCTGTTAGCGGATAGTAAAGGTAAGCGATCGCTCTTTTCTAAAATGCGCGATCAGCTCAAATGGGACGATAAGCTACTGGGCTGGACTATGGAAAATCCGGGCCTGCGGGTGCAGATGTTTCGTTTAATTGACTGCCTACCCGCGCTGCGAAGCAAGCCCGAAATTGCCCGCCATTTACAGGAATATTTGGGCGACAAAAGCGTTGAAGTGCCACAAGCGCTCAAGAGCCTGCTGAACTTTGCCGATCCGCAGTCGATGCCTGCAAACGTAGCTGCGACAACGCTTTCAGGCGCGGTCGAAACGCTGGCTAGAAAGTACATAGCGGGTGAAAATTTAACCCAAGCGCTCAAGAGCATTGAGCGCCTTCGCAAGCAGTCGATGACTTTTACGATGGATTTGCTCGGTGAAGCGGTGGTCACCGAGCCTGAAGCGCAAGCCTACCTCGATCAGTATTTGAACCTGATGGATCAGCTCACCACAGCGGCAAAGCAGTGGTCAACGGTGCCGCAAATTGATACAGCAGCGGGCGTCGATCTGCCAAAGGTGCAGGTGACGGTGAAGCTGACGGCGTTCTATTCGCAGTTTGATCCGTTGGATGTGGAAGGTTCGCGTGAGAAGGTGAGCGATCGCATTCGCATTCTGTTGCGTCGCGCAAAAGAGCTTGGCGCAGCCGTACATTTCGACATGGAGCAGTATCGCTATAAGGATGCGACATTAGCTGCGCTTAAAGATCTGCTGATGGAAGACGAGTTTCGAGGCCGCACCGATCTGGGCATGACCCTGCAAGCCTACCTGCGCGACAGCTACCAAGATTTAAAAGATTTGATTGCGTGGGTCAAAAAGCGAGGCAATCCGATTACCCTGCGCTTGGTCAAAGGCGCTTATTGGGATCAAGAGACGATTACGGCGCGTCAGAACCATTGGCCAACGCCTGTATACAACCATAAGTCTTCAACCGATGCTAACTTTGAGCGGATGACCCAACTGCTGTTGGAAAACCATGAGTATCTATATGCGGCGATTGGCAGTCACAATGTGCGATCGCAAGGACATGCTTTAGCGATCGCCAAAGCGCTCAATATTCCACCACGCCAAATTGAATTCCAAGTCCTGTACGGCATGGCCGATACGATTGCGACTGCCCTTGTTAAGCAGGGCTATCGGGTACGGGTCTACTGTCCGTATGGCGATCTGATTCCGGGTATGGCCTATCTGATTCGGCGCTTGCTGGAAAATACAGCCAACAGCTCCTTTTTACGTCAGAGCTTAGAAGATCGACCCGCTGAAGAACTGCTACAAGTCCCGACTTGGGGATCAGGCGATCAAGACCACGAAAAAGTCTTGCCCGCACCAATTGCTGCTCCTACGGGTACGCTCACTGATGCCGTCACTGGCCCCGTCACTCGCATCGATCTCTCTGCCGATATGGACTACGCAGTAATGCAGCACCGGCAAGACGCTGCCGCCGCGCTGAAGTCTGTACAGCAGCAGCTTAGTCAAACCTACTGGCCGTTGATCAACGGTGAATCTGTTCCAACAGCGGCTCAAATTGCCTCTGTAAATCCGTGCAATCCCACAGAAATAGTGGGCACCATTGGCCAAATTGAGATTGCTCAAGCGGACGAAGCGGTTGCAGCTGCTAAAGCCGCCTTTGCAACCTGGAAAAAAACCTCTGCCAAAGAGAGAGCCGCCATTATTCGCCGCGCTGGCAAGCTATTAGAGCAGCGCCGCCATGAGCTTAATGCCTGGATGGTGTTTGAAGGCGGGAAGCCTTTGCAGCAAGCCGATGCCGAAGTTTCAGAAGCTGTTGACTTTTGCCAGTATTACGCCGCTGAGATGGAGCGCTTAGACGCCGAAATTGTCTACGATGTAGCTGGAGAAACTGATCGCTACCGCTACCGTCCCAAAGGCTTAGTGCTGGTGATTTCGCCTTGGAACTTTCCTCTGGCGATTCCGACCGGAATGACGGTAGCTGCGCTGGTAACGGGCAACTGTGTGATGCTCAAGCCCGCTGCGGTGACCTCGGTAATTGCCGCTAAGCTCTCTGAAATTCTGGTCGAAGCAGGCATTCCCAAGGGCGTGTTCCAGTATCTGCCCGGTCAGGGCTCTACTGTGGGCAATCATTTGGTTAAGCACCGTGATGTGAATATGATTGTGTTCACCGGATCGCAAGCGGTGGGCTGTCAAATTTATGCAGATGCGGCGATTTTGCAGCCAGGGCAGCAGCATTTGAAGCGAGTAGTGGCTGAAATGGGCGGCAAAAATGCCATCATCGTCGATGAAAGTGCGGACCTCGATCAGGCGGTGCAGGGGGTGGTGTATTCAGCTTTTGGCTATAGCGGCCAAAAGTGTTCGGCCTGCTCTCGAGTGATTGTGCTGGCTGCAATTTATGAGACGTTTGTCGCCCGGCTCGTCGCGGCTACTCAGTCGCTCAATGTCGGCGATGCTCAATTACCCAGTACTCAAGTCGGCCCGGTGATCGATGAGACAGCACAAAAGCGGATTCGAGAATACATTGCCACAGGCAAAGAAGAAGCCACGTTGGCGTTAGAATTACCGTCGCCAGAGCAGGGCTATTTTGTTGGCCCGGTAATTTTTACCGATGTGAATCCGCAGGGAACAATTGCCCAAGAAGAGATTTTTGGGCCGGTGCTAGCGGTGATGAAAGCCGAGAATTTTGAGGAGGGGTTAGCTATTGCCAACAACACCCCTTACGCCCTCACCGGCGGCCTCTACTCACGCACCCCTTCTCACATCGATCAAGCCACCGAAGACTTTGAAGTCGGCAACCTCTACATTAACCGCACCATCACCGGCGCAATTGTTGCCCGTCAACCTTTTGGCGGCTTCAAGCTTTCAGGCGTCGGCTCCAAAGCCGGTGGCCCCGACTACCTGCTTCAGTTTCTCGATCCGCGCACGGTCACAGAAAACGTGCAAAGACAGGGCTTCGCGCCTATCGAAGGGATGGATTAGATCTCTTCTGTCTTAAGCCAGATTAAGGCCATGACTAACTTGCACTTACGAAAAAAGCTAAATCCATAGCGATTTTCCCAACAATAGCCAAGACAACCATGCCAGATGATGAATGATAACGATTGCCCAAAACGCAGCTTGGTAAGACGCTTTCTGACTTTTGTGACGCAGTGTTCGTTGGGCGATAAATCCACCCATCCACCCACCTGTAATTTCACACAGATGTAGCGTTTTTTCAGGAATTCGCCATTTTTTTCGTTTAGCGCGAGACTTATCATCAGCGTAGAGGGTATAAGTCACAAAACTCATAGCAGGATAAATGACAAGTGGAAGGGGATTTTGCGTTGTCTCTGTAAAGTGCATAGCTCCCGTTAGGGGCAAAAGTGACAGCAAGACTGTCTCAACTATGGGAAAGCGCGAAGTGCTAAAAGGCGTAGCACGATTACTCAAAAACGTTGATTTGCGTCTTGCCCCTAAAATAAATGCGTTGAAAGCTCGAACTTTGCCATTTGAGTCCGCCGCATAGCGATAATAAATTGTGTCGTTGTCTTGCGGCCGGCGAGTTGCGTCTTTAATTTCAGAAATATGCAGAAAAACTTCTCGACTTCCATCAACAGGTCGGATGAAACCGAATCCGCGATCATCTTGCCATTTTGTCAATTTTCCACTGCAGAGACCAGGCTTCATGAAAGGCGTTGTTGAATAAAGGATCACTGGAAAAGTATACCCTTACTATGATTTAGCCTTTCAAAGATCGATTCATCTCAAAAATCAGCAGCGCCGGACTTAACCGAGTTGACAGTGGGCCTCACCGCCTAGTTCGATCCAGCCGTGAATTAGCCCTGAGGTCGATTGCGCTGCCGAACAATGGCCCGCAGCATCAATCACAATCACACCGCCTTCACCCTGAACCTTTCTGACCAAGTAGTCAATTCCGGCCTGGGCGGCAGCGGCGGCATCCATGCCTTTGAAATAAATAAAGTCAGAGACTGTTTTAGCGAGCACTGTTCGCAAAAACTGTTCGCCATAGCCCGTCGCAGAGACTCCACAGGTTTCATTATCGGCATATACACCGGCTCCAATCACGGGCGTGTCGCCTACTCGGCCCCAGCGCTTATTGACGAGGCCACCCGTTGACGTGGCAGCGGCTAGATTGCTGTTAATATCTCTAGCGACTGCGCCAACGGTGCCGAGCTTTTGGCTAGGCTGAATGCGCTCGTGATCTAACGTCATGCGGCCTGCGGCCTGCGCGGCTGCAAGCTGCTTGATTCGAGCTTCGGTAATAAAATACTCATTGGGGCAGGTAGCGACCTCACAGAATTTTGCAAAGGCTAAAGCGCCTTCACCGGCTAGCATGACATGATCGCCTTGTTCTAAAACCTGACGCGCTAGAGAAATGGGGTTTTTAATCGTCTTCACACAGGCGATCGCCCCGGCTTTCAGGTCGTAGCCATTCATAATCGCCGCATCCATTTCGACTTGGCCGTTTTCATTCAAGACAGAACCTTTACCCGCATTGTAAAGCGGGTTATTTTCGAGCAAATTGACGCAATATTCAACCACATCTAAAGCGGCACTGCCCGCTTCTAATTGCTGCCGACCTGCCGCTAAAATTGTGGCAATACTCTCTTTGAATTCGGATTCACTCGCCTCATACTTGAGATCTTCAAGTGCGCCAGCGCCGCCGTGGATAATGAGAGAGTAAGGTTGAGCCATGGTAGAACTTGAAGTTGTAGAACTTGCGGTTGAAGAGGTGGGCGTTGTAGAGATGGGAGGGGTGTGAGTAGCAGAAGGTGAATAGCTATTGTGGAGAGAGTTCTTCTAGGATCGTAAAGCGAATATGGTTGATTGCGAGATTGCCTAGGGAGAATTTTTCGGGTCGGTTGTCGGCCTTGAGCTTGGTAAACGGAATGCCCTTGCCGAGTTCAGTATGGTACCAGGCAAGGCCCATAAAAAATCGAGTGGGATAGGGGCCGCGATCTATGACGTCATCCACATTCGATTCCATCGGTAGCCAGCCAATACCGGGAATGTAAAATTCTAACCAGACATGGTTAAAGTCTGGCTCTAGCGGGAGGTTGCGCAGCTCTGGCTTTTGGGGGCATTTGTAGCGGCCAATGGTACGACAGGCAATGCCGTTAAGCCGAAAGAGGGCTAATAAAATGCCGACGTATTCACCGCAAGAAGCCGTGCCACGCGCTAAGGCGACATCAGGAGTGTCAATTTTGGGCTGAATCCCGTACGAAAGCCGGTCATAAACGTAATTGCGAATTTTGAGGGCTTTGCGAAGGATATTGGTTTCGGTGCCAACGGCTTCTTTGGCGGCGCGCTGAATGGTTTCATTCTCCATGGCTAGCTCATCGTCATCGATTAGGTAGCGCTGCTGAAAGTCTGCCGATAAAGGCGGGGCTTGATCTACATCTTCAGGCGTGAAGCTGTATTTAATGCCATACATTTCAACGGTGGCTTTCCAACCCACTAATCCTGCCTGATCGGGCGTGAGCTGATCAAATTTATAGACGGCGACGCGCTGGCCATCCTGCATTTCTTCGGTGAAGGGGTGGCCAATTGGCTCAACTTTGCAGACTTTTTGGCGAGCGGTGTCAGCAGGTAGAGCAATGCGCCATTCAACATTGGTCAGGGTCGGCACGTCGTCTAAGGGCAGCAGCTCTTCGACGTAGGATAGCTCTATGCGGTAGCCATTAGAAAGCGTGTAGTGCTCGTCGGCGTTGTGTTGGAAGTAAAGCGGGTGGATGAAGGTGCGATCGCGAAATGTCAGCTGATAGGGCGACTCAGCATTAGGATCATCGCGAATATAAGGTTCTTCATCGGCGTAGGCAATGTAGCAAATCGGCGGGGTGCCTTCTTCGGCTGAAGGCTGAAAGGCAATAGCGGTCGGGACAGCAAACGGGGTTAGCGCACTCAATTGGAGGTTGCCTGTCGCGCGATCTAGGCAGTAGACGCTTTGTTCAGCGCGATCGCACACCCACAGTGATTCTGCCGTTGCCGTCATATTTTCGATGCCCACACCGGGCTGAGCCAGCTTTTGCACAGATTTACCGCTATGGCGATCAAAAACGTGAATATAGCCAGATTTTTGGCAGCTCACATAGACCTGTGATGCCCAAACAGCCACGCCGTTAGCTGGATAAATCAGCTTTGTAAACGCAGTGGGTGCAGAAACTTCAAGCGTTTCGCGATTGAAGTTACAGTAAAAAACATACTCCTCGCGGGCAAACCAAATAGTATCTTCCCATACGGCTAGCCCAGTTGCTCCTATCCACTCAGTCACCGCGTGAGGGTTGAGAATAGTTGTGTTGTCACTGTGAGGATCAATTTTGACTAAATAGCCTCGCAGCGTATCGATCGCCAGCAAATACGATGATCCGGCATTAACAGCGGGGTTACTAAAAGACAGTCCAGAAAGAACGTAGACGCCAATAGGCCGGATAGTTGAAGGAGACATAGCGACAGATTAAGTCCAATACGTACGTGGTTAGGTTAGGCTATCCCTAACCATACAACCCCACATACGTTCTCGAATGCTTTCGCAGAGACTTTTTCTGGGCTTTTCAACACAAGTGCTGGGCTGAGCCAAACGATAAAACCCGCACAAAAACACCTAACATTTGTACAAAAAACTGCCCTTTTAGGTTTCTATGACCCTATGATTAAAAGGTGATCAGCGAGCCGCAAAGCTCTCCTCTATAACCTTTTTACAAAAGCGATCTATGAAAGTGGTCTACGATCCAGACAGAGATATCTTGCAGGTTTCATTTAGTGTCGCCTCGATTGAAGAAACCGCTCAGCTAGCGCCAGGATTGATCTTAGACTATGACGAAGATGGCCACGTCATTGGCTTCGAGCTCAGGCAAGCTTCTAAGAAAGTCGATAGACCTCGAGAGATCACTTATGTAATCGGCGAAGCAAATCTGGAAAAGCCACCGCTCAAAAGAAACCGATATCCCTAAGAGCGAATAAGCAACTTGAACGAGGCTCAACGACTCACGTAACCTTTATCCACAGCCAAAACTCTAGTCTTTTCTACTGCTAGAGAAACTCGATGTTTCGGCCTGAATGCTTCAACCTAGAGTCGAGCTAGTCGTTAGCCCACGTCTCTTTGCCAATTAAGTCGCAAATATGATCTCTTAAAAGGTAGTCGTGGGTTTCTAGGATATGCTCTACCTCTGGCCATTCGCGATCGCTAAAATATCGTGACAGCGAAAAAATTTGACTACTTTTACCAAGGGAGCCTTTGGTGACCAAAGCTCGAACTTCGTCTTGAATAAAGTCTAGAGAATATTGACGGGCTTCTTTTAGCATGGTAGGGTTCCTAACTAAAGATTTGAATTGTTGTGTCGAAGGGCCTTGTCGAAATATAAACGGCAGCGAATTTCGATGAGAAAATTTCGAGGAGAGTATAGGTATGGGCAGTCGGAAAGAAGTCAGGGACTCAATCATGCTGAAAATGCTGTGAGTTTAGATAGCCAAAATGTTTTCTAAGACGCTCTTATATTAAAGCGTTAGCAATTCTGTAAAAAAAATACATTTGATGCCCCTCTACTCTTTAGATCAGAAGTTTATTGAGGCAGATGAGGTTTTCAAATGCTGATATGCAACATTTGAAAACCTTATGTTATTAAAAATCTTATGTTATTGGTCAACAACTGACAGACTGGTATCGAAGCCGCTGCCTGTGGTGAAACGCTTAAAGTGCGTGGATTCAAACCTTATGAATTTGAATCTTTAATCGAATAGGTGACTCACCACGTTTGTACTTTTTCAGCGAAAACTCATACTTAATTTGAAGGGTTAGCCTTCTAGGCGCTGTTTAAATGTTTTTGAAGGGGCCGGGCGGCTAACTGATCAGCCTTTAAAGAAATATGAGATATGC